>CP021373.1:0-300000 GCA_002600635.1 Rhizobium sp. ACO-34A | reverse complement strand
TGCATGACGTCGAGGATCGGGCTGATCGTGCGCTGCACCCGGTCGGAGCGCGACATCAGGATGCCGATCGGAATGCCGATGGCGATCGACAGCACGGTGCAGACGAAGATCATCGAGATCGTGCGCATCGTGTCGTCCCACATGTCGAAGTAGCCGATCAGCAGGAGGGTGGCCAGACAGCCAAGCGTGATCTTCAGGCTGCGCGTGGCGGCGAAGGCGATCGCCAGGATGAGCAGGGTGATCACCGGCCAGGGCGTCTTGGTCATGAAGCGTTCGGACGCGATCAGGAATTGCTGCAGGGGGGCGAAGAAGCCCTCGATCGTGTCGCCATAAGCGCGGGTGAAGCCGCGAAAGCCCTCGTCGATGACCTTCTTCAGGCTGCGCAGGGTGTCGTCGTCCATATGCGGGAATTTAAAAAACCAGTCCATTCGGTTCCCCTTCTCGAAAGAGCCGATCCTTGTTCTTGTTGTTCGGCTGTGAACGGTGCGACGCGCCGCAAGGCGCATCGCACATCATTGACCGGTCCTGCCGTTAGAGGGCAGCTTCGATCTTTTTGGCCGCTTCCGGGCTCACCCAGTTCTTCCACAGGTCGGCATTCTCCTCGAGGAAGTGCCTGGCGCCTTCCTCGCCGCTCGCCTGATTGTCGGTCATCCAGGCCATCAGCTTGTTGACCGTATCGTTGCTCCAGGAGCGCTTGGCGAGATAGTCCATCACCTCGGGGCCGGCCTTTTCCGAGAAGGACCTGGCGACCAGCGTCACGACATGGTCGGTCGGCCAGGCATTGGGCTTCGGATCGGCGCAGTCGGCAACCGTGTTGCAGCGCTTCCATTCGGCCGCGTCCTCGGGAACGCCGGCTTCGAGCTTGACCATGGCGTATTTGCCGAGCAAAGCGGTGGGAGCCCAGTAATAGCCGACCCAGCCCTGCTTGCGCTCATAGGCCTTGGCGATGGAGCCGTCGAGGCCTGCCGCCGAACCGGTATCGACCAGTGTGAAGCCGGCCTTCTCGGCCTCGAAGGCCTTATAGTATTGAGCGGTGACCACCGTGCCGCCCCAGCCCTGCGGCCCGTTGAAGACTGCGCCCTTGCTTGCGTCTTCCGGATCCGGGAACAGCTCGGGATGCTTCAGCACGTCGGGAATGGTCTTGATGTCGGGATGGGCGTCGGCGATGTATTTGGGGATCCACCAGCCCTGCACGCCGCCATCGGGAAGCGGCGAGCCGACCTGCACGATGCGGCCTTCTTCCGTTCCCTTCTTGACCACGTCCGGCAGGAGATCGATCCAGGCCTCCGGCGCGATATCCGGCTCGCCCTTCTCCGCCATCGAGGTGATCGTCGGAACCGTATCCCCGACCGTGATCTCGGCCTCGCAGCCATAGCCCTCGTTCAGGATGAACTTGTCGAGGTTCGACAGGACCTCCGCGCTCTGCCAGTTCATGCTCGCGATCGTGATGCTGCCGCACTCCGCAGCCTCAACAGCAGACACACCCCCAAGCAGCCCAATAACAACACACGTCGATGACAACAAATGCTTCATATTCGTTCCCTCTTTAATTTGGCGGCGGTTGAATAGATCGTCGGATCGCCGCAAGAATCCGATTGATGACATTCCTGCGGGACGGCGAGGTTTCCCTCGGCGCCCTGCCGGTCATTCGGCTCCAGCCCTCCATTCCCGATAGGCGAGGCTTGCTTTCGCGCCGATTGTTCTGAACGGCTGCGGCGGCATCGCTTTCGGTTTGTCGAAACGGCTGTAGATTTCCGTCAGCCTTGATGTGTGGCCGAGCATGAGTTCAGCCGTCGCAATGCCCGTGGCGGTGGCTTTCGTCGCTCCGACGCCATTGCATCCGCATGCCGCGAAAACCCCGCGCTCGACTTCGCCAAAGGCGGGGACGGAATTCCAGGTCACGGCCATCGCGCCGGCCCAGCGATATTCCATCGGCATATCGCCGAGGTCGGGAAAACGGGCCCTGAATTTGCGGTCGTGCTGTGCCCCGGCTCGCCGAAGCGTGGCGGCACTGACTTCGAGGTTGGCATGATGGGTATAGCGCGAACGGACGAGAATGCGGTCACCACCAGCACCTTGCACCCGGCGCACCGTCGTTCCCATCGGCAGGGCCGGTGTCGCGGCCCATCTTCTCTGCCCCGCCAGACGCGCCGGATCGAATTCCCGGGTCATCGAAGCAAAGGTGAAGACATGGAGAAGCTGGCCTCCGAAATATCCAAAGCTCTCCGCGTGACCGTTGTTGGCCAGTAGAATCCTGGTGGTACTGACCGAGCCCTCGGGCGTTTTTACCAGCCAGGTAGAGCCCGTGCCTTCAAGGCGTATGGCGGGAGACTGTTCGTAAATCGAAACCGAGTTCGTCAGGGAATCCGCCACGCCCCGGATATAGGCGGCTGGCTGGACCATGACCGTACCCGGCGTGAACAGGGCCGAGGTGTAAGCCTTGCTGCCGGTGATCCCGGCGATCTCGCTTGCATCAAGAAGTTGATGCTTCTCTCCGAATTTTTCCAGCTGGGCCGCATAGTCGGTCAGATGGTTGTCGCCTTCTTCGCTGATCGCGACGCTGTAACGGCCACAGGGGTCGAAGATATCCCTGGTCCAGCCTTGTTCAGCAGCAATCGAGCTGGCCAGCGCGATCGCGGTCCGGCTGATTTCGATGGCTTCCTTGCTCCGTTGTGTGGAATCGCCGCCGTAATCATCCGATGAGACTTCGTGGGGGAGATCGATCAGGAAGCCCGAATTGCGTCCGGCGGCAGCCTCCCCGATGACACCGGCCTCAAGCACGACAACCTTCAGGCGGGGATCCAGTTCGACCATGCGTTTCGCCGCGGAAAGTCCCGCGAAACCCGCGCCTATGATGACGATGTCGGCGGAAATATCCGCCTGAAGCGGCGGGTTCGCCCTGCGAGGCTCCAGCATCGCGACCCAGGCGGAGACGCCGGTATTCCTGGGAAGTCTCGTGGCTGTGACGATCCTTTTCATCGTCAGGCTTCCAGCCGGACAAGATCACCGAGAGCAGCCTCAAGGTCTGTCACACGATGGGCAGGCAGCGCTCTCAGCGGCTTGCGGGGATTGCCGGCACCATAGCCGGAAAGCTTCGCGGCCGCGTAGACCGATTGCACATAGTCGCCTTCCCAGATCAGCGACATGGCGGGTTCAAGCGATGCCCAGATCTTGCGCGCTTCGGCCCAGTTTCCAGCCATTGCCGCATTCACCAGTGCAAGAGAGGTTCGTGGCGCGAAGTTTGCTCCACCCCAGATGAGACCGCTGCATCCTGCAAGGAGTGCGAAGGGAACCAGGTGGTCGGCGCCGTTCATGACCGGCAGGCCGGTGCGGATCAGCGAAGCCTGCTTGCCAAGATCGCCACTGCTGTCCTTGACGGCGCAGAAGTTCGGGATGGCGCAGAGTTCGCGAAGGAGCGTCGGTGTGATGGTGACACCGACCGCATGCGGCACGTTGTAGCCGATCACAGGCAGACCGGCGCTCGCGACTTCCGTGTAGAAATCCACGATGCCCTCATCATCCGTGGGGCCTTCGAAGAAGGGAGGGAGCACCATGACGCCATCCGCACCGCAGTCCGCCGCGTGCCTGGTGCGGTCAACGACATCACCGGTCAACAGGGCAGAGGTCTGGGCGATCACCGTCGCGCGGCCGTTGATGATTTTCGCGCCGCGCCGCACCAGCTCCCTGGATTCATCGCTGGAAAGGTAGGCGTGCATGCCCGTTCCCGAGCTCAGCACGAAGCCCGGTATGCCGATCGAGAGATAACGTTCGAGATTTTCTTCAAGCCTGACGAAGTCGATACGTCCGCTGTCGTCGAAGGGCGTAGTGATCGCGAGATTCAGTCCGGGAAATGGGAAGGCTGTCATTGCTAACGGTCCACGATTTCGGTTTCGAACGACGGAGGCGTACCACCATGAGAGCGGCGTTTATCCCCGTCGTCGTTTGACATTCACAATAAATAATACAATAGATAGACAATTGATAGACTGTCAATAGACGGCGTTCAATGAAGCCGGAAGGGCCGATCGGCCGGTTCATATTGAATTGTGGGCCCGGACGCGGCAGGAGGGAAACCATTACGGATCGAATCGTCTATCATCGGTAGACGCAATCACTGGTAGGGAGTGAGATATGGCAGTGGATCGAGTGTCCGGCGACGCAAATGCGGGAGTAGATAGAAAGACCGCACTCAGCAGCAGTTTGCGCCACAGAATCCTGACGATGCAGATCGCACCGGGCTCGGTTCTGGACGAAGTTGCCCTGAGTGAAGAGTTCGGCCTGTCACGTCCTCCCGTTCGGGAAACCATGCGCCAGCTTGCAGGGGAAGGGTTTATCGAACTCGAAGCCAATCGGCCGGCTCGGGTCACGTCGATGAGCTACCAGTCGCTCAGGGATTTCTTTCTGGTGGCCCCGATGATTTACGTCGCCACGACGAAGCTCGCCGCCGAAGTCGCCACGAAAGCCGATATCGCCGGTCTTCGCGACATACAGGATAATTTCCGCGATGCGGTTCAGAGCGGCAATATCGATGATCGCGTGTTCTACAACGACCAGTTCCATCTCCGCATCGGCGAGATTGCCAACAATGCCTATCTTCTGCCGAGCCTTCGTCGGTTGCTGATCGATCATGCAAGGATCGGAAAGATCTTCTATCGTCCCAGCACCCAGCGCATGCAACAGGAACTGGAAGAGGCATCGCGCCAGCACGATGAGATCATCGATGCCATCGCCAATCACGACGGTGAACGCTGCGACGTCCTGATCCGCGCCCATCTCGATTTGTCGCGCAAGAACATGGCGATGTATGCGGCGCCGGAAGGCATGAACATCAACATGGACGTGTGAGGGAAGGGCGGCATTCGCAAACGCGATGCCGCCCCCGTTTCCGTCCTTGTCGTCAATGTTTTGGGCTCACCATGGCCTTGAGGAGTTTGTGGAGGTCGAGTTTACCGATCGGTTTTCCGGTCGGGTCGGTGACGATTGCCTGGGTGCGGGGGGTATCGGAGAGAATCCGGACGGCGTCTTCGATGGTGATGTCGGCGGGGATGCGGGGGGTGCCGGATGTGTCGGGCGTGTTGGATGTGTCGGCGCCGTCGAGCGGATCCATGACGGCTTCGACATGGATGACGCGTGCCCGGTTCACTTCCCGGACGAAGTTCTCGACATAGGCGTCGGCCGGGCGCAGGACGATGTCCTGGCTGGTGCCCTGCTGGATCACCTCGCCGTCGCGCAGGATGGCGATCCGGTCGCCGAGCCTGAGGGCCTCGTCGAGATCGTGGGTGATGAACACGATGGTCTTGCGGATCTCCTTCTGCAGGTCGAGCAGGACCGTCTGCATGTCCATGCGGATCAGCGGGTCGAGCGCCGAATAGGCTTCGTCCATCAGGAGAACCGGCGCGTCATTGGCCAGCGCCCGCGCCAGGCCGACACGCTGCTGCATGCCGCCGGAAAGCTGGTTGGGGTATTTCTGCTCGAACCCCTTCAGGCCCACCCGCTCGAGCCAGCGCATCGCCGTATCGAGGCTCTTCTGGCGCGGCAGCCCCTGAACCTCCAGGCCGAAGATGGTGTTGTCGAGCACGTTGCGATGGGGAAGCAGCGCGAACTTCTGGAACACCATCGCCGTCTGGTGACGGCGGAACTCGCGCAGCTCCGCCTCCGGCATCTTCACCACATCGGCGCCGTCGACCAGAACCTCGCCGGCGGTCGGATCGATCAGCCGGTTGATATGGCGGATGAGCGTCGACTTGCCCGAGCCGGAAAGCCCCATGATGACCTGGATGGAGCCCGAGGGCATCTCGATGTTGATGTCGCGAAGCCCGAGAACATGGCCGTATCTGGCATTGAGCTCCGCCTTGGTGAGGCCGTTCCTGACGGCCTCGATATGGGCCGCGGCATTGGGGCCGAAGATCTTGTAGAGATGGCGGATCCGGATGCCGCCGAAGGCATGCTCAGCCATGGACGATCTCCCGGTGCTTCTGCAGCCGCTTGCCATAGGCCTGGCTGACACGGTCGAACATGATGGCGATGCCGACGATGGCGAGACCGTTGAAGATGCCGAGGGTGAAGTACTGGTTGGCGATGGCCTTGAGCACCGGCTGTCCCAGCCCCTGCACGCCGATCATCGAGGCGATGACCACCATGGCAAGCGCCATCATGATGGTCTGGTTGATGCCGGCCATGATGGTCGGCAGGGCCAGCGGCAGCTGCACCTTGACGAGCTTCTGCCAGCCGTCAGCACCGAAAGCATCAGCCGCCTCCAGCACGTCCCTGTCGACCAGCCGGATGCCGAGATCGGTCAGCCGGATCATCGGCGGGATGGCATAGATGACCACCGCGATCAGGCCCGGCACCTTGCCAATGCCCAGCAGCATGACGACGGGGATCAGGTAGACGAAGCTCGGCATGGTCTGCATGACGTCGAGGATCGGGCTGATCGTGCGCTGCACCCGGTCGGAGCGCGACATCAGGATGCCGATCGGAATGCCGATGGCGATCGACAGCACGGTGCAGACGAAGATCATCGAGATCGTGCGCATCGTGTCGTCCCACATGTCGAAGTAGCCGATCAGCAGGAGGGTGGCCAGACAGCCAAGCGTGATCTTCAGGCTGCGCGTGGCGGCGAAGGCGATCGCCAGGATGAGCAGGGTGATCACCGGCCAGGGCGTCTTGGTCATGAAGCGTTCGGACGCGATCAGGAATTGCTGCAGGGGGGCGAAGAAGCCCTCGATCGTGTCGCCATAAGCGCGGGTGAAGCCGCGAAAGCCCTCGTCGATGACCTTCTTCAGGCTGCGCAGGGTGTCGTCGTCCATATGCGGGAATTTAAAAAACCAGTCCATTCGGTTCCCCTTCTCGAAAGAGCCGATCCTTGTTCTTGTTGTTCGGCTGTGAACGGTGCGACGCGCCGCAAGGCGCATCGCACATCATTGACCGGTCCTGCCGTTAGAGGGCAGCTTCGATCTTTTTGGCCGCTTCCGGGCTCACCCAGTTCTTCCACAGGTCGGCATTCTCCTCGAGGAAGTGCCTGGCGCCTTCCTCGCCGCTCGCCTGATTGTCGGTCATCCAGGCCATCAGCTTGTTGACCGTATCGTTGCTCCAGGAGCGCTTGGCGAGATAGTCCATCACCTCGGGGCCGGCCTTTTCCGAGAAGGACCTGGCGACCAGCGTCACGACATGGTCGGTCGGCCAGGCATTGGGCTTCGGATCGGCGCAGTCGGCAACCGTGTTGCAGCGCTTCCATTCGGCCGCGTCCTCGGGAACGCCGGCTTCGAGCTTGACCATGGCGTATTTGCCGAGCAAAGCGGTGGGAGCCCAGTAATAGCCGACCCAGCCCTGCTTGCGCTCATAGGCCTTGGCGATGGAGCCGTCGAGGCCTGCCGCCGAACCGGTATCGACCAGTGTGAAGCCGGCCTTCTCGGCCTCGAAGGCCTTATAGTATTGAGCGGTGACCACCGTGCCGCCCCAGCCCTGCGGCCCGTTGAAGACTGCGCCCTTGCTTGCGTCTTCCGGATCCGGGAACAGCTCGGGATGCTTCAGCACGTCGGGAATGGTCTTGATGTCGGGATGGGCGTCGGCGATGTATTTGGGGATCCACCAGCCCTGCACGCCGCCATCGGGAAGCGGCGAGCCGACCTGCACGATGCGGCCTTCTTCCGTTCCCTTCTTGACCACGTCCGGCAGGAGATCGATCCAGGCCTCCGGCGCGATATCCGGCTCGCCCTTCTCCGCCATCGAGGTGATCGTCGGAACCGTATCCCCGACCGTGATCTCGGCCTCGCAGCCATAGCCCTCGTTCAGGATGAACTTGTCGAGGTTCGACAAAACCTCCGCGCTCTGCCAGTTCATGCTCGCGATCGTGATGCCGCCACACTCCGCAGCCTCAACAGCAGACACACCCCCAAGCAGCCCAATAACAACACACGTCGATGACAACAAATGCTTCATATTCGTTCCCTCTTTAATTTGGCGGCTTGTGTTCTCCGAGCGGGGTGCCGCAAGGCCCGCCCGGACCGAAGCTAGGAAGGCTCCCCCATGCTGATCGATTTCCTGAATGCGGCCGCCAGTCCGCGTGCAACGGCGGCGCCGAAACCGGCCGTTTCCATTTCCTCGATGGCCGCCGCCGTGGTGCCGCGATACTCCAGGAAAGTCCGGACGGTTTGCGTGGGACAGTCGTCTCGTTGTTCCAGCAGCCGGCCCGCACCGATGAGGAGCATGTTCACGGCCCGCCGAGCGACCATCGGCTCGACCCCCTGGGCAACGGCATCGGCCATCATCGCTTCGGCGAGAAGCGCCGGAAAGGCAGGTCCGGAGCCGGTGAGACCTGTGAGGTAATCGATCTCCGCTTCCGTTCGGACTTCATCCTCGATCCCGCAGGCTCCGAAGATCGCTCGTACGACAGCCCGGTCCGCCTCGCTGACATCGGCTGCTGCAATCCAGGGCGTGTAAGACTTGCAGACTTCCGCCGCCGCATTCGGCAGGCTGCGGACCGCACGAGGGGTCTGGTGGTGCTCGCAAAGGGCGGCGAGGCGGATGCCGGCCATGACGGAGATGACGAGCTTGCCATCGGCGTTGACCTTGAGGCCCGCCCAGTCTTCAGGGCGAACGGAGAGAATGATGACGTCCGATCGGTCGGCAAGAACCTGATTGTCGGAGGTCCAGCAGGATGTCTGAAAGCGGTCGGGGCGTTGCCTGCGGTAGGATAGCGTGAGGTCCTGAGGCTGGACGATGCCGGCGTTCAACACGGCGTCGGCGATGGCTCCGCCGAGCCATCCGGCTCCACCGATCACGCCGATCCTCAAGCCTTTGCCTGTTCCCACCTTGCTTTCACTCCGGTTTGTATCCATGCCGTGCAAAGAAGCGGTCGAGTTCGCGCTGCTGCGGGATCTGACCGGTATAGATGGCGATGTATTCCGGTATGCGCTTCATGCGGAGCGCAAGATCTTCCGTGGACTGCATCGAGATGTATCCGATCTGGACCAGATAGGTCGTTCTTGCGCGAACGTCCGCAGGCCCCTCGGCATAACCGAAGCGCATGAACATGCGGCCCAGCGCTTCCATTCTGGTCTGATCGGCCTGCTGCACCTCCGCCAGGATTTCCGGGGATTGCAAGGCCCAGCTGCGAACTGCGAACTCGAACTGGGAATCGAAGAGATCCTTGTTCAGCCAGCAGTCGAAGACATTCAGCATCGCTTCCGCGAGAGATTCCGCATAGGCCTCGGACTGCCTTATCAGACTGCCGGTATTCTTCTCTCTCCAGCGCGAAATGAGCGCGCGCAGAAGCTCCTCCCGATCCTGGAAGAACCAATAGAAGCTGGTTCGCGAAAGATTGAGCCGTTTCGCCAACGGCAGGATCTTCACGGAATCCACTCCGGATTCGAGCAGGGCATCGTAGGCGGCTTCGAGCCATCCTTCGTGTGAGCCTCGCCATCCGCTGTCACCCGTCGCCTGTTCCATAGCTGTCTCCTAACAAATCCTGTTTGCCGCCACAAGCAAAATGTACATACATGTCAATGTTGCAGACCCATATGTTTTGGAAATTGACATATGTGTACATTTACGCATACCGTTGGCGATGAAGTCCTTTAAATCGGAGCCCGTCGCATGTCGAATGACCCCCTGCTTCAGCCCTACCAATTGAAGCACCTGACCCTGCGCAACCGCATCATCGTTACGTCGCACGAACCTGCCTATCCCGAAGACGGCATGCCGAAGGAGCGCTACCGGGCCTATACGGTGGAGCGGGCAAGAGGCGGGGTGGCGCTGACGATGACCGCCGGTTCCGCCGCCGTTTCGAAGGACAGCCCGCCGGTCTTCAACAACCTGCTCGCCTATAAGGACGAGATCGTTCCGTGGGTCCGGCAAATGACCGATGCAGTGCATGAGCAGGGCGCGGCCATCATGATCCAGCTCACCCATCTCGGCCGCCGCACCCGCTGGGACAAGGGCGACTGGCTGCCCGTCCTTGCTCCATCCCATCACCGCGAAGCCGCGCACCGGGCATTTCCCAAGAAGCTCGAGGATTGGGATATCGAGCGCATCATCAAGGACTTCGCCGATGCGGCCGAGCGCATGAAAGCCGGCGGCATGGATGGAGTCGAGCTGGAAGCCTACGGCCACCTCATCGACCAGTTCACCTCGCCGCTCACCAACGAACTCGACGGCCCCTATGGCGGCTCGCTCGACAACCGCCTGCGTTTCTGTTTCGACGTCTTCAAGGCGATCCGCAAGCGCGTCGGCGACGACTTCATCCTTGGCCTGCGTTACACGGCGGACGAATGTCTGCCCGGCGGGACCGGAAAGGCCGAGGGCCTGGAAATCTCCCGTCGTCTCAAGGAAAGCGGCCTGATCGACTACCTGAACGTCATCCGCGGTCATATCGACACGGACCCGGGCCTGACCGACGTCATCCCGATCCAGGGCATGGCGAGCGCGCCCCATCTCGATTTCGCCGGAGAGGTCCGCGCGGCGACGCATTTCCCGACCTTCCATGCGGCGAAAATTCAGGATGTCGCCACCGCACGTCATGCGATCGCCACCGGCAAGGTCGATATGATCGGCATGACCCGCGCCCACATGACCGACCCGCACATCGTGCGCAAGATCCTTGAAAAGCGCGAGGACGACATCCGCCCCTGCGTCGGCGCGAACTACTGTCTCGACCGTATCTACCAGGGCGGCCTGGCCTTCTGTATCCACAATGCGGCGACGGGCCGTGAGGAGACGATGCCGCACGACATCCCGAAGGCGAATGTCCGCAAGAAGGTGGTGATCGTCGGCGCCGGTCCGGCCGGTCTCGAGGCGGCGCGGGTTTCGGCCGAGCGCGGCCATGAAGTCGTGGTCTTCGAGGCGGCGAACGATCCGGGCGGTCAGATCCGGCTCACGTCCCAGAGCGAGCGCCGGCGGGAAATGACCAGCATCATCGACTGGCGCATGAGCCAGTGCGAGAAGCTCGGCGTTACCTTTCATTTCAACACATGGGCGGAATCTGACACGATCACGGCTGAAAATCCCGATGTCGTGATCATCGCGACCGGCGGCTTGCCGCATACCGAAGTGCTCACCGAGGGCAACGAGCTGGTCGTTTCTTCCTGGGATATCATTTCCGGTGACGTCAAGCCGGGCGCCAACGTGCTGGTCTATGACGATGCCGGCGATCATGCCGGCCTGCAGGCTGCCGAGTTCATCGCCAGGGCGGGCGGCAAGGTCGAGATCATGACCCCGGACCGCGCTTTCGCTCCTGAAGTCATGGCCATGAACCTCGTGCCCTACATGCGGTCACTACAGAAACTCGACACCACGTTCACCGTCACTTACCGGCTGGAGGCGGCGGAAAAGAGCGGCAACCAGCTTATCGCCCATGTCGGCAGCGATTACGGCGGTGTTTCCAGACAGCGCGCGGTCGATCAGATCGTCGTCAATCACGGCACCATCCCGCTGGACGACCTCTATTTCGAGCTGAAACCCGGCTCGAAGAACCTGGGCGAAGTCTCCTACGACGAGTTGCTGACGGGGGCACCGCAGACGGTTGAACGCAATCCGGCAGGCGCGTACCAACTCTTCCGGATCGGAGACGCTGTTGCCGCCCGCAATACGCATGCCGCCATCTACGACGCGTTGCGCCTTGCCAAGGATATCTGATGCCAGGGATGCGGTGGTGGTGCCTGCATGCGCCAGATCGACATTGCCACGCCGAGCTCACCCTCGGCGTGCTCGCCGAAAAAGCCTGAGTGTCGGCAGGATTTCCACCAGCCAGCGACAGGGTGCGTGCCGGGTATCTTCGGCGCCATCTCGCGCGCCAGATATACAGGATGCTGTCGGAGGTTCGGGCCCATCCGCGGGCTTACGACAGCGTTCCCGTATTGCGGAAGAACCGTTCCTCTAGGGTATCAGTACGATCTTGCCCATGTTGGAGCTGCTCTCCATCCAGGCGTGAGCGTCCGTCGCCTGCTCCAGCGGGAATGTATGGTTGATGTGCGGGCGGATGACGCCCTGCGTGACGAGTGGTAGAACGGTGCGTGCCACGTTTGCGGCGATGCGGCTTTTCTCCGCCTTCGGCAATGGCCGCAATGTCGAGCCGACAAGGGTGAGGCGGCGACGCAGGAGTGGCTCGAAATCAGCCGATATCTGCCGCCCGTCCTGCAGTGAGATGAGGGCGCAGCGACCGTCGATGGCCATGGCCTTGAGATTACGGTCGACATAGCTGCCGCCGACCATGTCGAGCACCACATCGACCCCGCGTCCGCCTGTTGCCGCAAGCACCGCATCGACGAAATCCGTCTCCCGGTAGTTGATCGCCACATCCGCGCCGATATCGCGGCAATAGCCGCATTTCTCCTCCGAGCCGGCGGTGACGACCACGTTGGCGCCGACCGTCCTTGCGCGCTGGATGGCGTGGCTGCCGATGCCGCTCGATCCGCCATGGATGAGAACCCATTCGCCCGCTTTCAGGCCCGCACGCTCGACCAGATTGTATTCGACCGTCATGGCGACTTCGGGAAGTGCGGCGGCGGTCACGAAATCGATTTCATCCGGAAGAGGAATGATCTGGTCCGCTTCGGCGATCGCGAAATCCGCATAGCCGCCGCCATGCACCAGGGAGCAGACCCGCTCTCCGATCCCCAGCTCAACGCCTTCGCCCACCGCCTCGATGGTGCCTGCCACTTCCAGCCCCAATGTCGGATCGGCATCGGGGGGCACGGGGTAGGTACCGCGCCTTTGGGAAATGTCCGGCCGGTTGACACCGGCCGCACGAACTCGGATCAGCACCTGCCCCTTTCCGGGGCGTGGCACGGGCAGGGTCTGAAGCTCCAGGGCTTCCGGCCCGCCCGGAACCGGGCAACGTATGGCTCGCATTGTTGCGGTGCTGAAGGCAACTGTCACCTTGATTATCCTTGCGTCTGAACGGGAACGGTTGAAGCCTTGCGGAAGGTCAGGTGCAGTCCGATTGTCGCGACTGCGGAAAGCCCCATGACGATCGCAAAGAAGCTGTATGCATCGACCGGTGTCCAATAATGCGAGAGCATGTAGCCGGTCAGCAGGGGGGCGAGGATCGCAATGCCTCGCCCGAAGCCGATCATCAGGCCGACGCCGGTGCCGCGCAGCACGGTCGGATAAATGGACGGGCTGATGGCGTAGAAGGCCGCAACGCCGCCGTTGGCACAGACCCCGATGGCGAAGGCGAGCACCATGGCAAGCGACAGGACCCCGGTGAACTGCGCATAGAGCGAGAAGGCAACGGCCCCCAATGCCAGCAGCAGGATGGTGGCCAGCCTTCCATGGATCCAGAGTGTCAGGACGCCGAAAAGCACGGCTCCAAGCACACCGCCGAACTGGATCAGCATGGCGATGCGAATGCCGAGATAGGCATCCCCGGTCGCGTCGGAGATGATCTTCGCGGTCCAGGTATTGGCGAAATAGAAGGACGAGATCAGCAGCGCATAGCCGATCCAGAGAAAGATCGAGCGAACGAGCAGCGGGGATTGCAGGAACTCGCCGAGCCCTTGTTTCGTACCGGTCGTTTCGAGCGACGTGCTTGCTACCGGAATGACGTCAACCGGCGCATGTCCCATTCTCACGGCGATGCGATTGTAGGTATGAATCGCGTTTTTCGGCCGACGGTGGACCAGATACTCGATCGACTCCGGCAGGTAGAAGACCACGATGAGCAACAGCACGGCAGAGAGAAATGCACCGAAGAAGAAGGGCGCGTGCCAGCCAAAAGTCTTCAGCAGTGGCGAGATCGCGAAGCCTGCGAGAGCGGAACCCAGAGGCAGCCCGGCGCCATAGAGCCCCATGACGAGGCCGCGCCGTTTATCCGAGGCATATTCCGAAACGATGATGTTCAGGCTGGAGATCATCGCACCGATGAACAGCCCTGCCACCGCGCGCACGAAGACGAGCTGCCACAGGGAGCTGGACAGGCCGGAAAGCGCCATCATCACGGTGATGGCGGCCAGGCAGAGCATGATATGCCTGCGCCGCCCGATCCTGTCCGCCAGCGGTGATACGAAAACCGCGCCAAGCGCCATGCCGAAGATGCCGGCGCTCAGAAGATATCCCACCTGAGAATTCGGGAGATCCCATGCCTTGGCGATTGCCGGCATGGAGAAGGGCATTGCCACGACTTCATAGCCGTCGATCATGGCAAGCAGCACGCAGATCAGGCTGATCCAGATCTGGACGGGGCGCATCGGCCCCTTCTTGATAGATTCGTCGAGTGTCATTGAGCCCTGATCCTCCCTATGGGCAAGCAACAATATCCGAACCGCGCATGGACACGCCAAGCCGTTCATCGCCTCGGTGAAGGCGACGATCGATGCGCTGTTTTTCGCGGTTCCCTCCAAAACGCCGCGGGCCTTGATGTCGCGATGACTGGGCCTGCCGGCGAACTCCGGCGTCAGTGATCGTGAAAACCGGCGCATTTGAAAATAGGCAAATTCAGAACCGTCCGCCTGACGGACATATTGCCGTTACTGAATGTGTCCGCCTGGTGGACGAAGTGGACATTGTCAATTGTCAGGGATCGGCGCCGGACATTTATATCGCCCCAACTCAATGGCCAAATTGGAGCTACCGAATGCGCCTAGTATCTTTCGAAACCGGCGGTTGCCAGACTTACGGGCTTGTCCGCGACGCCCTGATCCATGAAGCGACCGCAGCGTTTCGCGCCACTTATGCCGACCTGCGTTCGGTGCTGGCCGCTGGAAAAGCCGGCGCCATCGAAACGGAAGCCAATGGAATCGATCCGGCCGGCGTTACGCTGCTTTCACCAATGCCGAACCCGGACAAGATCATCTGTATCGGCCTGAATTATGCGAACCACATCAAGGAAACAGGTCGCGACAAGCCTCAATATCCCTCGATCTTCACGCGTTATCCCTCCTCGGTGCTCGGCAGCGGCGTCCCGTTGCTGAAGCCGATCTGCTCGGATGAATTCGACTACGAAGGCGAGCTTGCCGTCATCATCGGCAAGGCCGGTCGCAATATTCCGGCCGCCGCCGCCAAGGATCACATTCTGGGCTATTCCTGCTTCAACGACGGCTCGATCCGTGATTTCCAGCGCCACACCACGCAGTTCTGGTCGGGCAAGAGCTTCGACGATTCCGGCTCGATGGGACCATGGATCGTGACGGCGGATGAATTGCCGAACCCGGAAGATCAGCATCTGCGGACCATCCTGAACGGCCAGGAAGTCCAGAGCACGCCGATTTCGGATCTCGCTTTCTCCATCGGGGAAATCATCGAATACGTCTCGAAGGTGACCAGGCTTCTTCCCGGCGACATCATCGCGACGGGCACTCCGGGAGGCGTCGGACGCTTCCGCACGCCGCCGCTCTACATGTTCGAAGGCGACAGGATCGAGGTCGAGATCACCGGCATCGGCACCCTGTCGAACCCCATCGCGAACGCGAAATGATGACTGGCGGGCGCGGTCCGGGTGGCCGCGTCCGCAATCGGGAGATGCGCCGCATCGGGAGGATGGCATGGCAATCAACGCATTGGGATATATCGGAATCCGCTCGGACAAGCTGTCCGACTGGAATGACTTTGCCGGCGGGCTGCTCGGCATGCAGCGCATCGAACGGGCGTCGAATGAACTGGCGTTCCGCATGGACGACCGGATGCAGCGGCTCTTCGTCATGAACGAACCGGGCGAAACGTTATCGTGCATGGGCTGGGAGGTCGAATTCGAAAGCGATCTCGATCTCTACGCCGCGCGGCTGGAGAACGCCGGAACGCGGGCCCGGCATGGAACCCGCGCCGAGTGCGACCGACGTTTCTGCGCCGCCATGGTTATCTTCGACGACCCGATGGGCAATCGGGTGGAGCTTATCTGGAAGCCGATGATTGCTTCCGATCCCTTCGTCCCCGGTCGCCCGGTTTCGGGCTTCATGACCGGTCCCTACGGCATGGGGCACGCCGTGCTTCATGTGAGGGACATCGAGATCATGATGCCGTTTTATCGGGACAATCTCGATTTCCATGTCACGGACTACGGACTGCAGCCCTACGGACTTTACTTCTTCCACGTCAACAACCGTCACCACAGCTTTGCGATGGTCGGTTCGGGCGGGCAGGGCTTTCACCATTTCATGATCGAGTTCCGCAATCTGGATGATGTCGGGCAAGGCTACGACATCGCCATGCAGCGCGAGGACTGCGTTGCCTATACGCTCGGCCGCCATACCAACGATTACATGACCTCGTTCTACGCGAACTCCCCTTCGGGGTTCTTCGTCGAGAACGGCTGGGGCGGGCGGATCATCGATCCGGCGACGTGGGAGCCGCATCAGACCACCGATGGACCATCCTTCTGGGGACACGAGCGCCTTTACCTCACTGAAGAGGGAGGCAGGAAGCGCCTGCGCGACATGCGCATGGACGCGGCGGCGCGAGGAATACAGGCGCCTCCGGTCGCCGACTGCCCCTGGCTCTTCAGCGAACTTGCCCGTACCGGCCATTGATGGGCCCGGACCAAACCACCAAGGGACGAACCATGAAAAACGAGAGCATGCATTACGACGTTGTCATCGTCGGCTGCGGACCCGTGGGTGCAACACTGGCGCATATCCTCGGACAGGCCGATATCAAGGTTCTTGTGCTCGATCGGGAGAGTGCCGCCTATCATCTTCCCCGCGCCGTGCATTTCGACGATGAGGTCATGCGCACATTCCAGCAGATCGGAATTGCCCGGGAACTTGAAGCCGTATGCCGGTTGAATGTCGGCATGCGTTTCGTCGATCCCGACGGCGGCATCCTTCTGGACTGGCCGCGACCTGCCGAAATCACCGCCCTGGGCTGGCATTCGAGCTACCGCGTTCATCAGCCGGATCTCGAATGCATTCTGCGGGACCGGCTCAAGGCTCTCCCCAACGTCACCGTGCACACGAGATGCGAGGCGTTCTTCATCGAGCAGGACGAAGACGGTGTCGACCTGCGCTACGAGGACATGAGTTGCGGTCGCATTCAGCGCGTCCGCGCCCGCTATGTGGTCGGTTGCGATGGTGCGCGTTCATTCGTGCGCCGCTTTATCGAGACCGATATGGAGGATCTCGGCTTCCACGAGCGGTGGCTGGTGGTCGATGTGCTGCTGAAAGGTGAAAAACCGGAACTCGGCGACTGGTCGCTTCAGCATTGCGATCCCGCCCGGCCGGCGAC
The DNA here is from genome assembly GCA_002600635.1 of Rhizobium sp. ACO-34A. Taxonomy (NCBI): domain Bacteria; kingdom Pseudomonadati; phylum Pseudomonadota; class Alphaproteobacteria; order Hyphomicrobiales; family Rhizobiaceae; genus Rhizobium; species Rhizobium sp. ACO-34A. The sequence goes on along the minus strand of CP021373.1, from coordinate 282,846 downwards.
CTATGTTCGCGGCCCCAACAACCGGCGGCGCTGGGAACTGACCGTCCTGCCGTCCGAGGACAGCACTGAAATCGCCCGGCCGGAGAATGTCTGGCCGCTGCTTTCCAAATGGCTGACACCGGAAGAGGCGGACATCGAGCGCACCGCGGTCTACTGGTTCCACTCTCTGGTCGCGAACGAATGGTTGCGCGGCCGGCTATGCATTGCCGGGGACGCCGCCCACCAGACGCCGCCCTTCATGGGGCAGGGCATGTGTGCCGGTATCCGTGATGTCGCCAATCTTGGCTGGAAGCTGATCCACTGTTTGCGCGACGGGCACGATCAGGGGCTTCTGGAAACCTACACCACCGAGCGCAGGGAAAATGCCCGGACCTTCATCGCAACGGCCGTCAGGCTGGGCGGTCTGATCAATACCAGAGACCCTCGATCGGCGCTCAGCAATGCCTTTCCGAGACCGGAAGGTGGCGCGAAGATGGAATCGCTTTATCCCCCGATCGGTCCGGGCCTTGCCGATGCTCCGTCTCCGCTTTTCGGGCAACCGATCATGCAGGATGGAAGGCTGATGGACGACGCCGTCGGATATGGTTTCACCTTCCTGCTCGACGATGCATTTCTTGCCGGACTGGACAGGAAGCGGGTGGAGCAGATCCAGCTCCGGGGAAAGATCCTGCGCGTATCGCAAACACGGGATGGGGAGAAACATCTCGCCGGGGCCAAGGCTGCAGTCATCCGGCCCGATCGTTATCTTCTGGCGAAGGTCGGTTCGGCGGAGGAACTGGGCCTCGTGCTTGAGCGCATCCCGACCGGCCTGGGAACTGCCGACAGGGAGTTTCGCAACATCGCCTGAGACGACGGCCGCCTTAAGAAGGGTGGCCCGGAAATCTTCGATCTTTGCCACCGCATATGTTAGGGTCGATGATCGAGAAGAAGCTGTTGGTGGGAGGGAGCTTGCCGGCAGTTGGCGGCCGGGATGTGCGGCGGCTTCGTCAAACGTGCTGACTGCCGGGAGGAGAATATGGAAACGGCGCCATGCTGAAGGCTTCGAGCCATGCGGGGGAGGGCGGTGTTCGCGCCTTGGTGCGGGGACTGGCCGTATTGCGCCAGATCAACCTGCTCGGAGAGGCGCGCCCGGGCGAGATCGCGACCGCGCTCGACCTTCCGCGCCCGACCGTCTACCGCCTGCTGCAGACTCTCGAGGAAGAAGGATACGTCGTCTTTTCCTCGACGAATAATCGCGTTCGGGTCACGAGACTGGCCGCCGGCCTTGGCGACGGTTCGGCGACGGCCTCGGTGCTCTGTCAGGCTGCCGGTCCGCTGTTTTCCGAATATCTGCCGAAAATCGTCTGGCCGCTCGACCTCAGCGTCTACGAGAGTGCGGCGATGGTGATCCAGGAGACCACGCATGGGCGCAGCCCGTTGTCCGTCGACAAGGGCATGGTCGGCTGTCGCATGCCGGTGCTTCGCACCTCGGCCGGCCGCGCCTATCTCGCCTTCATCTCCGATGAGGAACGGCGGCTGATCGTCGAGCACATCCGGCGGATCGGGCAGCCCGAAGATCTGTCGTTTCTGGAAAGCACTCCCCTCGACGTGTTTTTCAAGGAGATCCGCAAAAAGGGCTATGCGACCCGCGAGGCTGGCGAGTTTCGACCGAATACGTCCTCGATCGCCGTGCCCGTGATGCTGGACGGCGCAACGATTGCCTGCGTCTCGATCATCTGGATTCGCTCCGCGCTCTCCATCAAGGAAGCCATTGCACGATACGTGGAGCCCATGATGGAAATTGCCCGGAAGATTGCCGATGCCGTCAAGGCCGAGTAGCGACCTTTGAAACCATTTCCCGGCTGTCCACATACGGCAGCCAGCGGAGGCGACATCTGCGCGTCTTCAAGGCGGCACGGGATTCGATGCCGTGAACGATGTTTCCCGCACAACCTGGCTCACTGGAAAGGTGCTTATGACGTCGGCGATCCGAAATGGCTCCGATGCAATCATTCCGTTTGACTGACGAGATCTCGTCTTCACCGTTGCATACGGGGCCCGCAACACGACGGCATGCGGCGGATGCGCTTCCTATACAAAGTGAAATGCCATTACTTCGGCGGTCCAAAATGCCGATATGCCGGCGCCAGTTGCGGCTCCGGCATATCCAGTTGCCAGCAGGTCCTGATCGAAACGCGTTACGCCGCCTGTCTGGCGCGAAGGGATCGATAGACGGCTGTCTCGAACTCCAGATAGCCGCCGACTGAAGCAGGATCGGCGAAAGGGAGTATCTGCGTGGCCCAATAGCCGCCTATCCCATTCTTGCGGTCGATCCAGTAGTACAGGTTGGCAAGGCCGGCCCAGGCAAGCGCGCCTGCGGGACGCCCGGTTGGGGCAGGTTCCTCATTGATCATGAAGGTGAGCCCCCAGGACTTGGGCATGCCGGGGAAGAACTCCGCGTCGTTCGAAAGGCTCGGAATGACGCCGGGCAGCATCTTGATCTTCATCTCGCCGAGGCCGTTCTTCTCGGCGGCGCGTACAGTCTCCGCCTTCAGCACCCTGCCGCCGGGGCCTTCTCCATCATTCAGCCACATGCGGATGAATTTGGCATAGTCGAGCGCGGTCGAATAGAGACCGTGCCCACCCATGTGCACTTCCGGGTCCTGCGGCAGCGTGAAATTGGCCAGCGGGGTCAACGCTCCGCTTCCGTCACGCTGGTGCATGGTCACCATGCGGGCCTGCATGGATGGCGACATCGTGAACGCGGTGTCCTCCATGCCGAGCGGGGTGAAGATGCGCTCCTTCATGACTTCGCCGAGGCGCTTGCCGGTAATGCCCTCGACAACCTGTCCGGCCCAATCGATATTGGTGCCGTATTCCCAGGCTTCGCCCGGATCGAAAAGCAACGGCGTGCGGAGGGAGGCATGCGATGCGGTAATGACGCTTGGCTGTCCATTTTCATTTGCGAGGCGATTGTAGGTCGCATTGAAAAAGTCATAGCCGAAGCCGGCCGTGTGCAGCAGCAGCATGCGGGTGGTGATGTCGCGCTTCGGTGCGCGCAGCTTCGGCGAACCGCGTTCGTCGAACCCTTCGATCACCAGCAGCTTGCCGATGTCCGGGGCGTGGATCTTTGCCGGTGCATCGAGATCGAGCTTGCCCTCTTCGACCAGCTGGAGACACGCGGTTCCGGTTATCGCCTTTGTCGTCGAAAAAATGGCGAACACGCTGTCGGTTGTCATGGGCTGGGTGCCGCCAAGAGCGCGAGAGCCAGCCGCGCCCTCATAGATATTGCCGGTCCGGTCCGTGACGACGGCCACCACACCCGGCACGCCCGGACGGGATTTCACCCGGGTTTCGAGCAGCGTGTCGATTTCCGGCTTCAGATGATTGGGCATTCAAGATCCTCCCGAGGCGCAAGGGATCAACTCGACGCGGCTTGCGGCGACAGGTCGATCCTGATTTTCGCTATGACACGCAGGCTCCTCAACCGGCATGCCTGATCATCCTAAGCCAGTTCTGTGGCGACGCGCTGTCTCCAATCGGCGGGGATCATCGGAAATCGGCAAGCATTTTATCCGGCGATGTCGAGCGGGAACGCTGTGACTGGATTTGAGAAACCCGGTGAATTAACCTCACACCATCTGACGCAGTTTCGGAGGAGGAGGCCGATGCTCAGAGACGCCCTGCTATACGATGCGGCCGGAAACCCGATCCGGCAGCATCACAAGGTATTTTCGGCTGATTGGGAGGAGATCAAGGATTGGTCCAACAAGGTCTATATGCCTTACCTCGTCTCGCCCACGGGAAAGGTCATCAGTCCCCAGTCCACCATGCACTCCGCCAAGGTTGGCCGTATCACCGTTACGCGGTTCGCCTATGGTATTCCGGTCAGTATCTGCGACTGGTCACAGGATGCCGGAAATGCCGTCGTGTTGACGACGATCGGCGGCCATGCGCGACATGACAGCAACAGGGCGGATGCCGTGGAGACCGGCGTGGGGGAGACCTTCGTCGCGGATTGCAGCCGGACCGACTATCATGTCGATTTCAACCCGGATCACCTGCAGCTGAACCTGACGATCCCGCATGCCGTGCTTGAGGAAATCTGCCGCGACTGGTTCGGATTTGTTCCCGGAAATGCGTTGTGGCAGTACAAGACGGCCATCGGCGGGCGCAATTCCAGCTGGCTGGCGCTGATGGAATACATGGCGCGCTGCATCGCCGAGGCTCCCGATCGTCTGGCGGGAGACCGAACGGGACGCCACCTCGAGCAGACCATCTGCATCCATCTGCTCAACGAATGGGCGGCACGGGCGGGGATCGATCTTGAGAGCCCGCGTAACAGCCTTGCGCCGCGCCATGTGAAGATCGCGGAACAATACATGGCCGACCATGCGGCGGACATGCCGTCGATGACGGAAGTCGCGCAGGCCGCCGGTACAAGTCTCAGAACGCTGACCGATGCGTTCCGGAAATTTCGCGGCTATACGCCAAGCTCTTTTCTGAGGGAACAGCGCCTTCAGGGCGTTCGCCGTGGGCTTTTGGCGTCCGACGCCGGAGAGAGCGTGTCCCAAGTCGCCTATATCTGGGGCTTCATCAACCTTGGCGAATTTGCGCGGGTCTATCGCAACCGTTTCGGCGAATTGCCCTCACAAACATTGCGGCGGTAAGTACACCCGCGACGGCGGTAGGGGTCTCGAACGACTGTTCGATGCGCTCCAGGGATGACGGTTGTCTGGGATGCTCGCGTTTGGGGCATGCTATCGTGCGCGCGCCGCGTCGGCTGCGGCATATCTCGTGGCGGCGGGGCGGCGTTCGCCCCGTCGCCCGATTGTTGATTGCCACTGAGAACTGACCCGGCGTTGGAGCGAACCCCTCCGGCCGGAACCCGGAGATGCGGTCTTGCCTCTGGCTGTGAAGATCGTTGCGTTACCTTTGAGTACCCACCGTTGAACTTTCTTTCGTGACGCCTGGCACCCAGGCAGCTCTCACACCAGAAAGGAACGCATCCATGACAAGAATAGCAGGTATCGTCGTGTTCAAGGCCCAGCCTGGTCTGGGCGAAGAGGCGGCAAGGAGAATTGCGGCTGCGCTGCCCGCCCTGGTAGCCGGTGCCTTCGCTGCTGCCTTCGGCACCCTCGCCGTACTGCCGGCCCATGCACAGGAATTCACGGAGCAGCAGAAGAAAACCCAGGCAGAGAACACCGTGAAGGTGAAGTCCGGCAAGGTCGAGCCCTGCTTCGGTGTCGCGCTCAAGGGCCAGAACGACTGCTATGCCGGCGCCGGCCGGACGAGGCGGGAGCGCCGCTCGATATCATCGAAAACCGGTTTCCGGCGCTGTTCGAGAGCCGCCGAATGCTCTTTCCCCGCTTCGAGGAACCCGGCAATACCCTGATCGTAGCGGGATGTCAGAACAGGATGCGGCCCTCGACCGGGTGATGGGGGTCGAAAGGCGCGAGTGTGGAGGTCTTGCCGGGCGAGACCAGAAGGTCGATGAAGCGCTCGTCCTCGATGTCGTATGCATATTCGAGCGCGTCCAGATAATCCTGCCATTGCTCGAAGGTTCGCGGCCCGACGATGGTGGAGGTCACGAGCCGGTTGCGCATGACCCACTGCTGGGCGATATGCGCGGGACTGGCGCCCTTGTCCGCGGCATATTTCTTCAGCTTTTCAGCAACAAGAAGCGACTCCGGACGCCATTCGGCCTCCATCATCCGCACATCGCCACGGCCTGCGCGGGTGCCGGCATCCGGTGCGACATCCGGCCTGTATTTTCCAGTCAGGATGCCCCGTGCGAGCGGGCTGTAGGAAACGACGCCGAGCCCGAAATGGGAGGCGGCGGGCAGATGTTCCAGCTCGGCCTCCCGGTTCACCAGATTATAGAGGGGCTGGCTGGCAACCGGCCCCTGCATGCCTGCCTGTGCCGCGAGGTGGACGGTCTCTGCAAGCCGCCACGACTTGAAGTTGGAAACCCCGAAATAATGGATCTTGCCGGAACGGATCAGATCTCCGAAGGCGAGGACCATCTCCGATAGCGGAGCCTCGAAATCCGCCTTGTGAATGTAGAGAAGGTCGATGCAGTCGGTTCCGAGGCGCTTGAGGCTCGCATCGACCGCCTGCATGATCCACTTGCGCGACATGCCTCTTTCGTTCGGTCCCGCGCCCATGGGATTGCCGACCTTGGTGGCCAGCATCCAGTGGTGCCTGTCCGCAGCGATCGCCCGACCGATGACGCGCTCGGATTCGCCGCCGTTATACATGTCGGCCGTATCGATGAAGTTGACGCCGGCATCGCGTGCGGAATCGATGATCCGGCGCGATACGGTTTCGTCGGTCGCGCCGCCAAACATCATGCCGCCAAGGCAGAGTTCGGATACCTTCACGCCGCTTTTTCCCAGATAATTGTATTTCATCCTTGTCTCCAGCCTGCTGAGAACGGGTAAGCCTTGCGCCCGTCCTAACAGGTGGCACCGGCGGGAAAAACAACGGAAGCGGAGCAGTCAAGAAATCGTGCGCATATGTCCATGCGCACCATTGCGGGGCTTTCTAGTGTCATTCCCGAAGTTGCGGGGACGGTCCCGCTGCGCCATTCCAAGCGAGGAAAATCATGAATACTCCCATTCATCCGAAGGGCTGGGTCGAGGGCAAGACATCGAACGGCACCAGGCACCTGAACTGGGGCGTGAAGGCCGGCAACCACATCTATGTCGCGGGTATGCTGGCGACCGATCCCCATGACGGCAGCATCGTCGGTGTCGGCGACATCGAAGTGCAGACCCGCCGCGTTCTCGACAGCGTAAAGGAAGTCATCGAGACGGCCGGCGGCACCATGGCGGACGTCACGTTCAACCAGATCTTCCTGCGTGATCTGGCGGATTACGACAGGATGAATGCCGTCTATGTGCAGTACTTTCCCGAAATCCTGCCGGCCCGGTTCTGCGTGAAGCTGGAAATGGTGAAGCCGGAATTCCTGGTCGAGATCGCCACCACGGCCGTCATTTCCTGACCAGCGCCTGTCGGATCGATCCCTGGTATAAAGGGCGCGCCGAAGGAAAATCCCGGCGCGCCCTTTTCCGTCCGGTTCTTCGCGGTTCAGCGTCTGTTGGTCACGAGGATCAGGATGCCGGCGCCGACGATCGCCAGGGCACCAAGCGCGGTTCCGACGGACGGCACCTCCTGGAAGACGATGAAACCGCCGCCCAGCGCCCAGCAGAGCTGCGTGTAGGTGAATGGTGCAAGCGTGCTCGCCGGAGCGTGACGATGGGCAAGAACGAGCAGGAAGTGGCCTGTGCCGCCCACGAAGCCGACGGAGGCAAGGGCAAACCAGCTTGAGAAACTTGCCGGCCAGACCCACACCGATGGCACCAGCAGGCTCAGGATCGCGGCCGGCAGGAAGACCGCCAGCAGATTCAGGCTGAGGGCGGTATCCGTCTTCAGGAGATGGCGCGACAGAAGCACGTAGAAGGCGTAGCTCAGCACATGCCCGATGGCGAACAGCGACCCCAGCTTGAACATGTCGCCGCCGGGCCGGATGACCATGAGGGCGCCGGCAAGGCCTGCGAGTAATCCCAGGATTGTCGTGAACCCCGCCCTTTCTCCGAACAGAAGGATCGAGACCGCGGTGATGACGACCGGGCTCAGCATGACGATGGCCTGGTTTTCCACCAGACCAAGACTGCGGAGAGCGAGGAAATTGAAAGCCGTGGCGCTCAGCAGCAGGCTGGCCCGAACCAGCTGCAGGGGCAGGCGCACGATACCCCAGCGCGCCGGATTGCGGGGTGGCCGGAAAAGCACGACGGCTGTCAGCGCAGCGAAGGCATATCGCCCCCAAACCACCTGCAGGACCGGCAAGTCACGCGCGGCATACTTCGCGGCAGGATCGATCAGGGCAATGAACATCACGGCACAGAGCATGATGAAAATGCCCCGCCGGGTTTCCGAAGTCTTCGCCTGCTCCGAAGGCGGGGCGGTGGATATCTGTTCTGTCGTCATGAATAGGGTTTGGTCCGTTGGCCGGGCCGAAGCGTGTGCGCAAGAGGTCAGGGCGTGTGGAAGATCAGGTTCCCTGCGCGGCGCGGCAGGCGTTTTGCGGCTGTGGAAGCTTGGCGATCTTCGTTTCTCCATCGCCCGCATTCCCGGTGCTGCGAGGGAGAAAGCCCGAACAGATCCTTGAACGAACGGCTGAAATAGGCGGAATCGTTGAAGCCCCAGCGAAAGCTGATCTCCGAGATCGACTGCTGGTCATAGAGCGGATCCATCAGCTCGACATAGGAGCGTTCCAGCCTGCGGCGGCGGATATAGTGGTTCACGTTCTCCCCGACTTCCTCGAACAGCTTCTGCAGATAACGGACTGAAATACCCAGTTGCTGTGCGGCGGCGGCGGGCGAAAGGTCCGGATCGCAAAGCTGGGCCTCCAGAAGCTGCGTGGCCCGCAGCACGAGCGCGTTGCGGGTTCTCGATCCGTCGATGATGGTGTTTGCCGTGCTGGTCGTCACGACGGCGGCAAACAGGAATTCGGTAATGGCCGTCTCGAGCGGGCGTATCTCGTCGGCGGTGAGGCGGGCAATCCTGTCGGCAGCGCTTTGCATCAGACCGGATAGAAAATCGCCCGAACCATTGGTCGCGAGAAGCGGACTTGCGACCAGCGCCGTCGGCACGGAAGCAAGCCGTACCCCGGAGCCGTTCCTCGGGAAATAAGCGCAGTTGAGAGTGAGGTGCGAGAGCGAGGTCAGCGACATCTCCCGGGCAGCCTTTCCATAGAGCAGATCGCCCTTGTCGAGCCCGTAAGAGCCCCGCTCCGTTTTCAGCGTGCCCTTGCCATCCGCTACCTGCAACAGCCACAGGCCGCTGGAAAGGCCGCGCGTGTCGAAGAGAAGGCGCTGGGCGGATATTTCAAGCCGTGCAATCGCAAAACCCCAGCTTGTCACGGCCGCGCCCATGCTGGCGGTGAAGTCGTCGGTACGGGCATTCGCAAGGACGGTGCACCTGAACGGAGCCATGTGAGAGGACCAAGCGGCAAGGCGTTCGGTCTGATGCAGTGTCTCGGCGTTGAAGGTCGTTACGGTCAGCATGCGGCGACAATCCTGTTCCCGGCCTATTTCTGGCCGCGCAGGAACGGAATGCCGATCTCGCTCGGTCCCGCCTTGCTCTTGCCCAGCAGCACCCAGGCGACGAGCGCAAGCAGGAAAGGCGACATCAGAAGAAGCGGCGGCGAGATGGAAAGCCCGATTGCCTGCCCCTGATATTGAAGCGCGTCCGCGCAGCCGAACAGGACGGATGCAACCATGACCAGAATGGGGTTCCAGCGGCCGAAAATGACCACGGCCACCGCGAGATAACCGCGCCCGGCGGTAATGTTGTCGACGAAGATGCCTCCAGAGGCAACGAGTGTCAGGTATGCGCCTGCGACACCCGCAAGCAGCCCGGTAAACAGCATGGCGCCGAACCGGACCGCCGTCACGGAAATGCCCGCGGCATCCGCCGCCCCGGCACCCTCGCCAACGGCCCGGACGACAAGGCCGATCCGCGTGTAGCGGATCGTCAGCCACAACAGGACGGCGATCACAACGCCCGCATAGAGAATGGGGCTCTGCGAGAAGAGCGCCCGCCCGACTATGGGGATCTCCGAAAGGTAGGGGAGGCGATAGACGGACAGGCCGCGCAGGGAGGGCACCTGAAAGGCCGGATCGAGAAAAAGCTCGCGCAGCAGGGAGGTGGAGCCGAGAGCAAGAATGTTGAAGCCGATACCGACGACGATCTGGTCGGCCCGCAGCACCGCGACCGCGACCGCCAGGGCAGCCGCGGCGGCCATGCCGAAAGCCGTGCCGGCCAGCACGCCAACGGCCGGCATCGCGCTTGCCTGCAGACCGAACACGGCGCCGAACGCCGCCAGCAGCATGATTCCCTCAAGCCCGATATTGAGGACACCGGCCCGCTCCGACGCCAACTCGCCCAGCGAAGCGAGCAGGATGGGGGCGGCCAGCCGCACCGCGGAAGCCATGAAAAGACCGAGGGTTACCGCGTCGAAGACCATAGCGGGCGTCCTTTCAGGAAACGGTAGCCGTGAATGCAGGCAAGGAAGATGATCGGCAGGCTGGCCATGATCTGGGCGAGTGCGGCCGGAATGCTGAGCGTGCTTTGCAGGGCCAGCGTGCCGCTGTTGATCGCCCCGAAATACACGGCGACGATCACGGAACCGAAGGGTTCGAGGCTGCCGAGCAAGGCGATTGCCAGTCCGTCGAAGCCGAGGTTCGAACTGAACCCCTCGATCAGGCGGTACTGCACGCCAAGCACCTCGACGGCACCGGCCACACCGGCAATCCCTCCCGAGATCAGCATGGAACTGATGACGAGACGAGCCAGTTGCATGCCTTGAAGACGGGCCGCGCGCGGATTGAGCCCGGCCGCTCGCAGGCGTATGCCGTAAGGCGTGTGATAGAGAACGAACCAGACGGCGACGGCCAGGGCAAGCGCCAGCAGCATGCCGCCATGCAGGCGCGTCCCCGTCAGGATGATCGGCAGAGCCGCACCGTCGGCGATCTTCGCGGACATGTTGAAATTGGACTCCGCGGGCTGCAGCGGACCTTGCACGAGGTACTTCACCAGATAGACCCCGATGAAATTCATCATCAGCGTGACGATGATCTCATTGGCGCCGCGCCAGAGCTTGAGCAGGGCAGGTATCAACCCCCACAAGGCCCCGAACAGGGCGCCGCAGAGGATCGAAGCCGGAAGCAGCAGATATCCGAGCGTCGGCGGCAGGAATGTTGCCGGCAGTATCGCGCCGATCGCCCCCAGCTGGAGCTGCCCCTCGGCCCCGAGATTGAAGAAGCCGCAGCGCAGCGCAATCAGGGCGGCGAGTGCCGTCAGCAGACGGGGGGTCATGAAGACCAGAGTGTCGGCAAGCGCCCGCCTGGAGCCGAACGCACCGTCCAGCATCACCGCGAGCGCGTGAAGCGGATCGACCCCGAGGAACGACAGCACGACGAGACCGATCGCGATGCTGGAACCGAAGGCAAGCAGCACGAGAAAGGCGTTGCTTTCCATAATGGCGCCTGCAGTCTTGCGCAGCCCCGCCAGTGTCGCGAGCGACGGTTGCCGATGGATGGGGACAGAACTCATGGCTTATCCGCTCCGGTTCTGGCGCCGAGCGTCATCAGTTCGCCGATAACTTCCCGCGGGGTGGAGGCCGGCACGTCGCCGACCGTTTGTCCGGCGAAGAGCACGACGATCCGGTCGCTGACGCGCATGATCTCATCGAGATTGCTGGAGATGATAATGACGGCCTTGCCATGGTTTGCGGCCGCGCGCAGCTTGAGCAGAACATCCTCGCTGGCGGCTACGTCCAATCCGCGCGTAGGCTGGTAGGCGATCACCGTCGGGGCATCCTCGTTGAGCGCCCGGGCAAGCACGATCTTCTGCTGGTTGCCCCCCGAAAGCGTACGCGGTGTCACGTTGATCGAGGGCGCGCGCACGTCGGCCTGCCTGCGCAGATCCTCGGCAGCAGTGGCGATTTCGGAATGGACCAGCCGTCCGTGCCGCGTATAGGGCGGCTTGCCGAATACGTTCAGGAGCAGGTTGATCGAAACCGGCAGATCGAGAACCAATCCTTCGCTGTGCCTGTCCTCCGGCACGAGGCCGGCAACGGCACGGCCATCCGGATGCACCGACCGCGCCTCGATCGTTCCCCTGTCCGGCTTGCGCAATCCCGCAAGGACATCGAAAAGCTCGCGCTGCCCGTTGCCTTCGACGCCGGCTATGCCGACGATCTCGCCGGCCTGCACGCGAAGCGATGCATCGCGCAGGCCGGAGGAGGACTCGCTCGGGGCGACATCGACGTGTTCCAGTGTCAATTCGGCCTGCCCGGACGGGCGACCGGATCGTTCGATCGGCATCGTCAGATCAATGTCCCGGCCGACGATGTCCTGCACGAGATCTTCGCGGGTTCGTGTGCCGATCGGCCCGCTGCTGATCAGCTTGCCCCGGCGGATGACGGAGACATGTGTCGCGTGGGCGAGCACTTCCTCCAGATGATGGGTGACGACTGCGACGGCGCGGCCGTTTGCGGCGATCTGCCGGACGACGGCATAGAAGGCCTCGATCTCGCCAGGATTGAGAATGGTCGTCGGCTCGTCGAAAAGGATCAGTTCCGCCTTGTTGATCAGCACCTTGAGAATTTCCACCCGCTGCTGCAGCGACAGCGGCAAGGTGGAAACGACGGCCGCCGGATCGACGGGAAGGCCGTAGCGCTCGGCGATCCCGGCAATATCGGCATCGCGTCGCAGCATGGTCCGGGTCTCGGGTGTGGCTGCGAGGCGCAGGTTTTCGGCCACCGTGAAGCCCGGAACCAGCTTGAAATGCTGGTGAACCATGCCGATGCGATTGGCGATGGCGTCGGCGGGGCTGCGGTGAATGACCTGGCGACCTTCGAGCAGGATGCCGCCCGTATCCGGCTGATGCATGCCGAACAGGATGTTGAGAAGCGTGCTCTTGCCTGCGCCGTTCTCTCCAAGCACTGCGTGGATCTCTCCCCGGCGAAAGGCCAGGGAGACATTGTCCAGCACGGTATGGCCGGGAGAAAAACTCTTCGAGACGCCTGTCAGCTCGACATACGGGCGGTTGCTCATGAAGGTTCAGTCCGGTTTCGTTTCGCCCTTGGCGAGCTTGTCCATGAGAGCGAACACGTCGGTTTCCACCTTGGCGTCGACATGCCTGAACGGCTTGGTCAGCGTCCAGCCATCACTGGCGAGGTCCATCTGGTAGATGGTGCCGTCGAGTTTGCCATCGGTCATCAACTGGCCCATCTGGTCATAGGCCTTGTCGAAGTTCAGCACCGTGCTGGTGATGATGGCATTCGGATAGCTCGCGCTCTGGTCCATGTAGGCACCGATCGTGTGCGCACCTTCCTCGTCGGCTGCCTGCTGGATGCCGGCATCGGCAAGGTCGGAGGACGGCAGGAGCACATCCGCGCCACGCAGGATGACACCCGTTGCGACTTCCTTGGCCTTGGCGACGTCCGTGAAGGAGCCCGTGAAGACCGCATCCATCTTGATATCGGGCACGAGAGCCCTGGCGCCACGCAGCGTGTATTCATGCGTACGCTTCGCAGACGGGATTTCCTCGCCGGAAATGATCGCGATATGCTTGTTCTTGCTGGCTGCTGCAGCGATCGCTCCCTGAACGAAGCCATACTCGTCCCAGTTCACCGACCAGGCGGTGTAGTTCTTGAGGCCACCGGTGGACGCCGCATAGCTGTAGAGAACGAACTGCACGTCCGGGAATTCCTTGGCGACTTCCTGGATCGCCGCCGAATAGCCGGAGCTGTGGCAGATGATCATCTTGACGCCGCGGGAAGCGAGCTGGCGCAGCAGAGCAGGGGCCTTCTCGTAGGTCGCGTGCTCGATATAGGACGACTTGAAGCCGTATTTCTTCACCATCTTGTCGAAGGCGGCGTAGCCCGGCGGGTCCCAGTTGCCCTGCGTCACCGCTCCGGTGAAGAGCGCGGCCACCTCGCCCTTGTCCTCGGCGCGCGTCGCGCCGGGCATGAAGGTCGCCGCAGTGAAGAAGCCAGCCGCGGCAAGGCCCAGAAGTATGCGCCGCCGGATCCTGAGGTCCGTCAAGTCCATGGTCATTCCCCTTTTTGTTGTGAGCAGTCTGTCTTGAAGAAAGATGCAGTCCGGCCGTAGGCCGGCGTCAGGTTTTCACCATCACGACGATGTCGATCTCGAGCAGCAACTGCGGATCGGCAAGGCCGGCGACGTGAATGAAGGTGCTTGCCGGCAATTCGCAGCCCGCGAAAAAGGCCTGCCGTCCGCGATGGATCGCCGCGGCGAAGCCCGGATCGGTGACATAGGTGACGGTCTTGACTATATCGTCAGGTGTGGCGCCCAGTCCCGCCAGCAGAAGACCGATATTCTCGTAGGTCCGGGCGACCTGGGCGTCGATGTCTCCCGCACCGACGACCTCGCCGTTCTCGTCCCAGGAAACCTGGCCGGTGGCGAAGACCGGCGTTCCGGGCCGGATCTTTGCGTGATTGTAGTAGACCTGTTGCTTGAGCCCCGGAGGATTGATGGCGGTCATGGCATTCATCCGTGCTGATGGGCGTAGGCGTTGGTCATGACGCCCGCTTCATGCAATCCCTCGACCACCGTCGTGCCGATGGTCTTCAGGTCGTCGATGAAATCGGGAACGATGACGGTGATACCGTCGAGTTCCGCGTTGATCGCGATATCGGCAAGTTTGCGGGCGATCGTTTCCGGAGAGCCGATGATTGCGGCCGGAGACATCGAATTGCGCGCATCGCCCTGCGAAATGAAACGCTTCGCCATCGTGTTCTGCTTGACGCTCGGATCGGAAGAATACTCGCGCGTCTGGTTGTCGAGTGCCTCGATGTCGACGCCGGAATTGTAGTAGTCGACCCGCTCATGGGCCTCCTTGTCGCTGGCGCCGGGCACGATGGTGAACAGGCCATAGGTCTTGAAATCGGTCCGCCCGACCTCGGCCGCCAGTTCCTTCGCGCGCAGGCCCGTCTTTACGAAGTCATCGCGGTTGCTGCCGAGCATGAAGCTGCCGGTGCAGTTCTTGATGGTGAACCGAAAACCGCTGTCAGACGTGCCGGCGCAGATGATCGGCGGTATGTTCCGCGGCTTGGGGTTCGACATGCAGTCCTCGAGCTTGTAGAACGCGCCCTCGTGATCGACACGGTCCTCCGTCCAGAGGCGCTTGGCGACAGTGATCCACTCCTCGGCAAGGGCGTAACGGCCCGCATGGTCCAGGTCGCGCCACAACCCCATCTGTCCCTGGTCGACCGGATTGGAGCCGGCCACGAGGTTCAATCCGAAACGGCCGTTGGAGATCTGGTCAAGCACCGCGACCATCTTGGCCACGACGGCAGGATGAAAGATCATGGTGTGGATGGTGCCCCACACGCCGATGCGACTGGTCGCCTCGGCAATACCCGCCATCGTGGTCAGGGACTCGAGGGTCACGTCCCAGTGCTTGCTCGGCCCGCCGTAACCGCGCCACTTGGCCATGCTCAACGCGAAATCGAAGCCCATGTCCTCGGCAAGGCGGGCAACGTCCTTGTTGTATTCATAGGTCGCAGGCAGTTGAGGACTCGTCGTCGAGGTGATCCAGCCGCCATTGCCCACCGGCAGGAAAACGCCCAGTTCCACGGGCTTCTTGGTCTCGCTCATTCTCGTACTCTCTTTCATTCCGTGGGATTGGCGGGGAATTGGCGTGCCTCAATGGAGTTGACGCTAGCAGCAAAAAATTCCGACAAGTAATCGAATGTGGTCCATGTCATGTTGCCAGTTTGGCAACAGCATCCCCGGCTCTCAGGCAAGGTGGGTGGAAGCCTTGGTCGCAGCCTGGAACGCCTTGACCAGGCGTTTGAGGAATTCGTTGGCCGCGTAGGAAAGCTGCCGGTCACGATGCACGCAGACCGCCGAGGTGGCATCAACGAACTCGCCTTCCTGAATGGGAATGGCCCTGAGCCTGCCGTCGCTCAACTCCTTGCGCGCCGCCATGGCGGGAGCGATCGCAATCGTCTTGCCAGTGATAGCCATGGCCTTGGTCAGTTCCAGATTGTTTGTCGATACCAGAACGTCGGGGTTCAGCTTCTGCCGGGTGATGGCCTGGTCGAAAAGCTGACGAAGGCCGAAGCTGGTGATGGGCAGCGCTATCTGCTGGCTGCAGATCTCGGCGAGGCTGAGACTTTCCCGGCCTGCGAAATCATGCGTGGGATTGACCATGCACATGACGGGCTCGGAATACTGGGCGACGATCTCGATACCGGGCCGGCCGCGCGGATTATAGACGATGCCGATGTCGGCCTCGTCACGCGATAGCGCCTCGGCGATGCGATCCGAGGATTCCGAATAGACGGAGAACTTGATCGCCGGGAACTGCTCGTTGAAATCGGCGATGGTGCGCGGAAGAAAATCCAGGATCAGGCCCTCGATGACCCAGATCTTCACCTCACCGAGCCTCAGCCCCTTCAGGTTGCGGATGCTTTCCTGGACGCGCTCCATGTCGCGGAACATATGGCGAGTGAAACGCTCCAGCACGAGCCCCGCCGAGGTCAGCTGAATGCCGGTATTCGTGCGCTCCAGCAGCAATGTTCCAAGTGACTGCTCGAGAATGGCGATCTGACGGCTGATGGCGGATGGGGCGACATGAAGCCTGTCCGCGGCGCGTCGGATGGATCGTGTTTCGGCGACTTCGTTGAAATATCGGTAAGTGTTCAGATTCACTTCGCTCTCCCTTGGATTTGCTGGAGATGAAGCAAGCGCTATGCCAATTGTTGCGATGGGTGTTCTAAAATGAGCAACGCGCCAAAGATCAATTTGATCTACTTCCGGCGACGGTGGAGTTGTTATGCATCATGCGTCGCCCGCCGATCCCGTCATCACCGCTGCATCTTGTTGACAGTCGAGCCGTCGCCGCCAGGTCATTCTGGCACACGTCTCGATCGCAACCGATGCCGTTTCATTTCCAAGGGCCGGGCGCCGAGAAATATATCCATGCATCGTGCCGGAATCTTCTGTCCGGGCAAGGCGCACGGACAGAAGGAGAGTGACGAAAATGCCTTTCGCGACGGTCGATGGCTCGCAGTTCTACTATGAAATTACTGGAAACGGACCGCCGCTGATCCTGGTAACCGGCCTTGCCGGCGTTGCTTCCTACTGGGACTCCAACCTGTCGGGTCTCAGCAAGCATTTCACCGTCATTCGCTACGATCACCGCGGAACGGGTAGAAGCGTGCGTTCGGAAGGTGCCTATTCTATCGAACTGCTGACGCAGGATCTCGTCGGCCTGATGGACAAGCTCGGCATTGCCAGTGCATCGCTCATCGGACATTCGACAGGCGGGGCAGTGGGCCAGGTCATCGCCGCCACCCATCCGGACCGGATCGAACGCATGGTCCTCTATGGCTCCTGGTCGACGCTGTGCCAGCAGATGCGAATATGCATGGAAATGCGGCTGGATCTGCTGAATGCCTATGGTGTGGAAGCCTATCACAAGGCCTCCCCCCTGTTCCTGTATCCGCCCCGCTTCGTCTGCGAGCAATGGTCGACCCTCGCGAGAGGGATAGATCTGGCGATTGCCACCACCACCAGCAAGTCGATCCTGGCGGCCCGGGCCGAAGCTGTGATCCGTCATGACGGGTCACCCTATCTGGCCGGCATATCCGCGCCGACGCTGGTACTGGTGGCCCGCGACGACATCCTGACCCCACTCAATGCTTCGGAGGAACTCGCACGGGGCATTCCTGGCGCGACATTGCAGGTGATGCCCTATGGCGCCCACGCCGCGTCGGTCTGCGAGCCGGAAGCTTTCAATCACGCGGTGCTGTCGTTCCTGCTGAACAGGGGAATCCGCGACGAGCTTCGAGAGCAACAGGCCACGATCGGCTGAAACAGTTCTGAAAGGATGGAGACATGCAGGTCTTGCAGGCGCAAACCGCAACAAAGGATCCACGGGCCATGGCAACGGTTCAGGGTTTGCAGAGTATTCGATATCGGAACGGGATGGCCCGCCTCGGCGCGGCGGTGACAATTGCCACGACGGACGGGCCGGCAGGACTGGCCGGATTTGCGGCAACCGCGGTGTGCAGCGTATCCGACGATCCGCCGACCCTGCTGGTCTGCCTGAACAAGGGCAGTTCCGCCTATGCCGCGGTCACGGCGAACCGAACCCTTTGCGTCAACGTCACCAGCAGCCGGCACCGGGAACTCTGCGGCCTCTTCGGCGGCAGGACACCCGTCGAGCAGCGCTTCGCCGCGGCCCGCTGGTCGACGCTTGCGACCGGTGCACCGGTTCTCGAAGGAGCGCTGGCATCCTTCGATTGCCGGATCGTCTCCATCTGCGACGGCGGCACCCACGACGTTCTGATGTGCGCGGTCGAAGACATGACCAGCGAGGAGGACGGTCGCCCCCTCATCTATTTCGACCGCGCGTATCACAGCTTCTGACACGGCATGCGGATGCGCCTCCCGCACCATCACGGATCGAAACAGCGGTGCCTTCCGCCGTATTGAAGGACAGCAGGCAGGCGTTACCGCAGCCTCTGGAATTGCCTTTTCCGCAACGCCTTCTGCGACCAGAGGCAACACATGGAAACGTGACTGTTCAATAGGCATACGCCTCACCCGGGGCATCAATAAATACAATTAAAATCAATGCATTGATGGGATCACACCGAGTGATTGCCGATTATTTGGCCAGTGACCGGAGAGGAGGCGGAAATGTTCGAATGGAGTTCGAATTTCGGCAACGCGCCAAGCACCACTCTCGATTCGAAAGGGTGTCTGCGTGCTGCTAGCGTGCATTCTGCGGTGCCTTCGGCGCGAGCCGGGAGCGCCCGTTCATTCATGAAATCGGGGAAGAAGAGATGACGCGGCTCATCATCAAGAACGGCATGGTCCTTACGCTGGACGAGGCGGGTACGTACCACGAGACGGCAAGCGTCATCATCGATGACGACCGGATCACGGCTATCGTGCCGGAAGGGCAGCCGGTCGACGAGGGAAGCGCCGACGAAGTCATCGACGCGACCGACAAGATCGTCATGCCCGGCCTGATCGACCTGCATTACCACACAGCCATCGGCAAGGGGTTCAACGACCACATGCCGCTGTGGGAATATCTCGATGAATGCTGGTATCCGCTGATCAGGGCGCTCGATCCGGAGGCGGCCTATTGGGCGGCGCTTGCGAGCTATACGGAATCGGTAAAGTCCGGGGCGACCACCGTCAACGACATGTACCGGCAGCTCGATGCGCTGGCACAGGCCGCCGAGGACATCGGCATCCGTGCGGTGCTCTCGAATGATGTCGCGCTTGAGGAGCACGACCTCGACAGCCTTCAGGACAATTACGACGCCTACCAGCGCAACCATGGCAAGGCCAATGGCCGCGTCGAGGTCCGCGTCGGCATCGAATGGCTGCCATTGGCCTCGCCGGACCTGCTCCGCGAAGCGAGGGCCATGGCCAACGACCTGAAATGCGGTGTCCATGTCCACCTGAACGAGTCGAAGACTGAAGTCGACTTCTGCCTGGAAAAATTCGGCCGCCGCCCGACGGAGCTCGCCTACGACACAGGGCTGCTGGGACCGGATACGATCGCCGCTCATTGCGTATGGCTGAGCGATCGCGAGATCGAGATGATGGCCGAGACCGGTACCCACATCTCCCATAACCCCAACTCCAACGCCAAACTCGGAAACGGGATTGCCCGCGTTCCCGAAATGCTGGCCGCCGGCATCAATGTCGGCCTCGGACACGATGCCGTGGAGTGCAACAACAGCGCCGACATGTTCGAGGTCATGAAATATGCGTCGCTGCTGCAGCGGGCGAGCCGGGTCGATGCGAGCCTCATGCAGGCCGGGGACGTGCTGCGCATGGCGACCAACAACGGCGCCAGGGCGCTCGGTCACCAGACGGGGCAACTCTCCGCCGGGCGGAAGGCGGACATCATCCTGGTCGAGACGAACAGCGCGATCTTCACGCCGCTCCTTCGCGATACGGCGGTCCATATGACCAGCCATCTCGTCTTCGCCTCGAACGGCAGTGTCGTCGACACCTCGATCATCGACGGCAAGGTCGTGATGCGGGGCCGGGAGCTGACGCTTGTCGACGAGAAGAAGATCGTACGCGAAGCAAACGCCGCATTCCGGCGCATCAAGGACAAGATGGTCGTCAAGCGCAGCAAGGCCTGACGCCGACCAGGGATCAATGCAGGCGGCCGGTCATGCCGGTCGCGGTGACCAACGGGAACTTCACATGAAGAAGATCGATTTTGAGTACGGCCTGTTCGGCAAGCTTCGCGCGGCCGCGGCGGAAGACTGGGATGCCTATGTTCGCCACCCCTTCGTCAGGCAACTGGGCACCGGCGAACTGCCGCAACCCTGCTTCAGGCGGTTCCTGACACAGGACTATCTCTTCCTCATCCATTTCGCCCGTGCCTACGCTCTGCTTGCCTACAAGGGAGGCTCGATCGAGGAGGTCCGTTCGGCCACAAGGTCGCTGAACGCCATCATCGACGAACTGCCGGTGCATGTCGGCTATTGCACATCCTGGGGATTGACCGAGGACATGATGGCGGCGGAACCGGAAGCGCCGGAGACGATGACCTATACCCGCTTCGTGCTCGATGCCGGCCTCTCGGGCGACATCCTCGACCTGATGGTGGCGCTCATCCCCTGTGTCGCCGGCTACGGCGAGATTGGCCAGATCCTGATGTCCGAAGACACCACGGTGCTGGAAGGCAACCCCTATGGGGACTGGCTGCGCAACTATGAGGGGGAACACTATCTGCAGAGCGTTCAGGACGCGATCAACGCGCTTGATACGATTGGCCAGCGCCGCGGGGCGGAGGCGCGCTTCGACCAGCTTCTGGCCATCTTCAGGACGGCGACGCGCCTGGAGGCCAATTTCTGGCAGATGGGCCTGAATGCCGGGCCGTCCACCCTGCTGGACGCCGCCGAATAGGCGATCCGGCACCCGACCCAAACGCCAGAAGCAAGAGAGGCCGTCTTGAACGCACATCAAACGATACGCCCGCCGGCAGGCGCCCGACAGTCCTCGCAGAATGCAACGCCCGGCATTCGCGTCGAGAACCTGACCTTGCGTTTCGGCGAGCATACCATCTTCGAGAACCTGAACTTCGAGATCGGCGGTGGTGAATTCGTCGTGCTCCTGGGGTCGAGCGGGGTTGGAAAAAGCAGCCTCCTGAAAATCATCGGCGGCCTCGCCAAGGCGACGGCTGGAAAGGTGACCGGCACGGATGGCCAGCCAGTTGCGAACCGCATCGCCTATATGGGCCAGCAGGACCTTTTGTTTCCCTGGCTGAACGTCTTTGAAAACGTCACGCTCGGCGCCCGGCTCCGCCATGAAAAGGTGGACAGGGATTGGGCCGAACATCTGCTGGAGCGCGTCGGGCTCGGCAACCGGCACAAGGTTCTGCCGTCCGCCCTTTCCGGCGGCATGCGCCAGCGCGCGGCAATCGCCCGTACCCTCTACGAACGGCGGCCCATCGTGCTGATGGACGAACCATTCTCGGCGCTTGATGCCATCACCCGCGCCATGGTCCAGGATCTCGCGGCGGAAATGCTCGCGGACCGAACGGTGCTCCTCATCACGCACGATCCCATGGAGGCCTGCCGCCTGGGCCACCACCTCATCGTCCTTTCCGGACATCCGGCAAGGCTCGGAACCCCGATCACCGTGGCAGGAAAGCCGCCGCGATCTCCCGATGATCCTGACCTCCAGAAGAGCCAGGGCGAACTGCTGCGCCTTTTCGTGGAGAATGCCCGATGAACCGCAAGCTCTTCAACCATCTCGGAGCCGGCGGCCGCGGCCTCGTCATCTTCTGCGGGCTCATCGGCCTCTGGTGGGCCGCCGCTGTGCTGTTCCGACTGCCACCCTACATGTTGCCGACACCGCCGGTCGTGGCGGAGGCGCTGTGGAACGGTCGCAGCTACCTGCTCGAACATACGCTGATCACGGCGTCGGAAATCCTGCTGGGCCTGTTCTTCGGCCTGTCATGCGGGGCCCTGCTCGCACTGCTGATGGTCTACTCGCCGTTGCTGCAGCGATGGCTGATGCCGGTACTCGTGATCAGCCAGGCCATCCCGATCTTCGCGCTTGCGCCCCTGCTCGTCCTCTGGTTCGGCTTCGGCCTCTCCTCCAAGATCGTCGCCGCCTCGCTGGTGATCTTCTTTCCGGTCGCCGCCTCGTTCTATGACGGACTTCGCCGCACGGAAACGGGATGGATGGACCTTGCCAGAACCATGGGCGCTTCCTCCTACTCGCAGCTTCGCCATGTGCGTCTGGTCGCGGCTCTGCCGGCGTTCGGCTCCGGATTGCGGGTGGCCGCCGCGGTCGCGCCGATCGGCGCCGTCATCGGCGAATGGGTGGGGTCGGCCGGTGGTCTCGGCTACGTGATGCTCAATGCCAATGCCCGCATGCAGACGGCCGTCTGCTTCGCAGCCCTGTTCGTGCTCTCGCTCATGGCGGTCGCCCTTTGGCAACTGGTCGACGTCCTGCTGAAGCGCATCCTCTATTGGGTCCCGGATGCCAACCGGGCCGACTGATTACCGAAAAATCCACAACGATAACGAACCCCGGAAAGGAACAGCCATGCTCAAGAGACTGATGGTCGGCGTCGCATTCACCATGATGATCAGTTCGGCGCAAGCCGCCGAGAAGGTGACAGTGCTTCTCGACTGGTTCATCAACCCCGACCACGCCCCCATTCTGGTTGCGGAACAGATCGGCGCCTTCAAGGAAGCCGGCCTCGAGGTCGAGATCGTACCGCCGGCCGATCCGAGCATGCCGCCGCGCCTCGTCGCCGCAAAGCAGGGCGATATCGCGATCAGCTATCAGCCTCAGCTCTACATGTATGCCCAGGAAGGGCTGCCCCTCGTGCGCGTGGGAACCATCGTGAACTCGCCGCTGAACACCATCGCCGTTCTCGGCTCGTCCGGCATCAAGTCGATGGCCGACCTGAAAGGCAAGAAGATCGGCTATTCCGTGAGCGGCATCGAGGAGGCAACCCTCGGAACCATGCTCCAGCAGGGCGGACTGACACTCAACGATGTTTCCATGATCAACGTGAACTTCCAGCTCGTCAGTTCGCTGATGGCAGGGCAGGTGGATGCTGTGATCGGAGGATATCGCAACTTCGAAGCCACGGAGATCCGCGATCTCGGCGTCGAGCCGGTCCTGTTCAATGTCGAGGACTTCGGCGTTCCCGCCTATGACGAACTCATCGTGCTCGCCAACAAGGACAATGTCGGCGATCCAAAGATCAAGAAGTTCATGGACGCCCTGAAGAAGGGAACCGAATACCTGCTGGCCCATCCGCAGGAGACCTGGGAAGCCTTCGCCAAGGCCCATCCGGATCTCGACAACAACCTGAACAAGCAGGCCTGGAAGGACACGCTGCCGATGTTCGCCAAGGATCCGCTGGCCCTCGATGTCGCGCGCTACGAAGGGTACGGGAAGTTCCTTTTCCAGAACAAGCTGATCAAGGCGGAGCTTCCACTGGCGGACTACGCCGTCGAACTCAAGTGATCGGCGGACGGCCGGATCGTTCGGGATCCGGCCGATTCCCTCCGTGCCGGCCCCCTTCTCCCCGAGAACCGAGAGCATTCCCAGATGAATACCGATATCCAGTCGCTCATTGACCAGATCGACAGCCGGGAAGGCGAACTGGTGGACCTGCTCTGCAAGCTGGTCTCCTTCCGGACACCCGCGCCGCCCGCCCGCAATACTGGCGAAGCGCAGGCCTTCATAGCCTCATGCCTTGAGGAACTCGGCTTCTCCGTCGACAAGTGGGAGATGTATCCCGGCGATTTCAATGTCGTTGGCGTTCTCAAGGGCACGGACAGCGAAGGCCACAAGAGCCTGATCATCAACGGACACATGGACGTTGCCGAGGTCAGCCCGGACGAGGTCTGGGAGACAGGCCCCTTCGATCCCGTCGTGCGGGACGGGGTCGTCATCGGCAGAGGGACGGCGGACATGAAGGGCGGGCTCGCGGGCGCGCTGTTCGCCCTCAAGCTTCTGCGTGAGGCCGGTTATCCCCTGCCGGGTGACATCACTTTCCAGTCCGTGATCGGCGAGGAAGTGGGCGAAGCCGGAACGCTCGATTGCTGCAAGCGCGGCTATACGGCGGACCTGGCGCTGGTCGTCGACACTTCCGACCTGCAGATCGAGGGGCAAGGCGGGGTTATTACCGGCTGGATCACCATCAAGAGCCCGCAAAGCTTCCACGACGGCACTCGCCGCCAGATGATCCATGCGGGCGGCGGGCTCGTTGGCGCCAGCGCCATCGAAAAGATGATGAAGATCATCCAGGGCCTGCAGGATCTCGAGCGGCACTGGGCGGTGACCAAATCCTATCCGGGATGCCCGCTCGGCTCCACCACCATCAATCCCGCGGTCATCGAAGGTGGAAGGCACGCGGCCTTCATCGCCGACGAATGCCGGCTTTGGATCACCGTGCATTACTATCCGAACGAGGATCACGAGACGATCGTCGAGGAAATCGAAACCCATATCCGTCGGGTGGCGGACGCCGACCCCTGGCTGCGCGACAACCATCCGCAGTTCCGCTGGGGCGGGAAATCCATGATCGAGGACAGAGGAGAAATCTTTCCCTCGCTGGAACTCGATCCGACACATGCGGGCGTCCGGCTGCTGGCTTCAAAATACCAGGCGGTTACCGGTCAGCCGGCCGTGCTCAGCGTGTCGCCGAGCGTCACCGACGGAGGCTGGTTCGGTCATGAAGGCATACCGGCCGCCATCTTCGGCCCCGGCAAGCTCCGGCATGCGCATGCCATCAACGAGCAGGTCTCGATCGAGGAGCTCAAGGACTTCACCAGGATCATGCTCAGTTTCATCGCCGAGTGGAGCGCCACGCGAAAATAGGGGATGGAGCGCTTGAACGGGGCAATGACAAATCAGGACCTGGCCCGCCCCGGAAAGGTGGGCCTTCCTGATGTCTGGCATATGAGCCGAAGAACAGCATTGAAATGGCAGCGTGTTTTCCGGTAGCGCCATCGCCTTGTCATGGGTGAGCAGCGCGACGCGCCGAACCATGGAGCCTATTCCACCGCCAACCCTTATCGTGGGCCTGTCACACCCCTTGGGTGGATACACGGCGGACCCTGCCGGTTGAATACAGGTGTTTACAGCTCGTTTCGGGATCTGCGCGGCTGATGCAGGCCGGTATTACGGCCATCCATTCCACATCTTCGCCAAAAAGACACGAAATGTTGCATCACATGCGATTGCCAAAACGACGTGCATGTCCCACATCGCATGGTAAAGACATGATATCGCAACCGGGATCACAGCTGAATGCGCCTTCAATACGGTTTCATTGCCCTTCTCCTTGCAATCGCTCCGCCGGCTTACGCGCTTGATGCCGGAGCCCCGCCGGTTCTGTCACCGAGTGAACAGCAGGGGCAGGCCGCAAATCTGAGCGCGCAGTTCCTGACGCGATACGCCTATAAGCCCGTTCCGCTCGACGACACATTGTCGGCGAAGATAATGGACAGGTTCATCAAGTCTCTGGACCCGGACCGGAGTCTGTTCCTGCAGGCGGATATCGATAAGTTCATGGCCGACAGGACCAATATCGACGATGCCATAGCTGCCGAGGACCTGAAGATCCCGTTTTCGATCTTCAATGTCTATACGCAACGGATTATCGAGCGCATGACCCATGCGCGCGGGCTTCTCAAACAGCACTTCGATTTCACCGCGCAGGAGAACTACACGCTGCCGGACGACAACGGAACCTGGGCGCGATCAGAGGCCGAGATCGATGACCTCTGGCGCAAACGCGTCAAATCCGACTGGCTACGGCTGAAGCTGGCGGGCCGGTCCGACGAGGCAATCCGCGATACGCTCGACAAGCGCTACAAGAACATCCTGGAGCGCGTTCAAACATACAAGAGCGACGATGTCTTCCAGTCGTTCATGGCCGCCTACACGACATCGGTCGATCCGCACACGGACTACTTCGGTGTCGCCGCTTCGGAGAACTTCGATATCTCGATGAAGCTTTCACTGGTTGGCATCGGGGCCGTGCTGCAGGAACGCGACGGCTACACAACCGTCCGTGAACTGGTGCCCGGTGGACCGGCGCAATTGTCCGGCAAACTTGCCGTCGGAGACCGCATCATCGGTGTCGGTCAGGGCGAAAACGGCGCCGTGCAGGAAGTCGTGGGCACGCGTCTCGATGCGGTCGTGCAATTGATACGCGGGGAAAAGGATACCGTCGTTCGCCTGGATATCCTGCCGGCAGATGCCGGCGAAGGGGGCAGCCACCGCGTGATCGATCTGGTGCGGGACAAGGTCAACCTGGAGAAGCAGGCTGCCCAGAAGGACATCCTTCCGGTCGACGAGGCCGGCATCACGCGCAGGATCGGCGTGATTACCCTGCCGACATTCTATGAGGATTTCGATGCGCGGCAGAAAGGCGACAAGGACTACAGAAGCGCAAGCCGCGATGTTGCAAAACTTCTCGGCGAGTTGAAGCATGACAATGTGGATGGCGTTCTGGTCGATCTGCGCGACAATGGCGGCGGCTCGCTGTCCGAGGCGATCGACCTGACGGGCCTGTTTATCGGCAAAGGCCCCGTGGTCCAGCAGCGCAACGCCGAAGGCAAGGTAAAGGTGCAGAGCGACGACCTTTCCAAGCCTGCCTGGACTGGCCCCGTGGGCGTATTGATCAATCGCGGGTCGGCGTCTGCCTCCGAGATTTTTGCCGCGGCGATACAGGATTATGGCCGGGGAGTGATTGTCGGTGAACCCAGCTTCGGCAAGGGCACCGTGCAGACGGTCGTCGACCTCGATCAGGTGGCGCGCAACAGCGAACCGAAGTTCGGTCAGCTGAAGTTTACGGTTGCCCAGTTCTTTCGGGTTGACGGGGGAACGACGCAGCTGCGTGGCGTGACGCCCGATATCAGCCTGCCCGGTCTTTCCGACCCCAAGACCCTCGGTGAAGCGAGCTATGAAAATGCGCTGCCCTGGACAGAGATCAAGCCTGCGAAATACAAGATCAACACCGGGATGACCGCCGTGCTGCCGAAGCTGCAAAGCCTTCATGAGGCCCGGGTGGAAAAGGATCCGGACTTTCAACGTTTCGTGGAAGATGCCGCGGAACTGAAGGCACAGCGCGAAAAACGCACCGTCTCTCTCAACGAGACCGAACGCCGCAACGAGATGACCGCTCTTGCAAATCGCCTGAAGGCTCGCGAGCAGGAAGACGATGGCCTGCTTCGCGGACCGGACGATGGTCTGCAGGCGGATGAACGCGGCCTGCAGGCGGATATCGCGATGGAAGATGCCCGAAAGAACGCAAAGGACGTCCTAAGAAACGAGGCGGCTTCAATCGTTGCCGATCAGCGGGATCTGCTGGAACAGGTGCGATAGCACGGGACCTGGCGATTGGAAGATGCCGTCGGCAAGCCGTCATTTCCGAGGTGTGACGAAGCATCGGAAAGGAACCCCGCCGGAGTGGGTTTCCAACACCTGTGATATTATCAGCTCAGGATCGCCGCCGCTCCACATCCGGCCTTCCCGTGGACATGTTGGCGCCTTCCAGACGACGCTCAGGAATGAGCGGAAACGGCAGGAGTGTTTGCCTCCCGCGGAACGGCATCCCTGGCAAGGGCCGCGTCGATCCAGGCGTGGGTTTCCTTGAGCACTTCATCAGAAAGTTCGGGATCGGCGATGGCGCGGGCAAGGATCACGGCGCCGACCATGGCAGACCAGCTCCCGATCGCCGCACGGCGTTTTTCGGCCTCGCCGGCGCCCGGCATCGCCTGGCTTATCCTCTCGATCTGAGCGCGGACGCCTTCTGTCATCGCGGCCTGAGCCGCAGGCCCTTGATGGCGGGTTTCCGCCGCGAGGCCGGCCGTCGGGCAACCATGGCCGGGATCGTCCCGATGCCGCGGCGAGAGATAGCTGCCGATCCAGGAGGAAAGATTGGATTTGCCTTCCGTGTCGATCTTCAGGCTATGGGCCAGCGTCTGGGCGACCAGATCGTCTTTCGAGGAGAAATGGCCGTAGAAGCCGCCATGGGTCAGCCCGGCGGCCTTCATCACCTCGGCGACGGTCACCGCCTCGAAACCCTTGGCACGGAAGAGTTCGGCTGCCGAATCGAGAATGCGGAGCCGGTTCTCCGCCATCTGTTCCCGCGTAACCTTCATCGCAAATTTCTCCGGCTTGCCGCTGACGACGTCGTGATGACCAACATGCGTAGCATCAAACATGATGTCTGTCATCAATACGGGGAGGCCGCCGCGCCGTTAAAGGCCCCTTCGAACGCCCCCTCAGAGACCGGATTCCGCCCGGGTGCGTTCGGGGTCGTAGACGAAGCCGTGGCGGCGGGCGATTGCCTTGCGCGCTTCCAGAAAAATCCGACCGATCTCGAAAAGCCGCTGCGTCGGGATCAGGTGCAGACGCCGCCGATCCCGGGGATCGGGTCTGCGGATGAGCGTGCCGGAGGCGACCATGTCGTCGATATGGCGGGTGATCGTCACATCGCTGGTGAAGATCTCGAAATAGGTGGCGACTTCCTTCACCGTCATGACTTCCCCCTGAAGCCATTTGTGCCCGATCAGGGTGAAGATCATGTCGGCTTCAAATATACTGCGCCAGGGATGCTTGAGAAAACCGTCCCTGATCATCTTCTTGCGAAATTCGGCGCGATATTCGAGCCACGACACATCCGAGGCCAACGAAGCACGCTGCTCCGCATCGAGAGCGACTTCCGAGTGCAAATCGAGAACCAGCGGTTCGTCAAATGGCTTTTCCGGCTGTCTTTCTGGCGTCTTACCGGTCATGAACTACCCTTTTATTGAAATACGTCATTTCTATGCATGCAATATACATATAGAATTATTGCGCGATAGTGAAGCCATGGACCGGCATGATTTTCACGTGGCTATACGGAGGGCGTCCATGTACTTCCATCGCGCCGCAAGCATTGCGGCCGCGACATACTGGGTCCGATCCGGCCCCGAAAAAATAGCAGAAGAATTGTAGCTAATTGCCACTTCGGCTCGGGGCCGGGGATCGCTATACCTCCGCTCGGGTAGTCCCGGTTCGCGCAGATTTCGCGGTGGTCCGGATATCAGGGCCGTGTATCGCGGCCAGCGTTTCGCCTGGCTGCGACAACGGGGCTCCAAGCAAAAAGAACGGTTTTTTCATCCTTCGGGCGCTTCGCGCGCCCGTCGCCGGCACAGCTTTGTCTGCTGCCGGACAAAACGGGAGCAATGAATTGCAGGGCAAGGCTTTGAATATTTCCGGACCGGAAATCGGTGCGCATCTTCGACATATGAGGCTGCTGCTGGCCGGGGCGTCGATCATCGCGCTGGCCGGGCCGGTCGCCACCCCGTTCGAATTCAGCGCGGCCGCGGCTGATCCGGGATATGGCGGACGGATCTACTGGGACGGCGACGACAGCGAGAACTGGGATAACGGCCAGATCGACGGCGGAAACGGCCGCTGGAGAAGCGGCGGACGCGCCTTCACCGATGAGACAGGCAGCGAAAATGCGGCCATCGGCACCATTCCCCGCTACGCGATATTCGGCGGAACAGCCGGCAGGGTCGTGGTCGATACCGGCACCGGGCAGGTGCAGGCGACGGGCATGGAGTTTACCACGAGCGGCTACGTGGTGACCGGCAACATGCTCGATCTGGTCGCCGGAGACGCGATCATTCGCGTCGGCGACGGGACGCTGGCAGGCGTCGATTATGTTGCAACCATCACCAACAAGCTGGATGGCGCGGGCAGGCTGATCAAGACCGATTACGGCAAGCTCATCCTCGCGGGCGAGAGCACCTATTGGGGCGGAACGGAAATCCGAGGAGGCACTCTCCAGATCGGGGATGGCGGCACGGGCGGTGCGATCGAGGGAGATGTCCTCAACAACAGCATCCTTGCCTTCCACCGTTCCGATGAAGCGACCTTCGGAGGAACGATCTCCGGCACCGGCATGGTGAGCATCATCGGTGGCGATTTCACCTTCACGGCCGACAACACCTATCTCGGCCGGACCGTCATCGAAAGCGCGGCGATATTGAGGCTCGGTGAAGGCGGAACAACCGGCTCGGTCGTCGGCAACGTCATCAATAACGGCGCGCTGATGTTCAACCGGGACAATGATCTCACTTACAATGGCGTCATCAGCGGCACGGGCGCGACGCACTTCCTGAACGGCGGCTTCACGCTCACGGCCAACAACCAGTACCGGGGCGGAACGGTGATCGCCAACGAAGCAATCGTCAGCCTCGGCAATGGCGGCGAAACCGGCTCGATCAGGGGCAATGTGGTCAATCAAGGGTCGCTGATCTTCAACCGCTCGAACGACCTGACCCTCGACGGCGTCATCAGCGGCGATGGCAGGCTGCGCCAGGCAGGCTCCGGCAAGACGGAACTCACCGGTTATTCCACCGCCTTCACAGGAACTACCACGGTCGAGAACGGTACGCTTGCGGTCAACAACACGCTCGGCGGCACGATGGACGTCTGGGAAACCGGCCGGCTGCAAGGCATCGGCACGGTGGGCGACACCACCGTCGCCGGCACCATTGCGCCCGGCAACTCGATCGGCACGCTGAACGTCGCAGGCAACATCACCTTTTATGCCGGCTCGATCTATGAGGTCGAAGTCGATGCCGAGGGGCAATCCGACCAGATCCTCGCCACGGGTTCGGCGGCGATCAACGGCGGCGCGGTGAACGTGCTGGCGGGCACCGGAAATTATTCGCCGGCCACGACCTACACCATCCTTACCGCCGACGGCGGCCTGACCGGGAGCTTCACGGAAGGCGTGACGTCGGACCTTGCCTTCCTCAATCCCTCGCTCAGCTACGACGCCAACAATGTCTACCTGACGATGACGCGCAACAGCGTCGAGTTCCAGAATGTCGGCGAAACCCGCAACCAGATTGCCGCCGGTCGAGGCGTCGAGAGCCTCGGCTCCGGCAATGCCATCCACGACAGGGTGCTGAACCTCTCGGCCGATCAGGCCCGCGGCGCTTTCGACCATCTTTCGGGCGAAATCCACTCCTCGGCGCGCGCGGCGATGCTCGAGGACAGCCGCTTCCTGCGCAATGCCGTCAACGACCGCCTTCGCTCGGCCTTCGAAGGAGCCGGCGCATCCACTACTTACGAAAACGGCAAGCCGCTCACTGCGCCGACACCGCCCGACCGCCTCGCCGTCTGGGGACAGGGCTTCGGCTCCTGGGGTCATATGGATGGCGACGGCAATGCCGCCCGTCTCCAGCGCTCGACCGGCGGCTTCTTCGTCGGCGCGGATGCCCCGCTTTTCGACACCTGGCGCTTCGGTGCCGTTGCCGGCTACAGCAATACCAGCCTCGATGCGGACGACCGGGATTCCAACGGGACGAGCGGCAACTATCATATCGGCCTCTATGGCGGCGCGAACTGGGGCAACCTCACGCTCCGCAGCGGCGCGAGCTATAGCTGGCATGATGTCTCGACCAAGCGGAACGTGTCGTTCTCCGGTTTCAGCGACCACCTCAAGGAGAGCTACTCCGCCGGCACGTCGCAGGTCTTCGGTGAACTCGGCTATGGTATCACGGCGGGTGCCGCCCGGTTCGAGCCCTTCGCAAATCTGGCTTATGCGAATGTTCACACCAACGGCTTCACCGAAGAGGGCGGAGCGGCGGCGCTGACCGGCCACGGTACGAATTCGGACGCCACCTTCACGACGCTCGGCCTGCGCGCCTCCACCACTTTCGACCTTGGCGGCAGTGTCGTCACAGCAAGGGGCATGGCCGGCTGGCGGCATGCCTTCGGCGACGTGACACCGGAAACCACCATGCGCTTTGCCGGCGGCGGCGATGCCTTCTCGATCAGCGGCGCGCCTCTCTCCCGCAATGCCGCATTGATCGAAGCGGGCCTCGATTACGCACTGACGGCAAACGCAACGCTCGGCCTCACCTATGACGGCCAGTTCAGCTCCGACACCTCCGATCAGTCGGTCAAGGCGAACTTCAACCTCAAGTTCTGAGGCCGGGCGATTGCAGGCCGATGCAGCCCTTGGCCCCGCACGAGGCGCGGCCGGGGGCTGCATCGGTCACTCTACAACCATGAAAAAACAAGGAAATATCCCATGAGCACTGACATCCTGAATGGCGCGGAACCGCGCAAGGCATCCCCGCCGGTCATCGGCATCCCCTATGTCGTCGATACGGTCCTGCGCTCAAGCCGCTTCCGCGTGCTGGCCCGGGTCGTGCTGACCTTCATGTTCTGGTCGAGCGGGCTCGCCAAGCTCATCGACTACGAAACCGGAATCGGCGAGATGCGGCATTTCGGCCTGCAGCCGGAGCTTCTCTACTACGTCGCGACCGTCGTCACGCTGCTCGGCGGCTCGCTGCTGGTCATCATCAACCGCTGGGCCTGGGTGGGCGCGGGCGCTCTCGCCGTGTTCACCGCGCTCACCATCCCGATTGCCCATAACTTCTGGGATATGGAAGAGCCCTTCCGCACCATCGAGTTCCATGTGGTGATGGAGCACATCACCGTCATCGGCGCGCTGCTGGTCGTCAGTCACGCATCCGCGATCAGGAGGCGCAAGTGAACGGACCGGACGGCCGGCATCGGCGCTGGCAGGGCTTCGTTTCGTCGGGAGATCCTGCCTGCCCACTCGGGCGAAAATCCCCGGATATCCAGAACAGCATCATGAACAGGGATGCCATCGATCATGCGTACAGGACTTCTTTTCGCGGGCGCGCTGTGCCTGCTTGCCGCCGGCTGCAGTAGCGACGCGCGAATGAACACGCTTCGCGCCGACATGGCCAGCCGGCAGGCATCCGCCGAGCTGGCGGCCAGCCGTCCCGGCGCAACCGCGGAAGATGCCGAACGCGCCCGGGGCTATGCCTCGGCGCAGGAATGCCTGAACAAGATCCAGGCGCATGGGCGGGCGACGCAGGCAACGGCCATGGCAACGAGAACCGCCTTGGCCGGCGTCAGCCTCGCCGGACCGGGCGGCGCGATGGCCGCCCGCGCCATGGGGCCGGTAAGCGGCATGGCAGTCCAGAACGCGCAATACAGCGTCGCCTGTTACTAGAGCGTTTCAGGCCGAAACCGCGCCGGTTTCGCATCGAAAATTCTTTGAAATGCAAAGAGATGAAGCACGTCTGAGGCACCGCTCACCGGACACGTTCCGGAATGCATCAAAGCCCGTCAGACCACAGAGCCGGAGGTATCCATTCAGAGCATGGATTGGAACGATTACGTCAGCCCCAACATCATTCGCGTTGTCATTGCGGTTCTCGCAGTGTTGGTGCTGGCGGCCTGCCAGAGTCCTCCCTCCAATTTCGAGGGAGCGCAATTCTCGGACAAGACGAGGGCATTGGAAAAGCAGCTAAACGCCGAGGCGACGGCGTTCGGCGCAGCGCAAGGGGCGACAAGCCTTGCGGCTTCGGCCGATCCCACCGGGCTCTCCAGTTTCGCCAAGGCGCCGGTCGCGCTTGCGGCCCGCAACGCCTGGGCGAAAAGCGCCGATGCGCGCATGGATGCCCAGCTTGCCGCCGACGAACAGGCGCTCTACCGCCACTACGGCATGAACCCCGACGGCACACCCTCCGGCAAGAAGCCGGCCGGTACCAATTGAACGCTATTTCTCCAGAATGCTTTCCAGCAGACGCGCCCGCTCGCCGCAGACGGCCGTCAGATATTGCACGAGGCTCTCGCCGCTGTTGACCACGGGCCGGTTTGCCGGCCGCAGCGCCGAAACGAGGAAGCGGATCGAGCGGGACAGCTTTCTGAGCACGATGGGCTTGTCACGATAGGACAGGGCGGTGAGCGGGTTGATGATCGCGACCCCCAGCCCGCAGGCGACCATTTCGCAGACGGCGTTTGCCGATTGGGTGCTGATCGACATCTTTCGCGTCACCCCGGCTTCGTCGAACATCCGGTCGATCTGCATGCGGAAGGGATCGTTATCCCCGAGAGAGATGAAGTCGACATCGTGGAAATCCTCGGGAACCAGAACCTTCTTTTCCGCCAGCGCATGGCCGGCAGGGATCACGCAGACCTGATCGAAACTGCCGACCGTCAGGACATCGGCGCTCTCGGAACCATAGCTTCCCTCGATCAGGCCGATATCGAAGTTGAAACCGGAAATCGGCGACTGGTCGCGCGGGTCGGAGGTGTCGATGCGTACCGAGACATGCGGGTGGCGGGTCATCAGCCGCCGCAGAGCCTCGGGCAGAAGGTTCTGGGCGAAGGCGGGCAGGGTGGCGATGTAGAGGATCTCGTCATAGGAGCCGCGCAATCCGTCGACGCAGACATTGATGCGGTCGAGCCCGATGAAGGAAGCCTGCACCTCGTGATAGAGCTTCAGCGCCCGGGCGGTCGGATGAAGCCGCTGACGCCGACGTTCGAACAGCGAGAAGCCCACCGTATCCTCGAGACGCCTGAGCTCGCGGGTGATGGTCGGCTGCGACGAGGCGAGTGCGGCGGCAGCCGCCGTCACCGTCCCGAACTTCATCGTGGCCCTGAAGACCTCGATCTGCCGCAGATTGAGATCGCCCATGAAATACCCCCGGCTCGTGTCCACGCGTCACAACTTCATATCATCAATGAATGAACTTGCAGCGCATTTTTCGTATCGAGGCGCAGGGATCGCGCCTAAGCTTCATGCATGTAGATCATGACATTCCCATTCACCCGGGCCGGTTGACAGCCGCGTTCGGGATGGCGGACGACCATTCGGATTGATACGTGAACGCGGCAGAATTCGACGCACTTCGAAACGGGATCATCGACCTTGCGGGCGAGCGCAGCGCCGGCAAGCTTGGGCCGGATGCCATTGGGCTGGCGCTTGCCATCCATGACCGGCCGCTGCGCGGAAGCGGTTGCGGGCCACTCCTGGACACCGCGTTCTTCGGGTACCGGGACGACGTGCCGGTCTATCCCGCAAGCGTGATGAAGCTCTTCTGTCTTTACGCCTTCACGGCCTTCGAGGCCATGGGGCGCTTTCAGCCTGACGACGAGGACCGGCGCGCCGCCCGCGCCATGATCGAATTATCTTCCAACGAAGCCACGGCATTCCTGATGGGCCGGCTGACGGGTGCGTTCGATGGCCCCTGTCTGGATGACGCAGGCCTTGCCGACTGGCTCCGCCAGCGCCATGCGGTGCAGGACTGGCTGACAAGCCTCGACCGGCCGGAGTTCCGGGGCATCAATGTCCTCCACGCCACTTATGAGGACAGCCCTTATGGCTGTTCCTATCAGGCGCGGGCGCATTCGAAGGGCAACCGGCTCACGGCGCGCGCCTGCACCGTGCTGATGCATGACATCGTGCGCGGCGCGACCGATGCTTCCGACTGGATGATGGAACTGATGGACCGCACGCGGGAGCGGCGGGCCTTTGCCGAAACCGGCATTCCGCCGGAAGGCGATCAGGCGCGGGGCTTTCTCGGGGAGGGAATGCCTGAAACCACGCTTCTGTGGTCGAAGGCGGGCCATACGAGCTGGACGCGCCACGATCTCGTCTATGCCGAGACGGCATCCGGGAAGAGCTTCGTCGCCTGCGTGATGACCGACAGCCACTGGTCGGCCGACGACAAGACGTTTCTCCCCGATGTCGGGCGGCTCATTCACGAAGCCGTCCTGAAAGGAGGGCCAGAGCATGCCGCGCAAAAGTGCGTAGCGGTTTTGCGGTAACGACATGTGAGAGAACAAAGGCCAAAGCGTACGGAGCGAAGCTGAAAGATCGCGACATGCTTTAGCCCCGTCCTGACACCCGATTTGCCTCGCGCCTCCCGCGGGGCAGGAAAAGAGCATCGCTCGAAATGCTCGCATGCCTGAAGATAGAAAATAACCACTAGAGGGATACTGCCATGACATTACTCAAGACATCCGCCGGCTGTTTGCGTTCGGCCCGCCTTCTGCTTGCTGCCACCGCGATCAGCGTTCTGACCCAGTTCTCACCGGTTATGGCAGAGGCACCGCTCCCCGGCGGCACGCTGCATCTGCCGGCCCCCTACAGCTCGGCGCTGCAATCGCTCGATCCGCACATCACCTATGAATCGCAGGACATGGCCGTCTCCAAGGCATTCCACCGTGCGCTCTACACCTGGGATTCGGCTGAAAACCGGCCGGCGCTCGATCTTGCGACCTCGGTCGAAACCTCGGCCGACGGCAAGACCTTCACCTACAAGCTGCGCGACAATGCCTATTTCCATAACGGCCGCAAGATGACGGCGGACGACCTGATCTGGTCCTACACCCGCATCATGGACCCGGCGAAGGGCTATCCGGGCTCGCCGATGATCTCGGAAATCGTCGGCGCGGAAGACTATGCGGCCGGCAAGGCCACCTCGATCTCCGGCCTGAAGAAGATCGACGACTTCACGCTCGAAATCACCTTCAAGAACTACCTCGAGCCGGGCACCCTGCTGTTCGAAGCCGTGACCGCCATCCTGCCGAAGGAAGAGGCCGACAAGCCGGAATTCCTGTCGCATCCCGTCGGCCTCGGCCCGTTCCGCTTCGTCGAACATGTCGAGGGTTCGCGCGTCGTCGGCGAGAAGTTCGACAAGTATTACAAGCCCGGCCAGCCCTATGCGGACCGCGTGGAATTCACCATCACCGATGAATACAGCGCCCTCGACGTCGCCTTCCGCGCCGGCGAGCTGGATGCCACCGTGCTTTCCGGCAGCGCTTACGCCGCCTACAAGACAGATCCGGAGCTGTCGAAGGGTCTGATCGAAGTTCCCGAGCTCTTCACCCGCCACATGGGCATGAACGTCCAGAAGCCCCCCTTCAACGATGTTCGCGTGCGTCAGGCGATCAACTATGCCGTCGACCGCGACATCATCATCCGCAAGCTCCTGAAGGACAAGGCATTCAAGGCCACGGGCTGGCTGCCGATGACCTCTGTCGCCTTCGACAAGGATCGCAAGCCCTATGCCTACGATCCGGAAAAGGCCAGGCAGCTCCTGAAGGAAGCCGGCTATGGCGACGGTTTCGAATTCGAGGCGATGGTGACCGATGGCGAAAGCAGTCTCGGCGTGCTGCAGGCCATGATGCCCTTCCTCACGGTGGTCGGCATCAACGCCAAGCCGAAGGTGGTGGAATCGGGCGTCCTGCTCGATGCGATCAATGCCGGCGAGGCCATGGCATGGTTCCGTTCCAACGGCACGGGTCCCGATCCGGTCGGCGCGCTGCGCTGCTTCGACAGCCGCGTCTCCCGCTCGGCCTGCAACCGCAGCGGCTATGCCGATCCGAAATTCGACGCCATGATCGATGCCGCCTCTTCGGACCCCGATCCCAAGCGCCGCATCGAGCTGGCCAAGGAAGCAGACGGCTACATCTTCGAACAGGCGCCGGTGTGGTTCCACAACTACAACAAGGCCGTCGTTGCCACGCAGCCCTGGGTGCACGGCGTCGACTCCAACGTAACGGAAGCCGCCATCCTCGAAGTTGACCAGATCTGGCTTGATGAGAACGCCCCGGGACGCAAGTAAGTCCATCGGCTCCTGTCAAACCAACCTTCCCGGTTCGGGCGTCGCGTGTCATCCATGCGGCGTCCGCATCCCGGGGCAGAGGAACACTTCATGCTGATGGTGATTGCGCGGCGGCTGATGCAGGCGCTTCTGACCGTCGCCGTCGTGGTGACGCTCGTCTTTCTGCTGTTCAGCGTCATTCCCGGCAGCTTCGTCACGTCGCTGGTCGGTGAAAAACGCGATATCGATCCCAAGGTCATGGCCCGGATTGAGGAACAGCTTCATCTGAACGATCCCCTGCACGAGCGCTTCGGCCGGTATGTCGCCGACCTCGCGCGCGGCGATCTCGGAACCTCGTTCTCCACCCGCCGGCCGGTGATCGACATGCTGGAAAGCCGCATCGTCGCGTCCTTCCGGCTGGCCTGCGCCGCCATCCTGTTCGCGGTCGCCATCGGCCTGCCGCTCGGCTTCATCGCGGCTTCAAGGCCGGGAAGCTGGGTCGACATGGCGGCGATGATGGGAGCGGTTTCCGGGCTTTCCGTGCCCGGCTTCTGGTTCGGCCTGCTGGCGATGTATTTCTTCTCGCTGCAACTGGGCTGGCTGCCGACCTTCGGCTACGGGCAGGGCGGGTTGCAGCACCTCATCCTGCCGGCGCTGACGCTCGGCATCGGCCCCATGGCGCTTCTCGCCAGAACCACGCGGGCGGCCGTGCTCGAAGTGCGCGGCGCCGATTTTATCCGCACGGCGCGCTCCAAGGGCATGAGCGAGACCCGCATCGTCACCCGGCATCTGGCGCGCAACGCCTTCGTTCTGGTGCTGACGACCATCGGCCTGCAGTTCGGCTCCATGCTCGGCGGTTCGGTGGTGATCGAAAGCCTGTTCGCATGGCCGGGCGTCGGCTCGCTGCTCATCCAGTCCGTCTCGCTGCGCGACATTCCCGCGGTGCAGGGCTGCATTCTCGTCATCGTGCTGTTCTTCCTGCTCATCAACACGCTGGTCGACATCGCCTACATGCTGATCGATCCGAGGATCCGCTACCGATGAAACTCCTCCATCTCCTGCGTCCCAATCTCTTCGTCGGCGGGCTGATCCTTGTCGTCATGGTCGTCATGGCGCTTTTCGCGCCGCTGATCGCCACCCACGATCCCGTTCTCGACGCCAACCTGATCTATGCCGAGGAGCCGCCGGGCCTTTCGTTCCTGATGGGAACGGACGAACAGGGCCGCGACATCTTCAGCCGCGTAGTCTATGGCGCCCGCATCTCGCTTACCATCGGGCTGGTCGTACAGCTCATGAACACCTGCATCGGTGTGGCGCTCGGTCTTTCGGCCGGTTACTTCGGCGGCTGGTGGGATGAATTCGTCCAGGGCCTCACCAACCTGATGCTGTCCATCCCAACCGTGGTCTTCGCGCTGGCGCTGATGGCCGTGCTCGGGCCGGGGGTCACGAGCCTGCTGATCGCGCTCGGCATGACCGACTGGGCCTATAGCTGTCGCATCAGCCGCGCACAGGTGCTGTCGCAGAAATCGCGCAGCTATGTGCAGGCGGCGCAGACCATGGGCTACGGCCGCCTTCACATCATGTTCCGCGAGCTTTTGCCCAACATCGCGGGTCCGCTGGTGGTGATCGCCACCATGGGCATCGGCTCGGCGATCATGGCCGAGGCTTCGCTCTCCTTCCTCGGGCTCGGTGTCGTCCCGCCCGCGCCGAGCTGGGGCTCGATGCTTTCCCATGCGCGCGAGCAGCTGATGGTCTCGCCATGGATCGCCATCTTCCCCGGACTGGCGCTCTTCCTCACGGTTCTCGGGTTCAATCTGCTGGGCGACGGTCTGCGCGATCTCATCGATCCGCAGGGGAAGGCTCGGCGAGCATGAGCGAGGATCTTATTCTCAACATCGAGGACCTGCGGATCTCGCTCTCCGCCAATGGCGAGGATTTCCCGGCGGTCGAAGGCCTCAACCTGTCGATTGGCCGCGGTGAAGTCGTCGGCCTCGTCGGCGAGTCCGGCTGCGGCAAGAGCCTCACGGCCCTTTCCGTCGCTGGGCTTCTGGGCGGCCCGTTACGGGTGACCGGCGGCCACATCCGCTTCGACGGCGGCGATATCGCCCGCCTGCCCAACCGCAACATGCGGATGCTGCGCGGCAACCGCATCGCCATGATCTTCCAGGAGCCGATGACGGCGCTCAATCCGCTGATGACCATCGGCGACCAGATCGGCGAGATGTTCGTCCTGCATCAGGGCATGAGCCGCCGGGCGGCGCGCAAACGCGCCATCGAATGTCTGGAACAGGTGCAGGTGCCGGCGGCCAGCCGGCGGGTGAACGATTATCCGCATCAGCTTTCCGGCGGCATGCGCCAGCGCGTGATGATCGCCATCGCGCTCGCCTGCGATCCCGATCTCCTGATTGCCGACGAGGCGACGACAGCGCTTGATGTCACCATTCAGGCCGAGATTATCGAGCTGATCCTCGATCTCTGTCGCGCCCGGGGCACCGCCGTGCTGATGATCTCCCACGATCTCGGGCTTGTCGCCCGCGTCTGCCATCGGGTGGCGGTGATGTATGCCGGCCATCTGGTGGAGGAACAGCCGGCGGAGAAGATCTTCTCCGACCCGCGGCATCCCTACACGCGAGGGCTGGTGGCGTCGCTGCCGCGTCTCGGCCGGCGTCTTGTCGCCGGCCAGGCGAAGCTTGCCGAAATACCCGGCGTGGTTCCTCCCATCGTCGAATATGGCAAGGGCTGCCGCTTTGCCCCGCGCTGTGCCGAGGTCATGCCGCAATGCCTGACGGCCGCGCCGGAAACGACGCCGCTTTCCTCGGGCGGCCGCAAGAGGTGCTATCTCAATGGCTGACATCACCATGGAAAATCCCGGGACCGGACGTCCCGATATCCTCGGCATCGAGGATCTCAGGGTTCACTACCCCGTCCGTCAGGGCTTCGGTTTCCGGCGCGGCCTGCTCAAGGCCGTCGATGGCGTGAACCTCAACCTGAAGGCCGGTGAATGTCTCGGCCTCGTGGGTGAATCCGGCTGCGGAAAATCGACGCTCGCGCAATCCATCCTCGGCCTCGTCTCGACAAGCGGCGGGCGGATCGTGCTCGACGGACAGGACGTGAGCGGAGCAATCAGCCAGTCCGATCGGCTGGAGCGCGCCCGCATCGTGCAGATGGTGTTTCAGGACCCGTTCGCCTCGCTGAACCCCCGGCATACCGTCGGCCAGAGCCTTGGCGGGCCGCTGAAGCTGCACGGCATGGGCAATGCCGGCGAGCGGGAAGACCGCGTCGCGGAAATGCTTCGCAAGGTCGGCCTGCGGCCCGACGCGGCCAAACGATACCCGCACGAGTTCTCCGGCGGCCAGCGGCAACGCATCTGCATCGCCCGCGCCCTGATCGTCGAGCCGAAGCTGGTCGTCTGCGACGAGCCGGTGTCGGCGCTCGACGTCTCCATCCGGGCGCAGATCATCAACCTGCTTCTGGAACTGAAGAACGAACTCGGCGTGGCGCTGCTGATGATCTCGCACGATCTCGGCGTCGTGGAGCACATGTGCGATCGCATCGCCGTCATGTATCTCGGCCGGATCGTGGAACAGGGACGCTGGGACGAGATCTTCACCGCGCCTGCCCATCCCTACACCCGCTCGCTGATCGCCTCGATCCCCGATCCGATGAACCCGGCCTCCGGCAGCATACGCCTGCAGGGTGAAATCCCCTCGGCGCTCGATCCGCCGCCGGGTTGCGCCTTCAACCCGCGCTGCAGCCAGGCGATTGCCGCCTGCCGGACCGGTTCCGTTCCCGAGTTTTCCGCTTTGTCACCGACGCATCACGCGCGTTGCCATCTCCTGCAAGGTCTCTGACATGAATGACATCTCCGCTTCCCATCTCGTCCAGCCGGTCATCAAGGTGCGTGCCGGACAGGATCCGGACCAGCCCCACCGGGGCACGCTCACCATCGGCAACTGGACGATCCCCTGCGCCGTTGGTCGCTCGGGCCTGCGCGATCCGGCGCTGAAACGCGAAGGCGACGGCGCAACCCCGATCGGTACCTTCCCGCTACGCTATGGCTTTTACGATCCCGAAGCGCTGGGCGACGAACCGCGTTCCTTCGCCTTTCCGTTCCTCGAAAAGCCGGCCAACTATAACTGGGTCGAGGATCCCGAAAGCCCGTTCTACAACCAGTTCATCCTCGACATGTCGCCGGAAGCCCTGATGCGGACGGGCGAGCGGCTGTTCGATCTCTTCATCCCGGTCGGCTGGAACGACTCCACCCCGCGGGCAGCCGGCGGCAGCGCCATCTTCATGCATGCGGCTCGGCCGGATTTCAGCGGCACGCAGGGCTGCGTCGCCATCGCCCATGACCAGTTGCTGGAATTCGCCAGCCGGCTTCAGCCCGGCATGATGATCGACATCGCCCCTGCGGACGCCCCCGAACAGGCGGCTCCGCCGGTGCAGACGGAAACGATGGAATGCGTGTCGTTCCGTGCGCTCCAGCCGGGGCCGAGCCTGATCGTCACCGGCTCCGTGCATGGCAACGAGACCTGCGGCCCGACCGCCATTGCCCGCGTCATCTCCGAATTCCGCTCCGGCCGCCTTCGACTTGCCCGCGGCAGCGTCACCTTCGTACCGGTGGTCAACGCGCTCGCCTACCGCTGGAACCGCCGCGAGGGCGACCGCAACCTCAACCGCGACCTTGGCGAAAAGCCGGTGCCGGTGGATAACGAGGACCGTATCGCAAACGTGCTCTGCCCGCTGTTGCGCGAACATGACGTGCTGATCGACCTGCATTCCTTCAGCTCGCCGGGCGTTCCCTTCGCCCTGATCGGGCCGGCCGACAATAACGGCACGCTGGAGCCCTTTGCCAAAGCCGTCCAGGAGGAAGCGCTGGTCAAGGCGCTCGGATTGCCGATGGTGGTGCATGGCTGGATGGACGCCTTCCAACAGGCGGCAACCGTCCGCGCCGAACGCGGATTCCCGGAAATTTCCCTGACGCATAGCGTCGGCACCACGGAATACATGCGTTTCGCCGGCGGCTATGGCGTTACCGTCGAATGCGGAACCCATACGGACCCGCAAGGAGCCGCAGTCGGCTACCGGACGATCCTCAACGGCCTCGCCCATCTCGGCCTCGTGGTCGCCGATCCGATCCTGCCGAAGGATGCGCCGCAGGTCTGGGAAATCTCGGAAGCCCTGATGGCGGATGCGGCCGATGACCGCCTGTCACGCCGCTTCGCCGCCGGAGAGGTCATGCGGGAAGGCGAGGTAATCGGCCAGCGCGCCAGCGGCCAGCCGATCCGCGCGCCCTATGACGGCGCCATCATTTTCGCGAGCCTCACCGCCGAACCGGGCACCGAACTCTGCTTCTTCTGCCGTCCGAGCGATCGGCTGGCCGGTTGAGGGGCACCGCATTTTGGAAAGCCAATCAGGCGACTGATGGCCGCGCCGGTTCCGGCTTTCTGAACTCTCGTGACACACGATCCTTCCGCCGGTTTCTCGATACCCGAACTGGCGGAGGGACATTCGGTGCAGCGCATAGCCAAGTGTACGCCTTGCCCGGCTCCGACCCGTTCGGACCTGATCTTCAACGGCCGGCATATCCCGACGGCCCCGGCGACACCGACGCCTTTCGCAAGCACCCATAGCGGACAGCTTCCGTTTTCCCTCGCACAATCAATCTCATAAGCACAACCAGACACACGACCGCGCGGTTTCGACCTGCAAGGGTCAGGGATGAAGGCCTGCTTTGCGGAGCGCAAGCGCCGACGCCCGGTATGATGCCGGCGCTTTCACACCCATTAGGCGCATGATTGCGAATTATTCAAAAGGCCGCCGATGCGCATCAATCGTCTAAATAAATGCTTTTCATTCAACTAAAATCATGCAAACTTTATTCAGGCCTGCCAGACAGACGGTCTTATCCGTTGCGAGGGCAGGCATTCGCCGGCGGCTGCGGCCCACCATTCGGCGATCAACGATCAGAACCGGGCCGAGGGGAACTGCACATGCTGAAGTCTATGTCCTTGCCTGCCCTGCGCGGTTGTCGAACGGGTCTTGCCATTCTGTCCGTATTTCTTGCTTCGACGTCGCTGGCATCGGCGGAGACGCTCGTGGTGCGGATGAATGCCGATATTC
Source organism: Rhizobium sp. ACO-34A (assembly GCA_002600635.1). Lineage (NCBI taxonomy): Bacteria > Pseudomonadati > Pseudomonadota > Alphaproteobacteria > Hyphomicrobiales > Rhizobiaceae > Rhizobium > Rhizobium sp. ACO-34A. The sequence continues at coordinate 239,735 of CP021373.1, read as the reverse complement.
GCGGCTTCGACGGTTTCAACCGTGACGCCAATACCGACACCGTGACCCACCACATTTTCGAAACCCTCGTCGCCAATCGCGGCAATCTGAGCATCGGTCCGGCGCTCGCCGCCTCGTGGGCGCTTTCCGGCGACGAAACGACCTATACCTTCAAGCTGCGCGAAGGCGCGACCTTCACCGACGGCTCGCCCATCACCTCCGCCGATGTCGCCTGGAACTGGAAGTGGCGCATGGATCCGGCCCGCGAATGGGTGTGCGCCTCCGAATTCGACGGCAGCAAGGGGCTGAAGGTCGAGACGGTCGAAACGCCCGATGCGGGCACGGTCGTCTTCAAGCTCGACAAACCGAATGCGCTGTTCCTGACCCAGCTTGCCAACATCCAGTGCAACGCATGGATCGCCAGCCCCAGGAACGTCGACACCGCCGGCAACTGGATCGAGGGAAGCGCCATCGGCTCCAGCTCGTTCAAGCTCGGCGAATGGGTGAAGGGCCAGTCGATCACGCTCGTCGCCAACCCGGATTACAAGCCGGCCGGCGAGGAAGCGCTTTCCGGCCTTGCCGGGGATCGCACCGCCAAGGTCGATGCGGTGAAATTCCAGATCATTCCCGACACCGCCGCCGCCGAGGCTGCGCTTTACGCAGGCGAGATCGATATCCTGCCGGGCTTCGAGTCCGGCCGTATCGAGGAAGCCAAGGCGAAGGGGATCCAGATCGCCTCCACTCCCGGCCTTTCCTGGACGCCGCTGCTCATCCAGACGCTCGATCCGCTGATGTCGAACCTCAAGTTCCGCCAGGCCATCGCCCATGCGATCGACTACGACCAGATCGCGGAAGTGCGCAACAGCGGCCTTGCCGGCCACAATCCCTCGGGCGTGGCGCAGGCCAGCGCCTTCTTCGACGACGATTTCCTTGAATGGCCGAAATACGATCCGGCCAAGGCGACCGCGCTGCTGGCCGAAGCCGGCTATAAGGGCGAAACCGTCAAGATCCAGACGAACAGCCGCTATCAGGGCATGTACGACAATTCCGTCATGGTGCAGGCCATGCTGATGGCCGTCGGCATCAAGGCCGAGCTTGAAACGCTCGACTGGGCCGCCCAGCTCGACAACTACAATGCCGGCAAGTTCCAGCTCCAGTCCTTCGGCTATTCAGCCCGCCTCGACCCCTCGCAGATGTATGGCCGCCTGATCGGCGACAAGACCAAATCCCCGAGCCGCCAGTGGCAGAGCGACGAGGCAGCCAAGCTCTATGTGGAGACCACCGTCACCAGCGACTTCGAGAAGCGCAAGGCGCTGTTCAAGTCGCTGCACAAGCTGATGGTCGCCGACCTGCCGATCTTCGGTCTCTACTATGAGCCGGTGATCGATGCGCTCGGTCCGAAGGTCAAGGACTACCACGTCTGGGCCGCCGACAAGACCGTGCTCTTCGGCGTCGGCAAGGGGCAGTAAGCCTCTTCGGCCGGGACAAGCGATACGGAGGCGACTCGCCCTCGACGCATGATGCCGAACCGCTTGCAGCACCGGTGCTGCGGGCGGTTTTCTTTCGTGAGCTACCGTTGCGAGCTCGAAGTTCTGGCCCGACCAGCGCGGTAGCCGCTCAGTCGCGCGAGGTCATCCACACGCCGACCAGCGTCACGGCAAGCCCGGCAAACATCGAGACCGTCAGGGGTTCGGAAAACAGCATCCACGCCCACAGCATCGTGACCGGCGGGCTGAGATAGATCGCGGCGCTGACCTTGGCGACCGGGAACAGCCGTAGGCTGGTGTAGTAGACGGCGTAGGCGAGGAAGGTTGCGATCAGGACGAGCCAGACCATACCGATCGCGAAATCACGGGTCATCGGGGGAGCGAGACTGCCCTGTGTCAGGGCGCAGAGGCCGAAGAGGACCGAACCCGTCAGCGTGTGGATGCACAGGCTCTGGTGGACGGGCATGTGCTGTGTCTTGCGCCGGCGGTGCAGGACCGAGGCGACGGCGAATATCAGCATCGAACCGACGGTCAGTCCGTAGGCCCAGAGCGGGGCCGTGCCGAAACTCAGACTGTCGAGGGACACGATCAGTACGCCGATCACCGCAATCAGGGTTCCCAGCCATTGCCGTCCGGTCAACCGCTCGCCGAGCAAGGGCTGCGAAAGGGCGGCAATCGCCAAAGGCAGCAGATCGGAGATGAGCGCAACCAGCCCGGTGGGCACCCTCTGCTCGATCGCCAGCGCGAAGCCGCCCAGATAGAGGAAGACAGCCATGACGCCGAACAGGGCCTGATCCCGGATGGCGCGCATCGATATGCGTGGCCCGATGGTCAGAGCGAAAGGCAGAAGGATCAGCCCTGAAAGCAGGGTGCGCCAGAACAGAAGAAGCATGACGCTCGCCTCCTGGTTCGCATAGCGAATGCCGACGAAGCCCGAACTCCATCCGAGTATCAGCAGGGTGGCGAGCAATGGCCACAGCAGGGGATGGTGGCGGGAGGCGGAGTTAAGGGAAGTATCGGTCATCAACGGTTCTGGCGCATGGAAAGTCCGCAACCAATAGGCGGATCGCGCGAGACGCGCACATGACAAATTTCGATGATGTCATGACTTTTCATGCATCTGTATCATGACAGGGAAAATTCGTGGTAAAGCCCTGTCTCGGACAGATCGAGAATGGGATGACGATGAACGAGCTGAACAGCCGCCGCCTTGAGATCGATGCGCTGAGAGCGCTTTCCGCGATCCGCCAGCATGGCGGCATTACCCGGGCCGCCGCCGCTCTGGGCCTTTCGCAATCCGCCGTAAGCCACAAGATCAAGAGGCTGGAGGTCGCTCTCGATAGCGAGCTGTTGAGCCGGAAACCGGGCGGCCCGATGTTCACGGCTGCAGGCGAAGACCTGCTGGATTATGCGGCCCGTATCCTCGGGCTGCACGACGAGGCGCTGCTCAGTCTTTCGAAGACCCCGCTTGCGGGACGGCTTGCGCTCGGCCTCACCGAGGATACCGCCTGCAGCGACCTTTCCCGCATTCTCGGCCGTTTCCGGCGGCTGCACCCGAACGTCACGGTGCGCACCAAGGTCCGCATGAGCCTCGTCCTTCGCGCCATGCTCGAACGCGGCGAACTCGACGCCGCCATCATTCAGGTCTTCGGCCATGAAGTGCGGCCTACCGACGTCGTGCTCTATCGCGAGGGTCTTCATTGGGTGAAGCATCCCGATCTGGCGCTCCGGAAGGACGGCTCGATCCCGTTCCTGTCGTTCGATGACGAGTGCTTCTATCGCCAATGGGCGTTCGACATCGGCCGGGACGACGCCGTTCTTGAAACCGTCTACGAATGTTCCAGCGCCGCCGGAATCGTCTCGGCCGTCAACGCGGCCATGGGCGTGGCATTGCTGAACGACCGGCATATCCGTGGCGAGATGCAGGTCGTCGTCGATGGATTGCCGCAGCCGCCGGCCCTGGCCTATATCGTCCGCCGCGCCCGGAAATCGAGGAACCCGGCGCTCGATAGCCTCGTCGGCGAAATCGGCAGCACCATCGGTCGCCACGGAGGTCTGGCTATCGCCGGCTGATGGCCGCAGCTTCTCCGCGGCCAGCCGTCGCCTTCAGGCAGCGTGTTCGAACCTGAGGGAAGCCCCCAGAAGACGCTTGGTATACGGATGCTCCGGGTTGTCGAACAACGCATCGCGGGTCTTGAGCTCGACGATGTGGCCGGCCTCCATCACCGCGACACGGTCAGCCACCTGTTCCACGGCTCCGAGATCGTGCGATACGAACAGGCAGGCAAAGCCGTGATGATCCTGCAGGCGGCGGATCAGCTCGAGGATCTGCTTCTGGATAGTCATGTCGAGGGCGGAAACCGGTTCGTCGGCGATGACGAAGGCCGGGCGAGTGACGATGGCGCGGGCGATGGCCACGCGCTGGCGCTGGCCGCCGGAAAGCTGGTGGGGCAGCCGGTCCGTCAGTGCCCAATCCAGGCCGACCTCGCTGCAGGTTTCGAGAACGCGCTTTCGCCGATCCACCGCGTCGAGGCCGGACACATGGCGCAGCGGTTCGGCGAGGATCGAGCCGATCTTCTGGCGCGGATCGAGCGAGGAATAGGGGTCCTGAAAGATCATCTGCATGTTGCGCCGCGCCGGGCATGCATGGGCCGGCCCCTTGCCGGCGATTTCCTGCCCCTGAAAGACGATGGAGCCGGCTTCCGGTTCGGCAAGCCCGATCAGGCTGCGCCCGAGCGTCGTCTTGCCGGAACCCGACGCGCCGACGAGCGCCAGCGTTTCGCCGGGCCTCACCTCGAAATCGACCTCATGCACGACGCGCCGGAAGTCACCGCGGGAAAAGGCGCTGCCATGTTCCCGGTATCCGATCGAAAGATCGCTGACCTTGAGCAGCGGCGGCGTACCGGGATCGGCAGGCGCGCGGGCTGGACCGCGTCGCGGCAGCGCCTCCACCAGCTTGCGCGTATAGGCATGCTGCGGCGTCCGGAGCACGGTCGAGGCGGCACCAGCCTCGACCGCGGAACCGGACTGCATGACCACCACGTCCTGCACATAATGCGCGACCATTCCCAGATCATGGCTGATGAGCAGCACGGACGTGCCGCTTTCCCGCGCAAGCTCGGTCATCAGGTCGAGCACATCGCGGCTGACCAGCGTATCGAGCGCCGTCGTCGGCTCGTCGGCGATCAGCAGCTTCGGTTTCAGCAGCATCGCCGAGGCGATCATGATGCGCTGGCGCATGCCGCCGGAAAACTGGTGCGGCCAAGCCTTCAGGCATTCCTCCGGATTGCGGATGCGGATCCGCTCCAGCATTTCGATGCAGCGGCGATGGATTTCCTTGTCGTCCAGCGACAGGTGCAGGCGCATGCCCTCGGCAATCTGCCGGCCGATGGTCATGGAGGGATTGAGGGAAACCATCGGCTCCTGAAAGATCATGCCGATCTCCGCGCCGCGAACGCGCCGCAGGTCACGCGGCGAAAGCCGTGAGAGATCCTTGCCGTTGAACAGGATACGGCTTGCCGGCGAGACTTTCAGCGGAGCGGGAAGCAGACCCATGATTGAGCGCGCCGCCATGGTCTTGCCCGAACCGGACTCTCCGACGAGCGCCGTCATGTGTCCCGGCGGCACGGAGAAGGAGAGGCGCTCGACCACCGGCGTATCGAGCACGCCGGTTCCGATGGTCAGGTTTTCGATCACCAGCCCGGCCCCCGTCATGGGATCAGGCGTCGTGTTTCCAGCCGTCATGGGTTCAGACGTCATGGGGTTCAGCCTTTCATCTTCGGGTCGAGCCAGTCGCGCAGCGCATCGCCGAGCAGGTTCACGCCGAGCAGCGCAAGCGAGATGCAGAGCCCCGGCAGGATAACGAGGTGGGGCGCCTGACCGGCATAGGGCCGGCCTGTCGCCAGCATGTTGCCCCAGCTCGGCGCCGGTGGCGGCACGCCAAGCCCTAGGAAGGAGAGCGCGCTTTCCGAAAGCACGATCCAGCCGAACATTGTGGTGGCGAGCACGATCACCGGGGCGAGGCAGTTCGGCAGGACATGGCGCGCCATCGTATAGAATTCGCTGTTGCCGCTGACGCGTGAGGCTTCGACGAATTCGCGCTCGCGGATGGACAGCACGGAGCCGCGCACCACGCGCACCACCACCGGCATATAGGCAAGGCCGAGCGCCACGATGATGCCGCTCTGGCTTGCGCCGAACACGGCCATGATGCCGAGCGCGAGCAGCAGACCCGGAAAGGCGAGGAAGGCATCGTTGAACACCATGATGATGCGATCGACGACGCCCCTCAGGAAGCCGGCGAAAATGCCGAGCAGCAGGCCGGAGGCCACGGCAAAGGCGGTGGTCGCAAGCGCGATGCCGACGGAGGCGCGGGCGCCAAAAAGCAGGCGGCTCAGCACGTCGCGGCCGAATTCGTCGGCGCCGAGAACATGCGCGCCGCCGGGGCCGAGCATGCGGGCCTTGAGATCCAGCCCGACCGGATTATAGGGCGCAAGCCACGGGGCAAACAGGGCGGCGGCGAGCAGCAGGCAGACGATCGGCCCGCCGATCATGATGTTGAGCGGAGGACGTTTCATGCCGCAACCCTCGGATCGAGCAGGGGATAGACGAGGTCGACGAGCAGGTTGACCAGCACATAGATGACCGCGATGAACAGCATGCAGCCCTGAACCACGGGATAATCGCGGGCGTAGATCGCATCGATCATCAGGCGGCCGAGACCCGGAATGGTGAACACCGTTTCGATGACGGCGATGTTGGCGAGCAGGCTGCCGAGCACCAGACCGATCAGCGTCCATGTCGGCGCAAAAGCGTTCCTGAAGGCATGCCGCCACATCACCGCGCCCTCGGAGAGGCCCTTGGCTCTCGCATGGGTGATGTATTCCAGCCGGGACACTTCGATCATCGAGGCGCGGGCCATGCGCGCGATCGAGCCGCTTTCCACCAGAACGATGGTCGCGACCGGCAGGATCATCGCCATGATCGCCCCGCCGATATCCTGCGAGAACGGTACATAGCCGACGATGGGCAGCCAGCCGAGGGTAAGTCCGAACAGGAGGAGCAGCATCAGTCCCACCCAGAAGGACGGGACGGAGAGGAGCAGGGTCGCGACACCGACGACGACAAGATCGGTGACGCTGTTCTGCCGCCATGCCGCGATCATGCCGGCGGGAACCGCGACCAGCACGGAAAGCACGATTGCCGCCAGAACGATCCCGGCCGAAACCGAGAAACGGTCGAGGATGAGGCCGAGCACCGGCTCCCGCAGGGTAATCGAAGTGCCGAAATCCCCCCTGAGCACATCGCCGAGCCAATAGAGAAACTGCAGCCATACCGGCTGGTCGAGGCCCATGCTGCGGCGCATGGCTTCCAGCTGCCCCGGATCGGCCAGATCGCCGAGCATCAGGCTTGCCGGATCGCCGGGGATCATCCGCATCAGGGTGAAGATGGTGATGACGACGATCAGCAGGGTCGGGATGGCGGACAGAAGACGGGAGGCGATGAACCGGATCATGAGGCCGCCCCGCCGGTCACGCCGCGCGCTCGACGACCGTCCGGTCCATCGTCAGCTGATAGCGGGTGAAGCCGGTATTGATCGCCGGCAGCGGCGCAACCTCCATGATGCCGGACGCCGGCTCCATGACGATCATCGCGACGGTGGCGGAAAGATTGCCCGTATCCTTGCGATAGGGCGGACGGCAGACGGCGAAGGGGGTGGAGAAATCGTCGAAGAAGCCTTTCTTCATGTCATCCATGGAGAGCCTGCCCGCCTGTGCCGGCGCGGCGAGATGACTGCGAACGCGGGCATCGCGGTAAAGGCTGTCCGGCACGTCGCCAAGGCCGCTTTCACGCAGCTTGGAAAGCGCCGCCATGTGCAGCCAGTGGTTTGCGTGAACGATCAGGCCGCTTTCGTCCGGATAGATGGCGAAGGCCTCGTCCGGGGCGCATTCCAGATCGACGGCAAAACCTTCGGCCGTGGCCAGCATCATGTTGTTGGAGCCGGATTTCGGCGTCGTCGCCACCACACGCAGCGCATTGGCGAAATGGCCTGCCTCCAGCGCGCGGCGGCGGATGAAGGGCAGGGGAATGCCGAGCCGGGCATAATCGCGATCGCATTCCAGATAGTTGGCGGTGATCGAGATCCCGGCCGAGTTCATGCCGGACCGGGCAAGCCCGCCCGCTTCGGTGAAGGTCAGCAGGTCAGGCCCGTCGTCGCGCAGGATCTTCACCACCACGGATGTCTCGGCGCATTCGGCGCGCCAGTCCCAGTTCTGGCCGTGCAGCAGCCGGCCGTTGGCGGTCGCCTGCGGCAACGCCACGGCGCCGGTGCAGCCATCGGGTTCCTGGTCCTTTTCCGAGTTGCGCTGACCGAGTTGCAGAACCTCGGTGCGGGCGTTGATCAGGACGATATCGGATAGCGCCAGATTGGCGCCTTCGGCGATGCCTTCCATTTCTTCCATCAGATCGGGCGCCCAGGCGGCAATGCGCGGCGCGAAATCGATCGCCATCGCGGCGATGTCGGGCTTCGTCAGGCCCATCTTTCCGAGGCTTCCCGAATAAAGGGCGACGGAGCCGTGAATGCGCTCACGCGCCTGTTCGCCATAGGAGCGGCCGCGTTCGCGAGGACTTCCCTCAATTTCGATAAGGGGGAAAGGAGCGGTTGATGACATGAACAAAAGGTTCCCATTCTTGATGTTAAACCCAAGTTATATGCATTTTGATAAACTGAAAAGCATTTTTTGCATTTTACCCAACCTTTCGGAAAATCCAATTCGAGACTATAAGGACGATGATCGGAGGAGACCCGCATGGCGGATGATGAAAAGCATTCCGGACAAGAGGTCCTGACACCGCTGCAGATCGATCTGGCGCGGCGCATCCTCGAATTCATTCGAGACAACGGCTGGAAACCGGGCACCCGCATATCCGTGCCGGATCTGGCGCGGCGTTTCGGGGTCTCGCGCTCGCCGGTCACCGTTGCATTGCAGATCCTTTCCCGTCAGGGCGTGGTCGGCCCCGTTCCCGCGCCGGGGCGCGGTCTTCAGGTCACGGCCGATGCCGAGAATGTGGATATCGAGGCCGTCGCGCCGGATTCGCCGCTGGAAGAAACCTATCGCCTGATGATCCGCGACAGGGCGCGCGGCACGCTGCCGCAGGATGTCTCGGAGGCGGAGCTGATCGCGCGCTACGGCATTGCACGCGGCCTTGTCCGCAAGCTGCTGCTGCGGTTTTCGACAGAGGGGCTCGCTCACCGGCAGCCGGGCCATGGCTGGCGGTTTTCAGATTCGCTCGATGATGAAATGGCCCTGTCCGACAGCTATGAATTCCGCATGGCCGTGGAGTGCGCCGCGCTCAGGGGACGGAATTTCGCTCTGGACGACCGTCAGCTCGAAGGTCTTCGCCATATGCACACCCGCATCCTGTCGGCCGGCATCGTGCCGGATGCGGAGGAGTGGTTGCGGGTCAACAACGCCTTTCACGAGGGCTTGGCCGTCTTTTCCCGCAACCGCTTTTTCATCGAAGCCGTGCGCCAGCAGAACAACCTGCGCCGCATGCAGGAATCCGCCATCTATTCCGAGCTTTCGTTCGAACGCATCGCCCAGTCCTGCCGCGAGCATCTCCAGATTCTGGATGCGCTCGCGGTCGGTGAGCGCGAATGGGCCGAAGCCCTGCTCCGCCAGCATCTGCGCCGCGCCGCGGAGTTCTGAGCGAGGCAGTGCCTCGTTGAAGGCTGGTTTCGCCTGCGACTCTTAAGCGTCTGCCGCCTGCAGGAAATCGCGGGCGATGTCGCCGGCGTCCTTCAGGTCGTCGGCCACCTTCTTCGGGAAGGACAGGAATTTCTCGACGACGGGGAAGCGCGCCAGAAGCAGGGCGCGCAATTCGGGGTCCTGTGTCACGTAGACATAACCTGCGCACCATGTTTGCAGTTCTGCCTTGTGCTTCTTCAGCCAGATCAGCGACTGCTTCTCGTCTTCATGGGGCTCGTCGTCGTGATCGTGGCGGGGCATTTTCCAGACGATGACGAAGCGCTGCTTCTGGTCGATGATCGCCTGTAGCGAGTTCAGCACCCGGTCGACCCGGTCGGCTTCGCCGAGTTCCGGGAACTGACCGAAAACCACCGGCCAGGCGGAGATGTCGAAAAGCTGTTCATCGGGCAGCGGTGGCAGGAAGGGGGAGGCGGTCACGTTTCGCTCCTGAATATCTGAAGGTTGGCAAGGATGAGAACGGCGATGAGGACCGCCGCGCCCAGGCCATAGAACGTGCTCCAGTCGACTGTGGCCGCGACCTGCGCGGCGGTAATGGTGAGCACGGTGCTGGAGAGACGGCTGATGCCGTAATAGGCGGCGTAGTCGGTTGCTGGCTGGTTGCCCGCGGCCCAGCCGAGGATTTTCGCCATCAGCGTCACATAGATCCCGCTGACGGCGGCCCCGGTCACGATGCTTCCGGCAATGGCAAGCGACGCATTTCCCGACATGCTGGCGAATGACAGCAGGCCGACCGAAAACACGCCCAGAATGCCGAAGGTTAGGAATGCCGCCGAAAGGCCCGCCTTGCTCATCAGCGGCATGGAAACGAAGGACACCAGCAGCATGCTGATGGGACCGAGCGTTCCGACGACCCAGCCGATCCGTTCCAGCGGCACGCCGAGATCGACCAGCATGATACGATTGAGACCAGCGAGCGGGAAGATGATGCAGGAAACCAGCGTCACCAGCAGAAGACGCCGGCGGCGGCCGGCATCGCGCAGGACATTGATGAGGCTCGCCTTTTCCGAAGGACGGGCCTCGTTTGCCGTGCCCCGTTCCCTGATCGTCAGGATGGGAAGCGTGAGCGCAATCATGATGGCTGCGAGAAGAACGAAGCTCGTCGTCCATCCATAACGGCTGAAGAACACGACGAAAGCGCCGTTGCCGATCATCGCCCCGGTGGAAAGGGCCGCGAGCTTGAGGCCCGAGGCGAGCGGCCGCCTGTCCGGCGAAATCCGCTCGACTGCCAGCGCGTCGAGCGCCGTGTCCATGGTCGCCATGGCAACCGTCGCGGCAAGGCCGAGCGCCGCCAGCAGCGCGACCGGAAAACCAGCGCTGAACGCCACCAGAAGAATGGCGCAGACCGCAATCGCCTGCATCGCGACGATCCAGCCGGTCCGGTGTCCCAGAAACGGCAGGCGCACGCGGTCGATGTAGTGCGCCCACAGGAAGGCCAGGCCGAACGGCAGGTAGAAGGCATAGATCAGCCCGACCGAACCGATGGCGTATCCCTGCTGCCGGAGAATCGGCGGCAAACCACCCTGGACCGTGCCCAGGATGGTGCCGAAGCCGATATAGAGTGCGTTGAGGGCAAGCAGCGTGCCCATCTGGCCGGACCATCCCCTGGAGGATGGCCCGCCGTTCTCACCGATCACGTCAGCCACGGGGCTCACCAGCGATAGGCGAGCGAACCGTAGATCACCCGGCCGTTCCCGTAGTTGCAGAAGTTGTTCGAAAGGCATGTCACGTAGCTCTTGTCGAAGACGTTGTTGACCGAGAGCTTGGCGGTCAGGCCTTCGAGATCCGGCGTCTTCTTGCCGAAGTCATAGGTGATCGCGGCATCGAACAGCGTGTAACCCGGCGCTTCGAGGCGGGTGGCCGTCGCCGTGTAGACGTTCGGGGAGTAACCGCCCGTGGTCTTGCCGACGTAGCGAACGCCGCCGCCGATCGTCAGGCCTTCGAGCGGACCTTCAGAGAAGGTGTAGTCGGCCCAGAGCGAGGTCGTGTAGTCGGGAACGCCGATTGGCGAGTCGCCGACATCGGCTCCCAGTCCCTTGACCACCTCGGCCTTGGTGTAGCTGAAGGCGCCGGTCAGGTTGATCTCGTCATTGACCGCCACCTTGGCTTCGAACTCGATGCCGCGGGAGCGCTGCTCGCCGGTCTGATAGCTGGTGAGAGCGTTCAGATAGGTCACGACGTCATGTTGCGTGATGTCGAAATAGGCGAGGGTGAACAGGCCGTCGAATGCGGTCGGCTGGTATTTCACGCCGACTTCATACTGCTCCGCCGTGGTCGGCGTGAAGGCATCGCCGTTCGCATCCGTGCCGTTCACCGGCAGGAACGCCGTGGAATAGCTCGCATAGGGCGCAATGCCGTTGTCGAAATTGTAGATCAGGCCGATCTTGCCGCTGAACGCATCGTCATCCTGCGTCCGCTCCGTATCCGCCAGATAATTGTCCGTGGTCACACGGATCGCATCGTAGCGGCCGCCGGCGACCAGCGTCCAGTTGTCCAGCTCGATCTGGTCCTGAACGTAGAAGCCGGACTGGCTGGTTTCCTGCTTCTGGTTGGTAATCCGGGCAAGCGTCAGGTTGGTGGCAACGCCGTAGACGGGATTGAGGAAGTCGATCGACGGACCTGCGCCATAGTCGCGGATCTGCCTCCAGTCGGAATACTGGTAATCGAAGCCGAACAGCATCGTGTGCTGCAGCGGTCCGGTATCGAACTCCGCCTGCAACTGCAGGTCCGAAGTGATGCCGCTGACGCTTTCATCCGTCGCCATCGCGTAACGGTTGATGGTGTGGCCATCGGCGGCGAGGCTCAGCGTTCCCAGCCCCTCGGTCACCGTAGTGTGATCGACGTAGCGCAGGTTATGCCGCACGGTCCACGTCTCGTCGAAGCGATGCTCGAACTGGTAGCCGATCATCGACTGCTCGCGGTCGAATTCGTCGAAGGCGGTATCGCCGTCGTTGAAGGAGCGCGGGATCATGCCGGCGGAATTGGCCCACAGCGAGCCGTAGGTCGGAAGGACGCCGTAAAACCCGCCTTCGGGATCGTGCTGGTAGCTGCCACTCACGGTGAGCGTGGTGTCGGCATCAGGTGCCCAGGTCACGGACGGCGCGATGTAGAGGCGCTCCTCCTCGGTGTTGACCACCTGCGTATCGGATTTCCGGCCAAGGCCAACGATGCGGTAGAGAAGATCGCCTTCCGGATCGACAGGACCGGAGAAATCGAAGCCGAGCTGCATTCGGTCATGGCTGCCATAAAGAAGCTCGACCTCATGCCGCGCCTCTTGCGTCGGCATCTTCGATGCGGCGTTGATCATGCCGCCGGGATTGACGCCACCATAAAGCGTAGATGACGGGCCTTTCAGGAACTCGACGCGCTCCAGCCCGTAGGTCTCGATCTGCGGGATTGCATAGCCGCCGCCGCGCAGCATGCGCAGGCCGTCGAGATACTGGTTGGAATCGAGCGGGGAGCCGAAGCCGCGAATATAGGGAAGGTCGTAGCGTGTCGCCGATCCGCGAACCTCGGCGGCAACGCCGGCTGTGTAGCGCAGGGCCTGGGACACGCTCTGTGCGCCCTGTGCCGCCGCCTGCTCGCGGGTAATCACGGTGACGGACTGGGGCGTCTTGATGAGAGGCGTATTCGTCTTGGTGCCGATGCCGCTGTTGCTGGCGACATAGCCGGCGACAGGCCCGAGGCGGTCGCCCTTGCCGCGGATCACGATGGTTTCCAGCACGGTGGAATCGCCGCCTGCAGCACCTCCTGCGGCGGTATTCGGCCGGGTGATCGAAACGGTGTTGCCGCTCACGCGATAAACCAGCCCGGAACCGGCTAGCAGCCGCTCAAGCGCCTGATCGCGGCTCACGGTCCCCTTCACGCCGGGAGAGGTCTTGCCCCTGACCAGACCGGCATCGAAGAAGAGCTGCGTGCCGCTCGCATTCGAGAATGCCACGAGAGCCGAAGACAGGGATTGCGAGGGAATGTTGTAGGAAACGGCGCCGCTCTCGGCGCTGCCGGTCGCCGTCTGCGCGCCGGCAGGCATGGCGTGAAACACCATCGCGGTGGACATCAGCAATGCGGACAGGATCTGAAGTTTTCGCGGCATGCCCCCCGCTGAAGCGCGTCCGTTTCTCGCCTTGACCGTCGTTCCATCCACCAGCATTCACCCAGTCCCGTCTCTTTGAAACCCGCCTGATGCGGGCCCATGTTTCATGGATGAGGGGGCTGTTCATTGCGTCCCTCGAATGGTTAGACACCCGAGGCGAGCGAATACATGATCGCTTCAGTCAGATTTTTTTCATTTTTTCAGCGATTGTAGACGAAGGTGACGAAACCGGCCGCATCCACCACCTTCACCGGCAGGGTTTCGGCGATGACGCGCAGGGCTTCATCGGTCCCGCTCGTCTCGAAGATGGCGGTAACGGGAATATTGCCGATCCTGTCGTCCATCAGGACGATCTTGCCGCGCCGGTAGCGTTCCAGCTCCTTCAGCACGCGCCTGAGCGGCACGTCCTCGAACACGATCCGGCCGCGACGCCATGCCTGCACGGTTTCCACATCGATCCGCCGCGGCGTCGCGATGCCATCGAGGCCGTAGCTGACCTGCCAGCCTTCCTCGACCTTGATGGGGGTCGTATCGGGGGAGACCACGAGAACGGAATGCTCGACCACAGTGACCGTCGTGCCCGGATCCATCAGCTTGACGTCGAAACGGGTCCCGAGCGCCTGAACGGTGCCGTTTCCGGCCTCGACGATGAAGCACCGCGAGGCATCCGGCGCGACGGTGAAGAATGCCTGCCCGCGATGGAGCACGAGGCGGCGCTCGACATCGGTGAAGAGGGTCGACACGGCCGAATAGCTGTCGAGTTCGATGGTGCTGCCATCCGGGAGCGTGAAGGCCTGGCGCTCTCCGGCGCCCGTCTTGTAATCGGCCATGACGCCCGGCCGCGTCGCCAGATAACCGCTTGCGCCGGCTACCAGCACGGCCACGCCACCAAGCAACGCACTGCGCCGGCTGATGGCATCGGAGCGGCGGCGCATGGTCTCGAATTCGGGCTTCACGATATCGAAGCGGGCCCAGAGCTTTTCCGCCCGGCCATAGGCCTTCTTGTGGGCCGGGTCAGCGGCAAGCCATGCGGAAAAATGCTGCCGGTCTTCCGCCGACACCTTCTCGTCCTGCATGCGGGCGAACCACTGCAGCGCTTCCTCGAATACCGTGTCGGTGTCGTCTTCCTTCATCATCGTCAATCGTTAAGTCGATAAAATTCCGATTGCCCGCGCGGTCGCGGGCCAGCGGTCCATTATGCAGTAAAACAAACCTATGGGCGGGGTATCAATAAAGGCGCAGGCCGGATTAGCCAAGCTTGCGGTCGAGATCGGCCAGTGCGCTGACGATCGAGCTGATGACGGTATTGCGCGAGATGCCCATGCGCTCGGCAATCTCGTCATAGGACAGACCCTCGATCCTGTTGAGGACGAAGGCTTCCCGACGACGGGCCGGCAGCGAGGCTATGGCTTCCAGCAGGCGTCGCAGTTCGCTGCGATAAAGCACGATCGTCTCGGGCGACGGCTGCAGGTCCGCGGCGTGCTCGGTATCGCATCCGGCAATCTCCACCTCGGCCCGACGCTTCATGTCGCGCAGGTGGTTGATGGCGAGATTGCGGACCGCCATGCGCGCATAGGCGGGGTTCGGCGAAGTTTCATCCCGATGGAATTTCGCAAGCATGTTGGCAAAAGCCTGCTGAACCAGCTCCTCTGCCGTCGAGGAATTGCCGACCATGCGCCGGACGATGGAACGCAGGCGTCCGAACTCGGCTTCATAGAGCTTTTCGATGTCGAGCAGGCGCGCAATCATGGGCAGAACGTTCCAATAAGCTCACTCATGCGAGTGCGGGAATTGTCCTTCCTCTCCTATGTTGGATGCATACCGGCTGCAATCGCCTTGTTTTAATTGGAGAATAGCGAACCGCCCGCGATAACATGGGTAAAAAAGTCAAGTTTTATAAGAAAAACATGAACTTTACTCATCCCATGATGCGGCCGGGGCGCAGGCGTCACCATCCGCCGGTGCATGCGTTTTCTGCCCCCTGTGTCAAAAAAACGACACCCGCCCGGCCTCCATCGTCGGCTGCCGGGCGGGCTGCGATGTCACGGACCGTGTCACGGACCGTTTCCGGCGCTTCAGGGCTGGACCCTGCTGCTCCCGCTCCGGCGAAGAAGGATGATCGATAGCAGACCGCCCACGCCGCAAAGGGCGATGACGCAGCCCATCGGCCATGGCGTTCCATCGGCAAATCCGCCGACGAAGCCGGAACCGGCTATGCCGCTGCCATATTGAAGAGCGCCGACGAGGGCGGAGACCGTGCCGGCCTCCGTGGAGAAGTCGGCGAGAGCGCCGGCAATCGAATTGGCGACGATGAAGCCGGTGCAGGCGATGAACAGCAGAAGCGGCACGAACAGGCCCCAGAGACCGAAGCTGTCGGTGAAGGTCGTGACGCCCAGCACGATTGCCGCAACTGCGGCACCCACTGTTCCCCTGACGAGCATGCCCTCGATGCCGAGGCGCGGAACGAGACGCTTGTTGAACAGGTTACTGACGACGATGCCGACAATCCCCGCACCGAACAGCAGGCCATAGAACTGGGCCGGCACGTGATGGTAGGTGATGAAGGCGAAGGGAGATCCGGCGATATAGGCATACAGGCCGGCATAGAAGAACCCGCCGGCGCCGATGTAACCGAGGATGCGGCGGCTCGTCAGCAGCTGGCCGTAGCGCGAAAAGGCACGCGTCAGCGGCTCATGCCGTCGTCTCTCGGCGGGCAGCGTCTCGGGAAGCGAAAACAGTGCAAGAAGCGTCAGAAGGCCGACTCCGACCAGCACCCAGAAGATCGCCCGCCATCCGGCAACGGCGGCGATCTGACCGCCGAGGATCGGGCCAAGCAGCGGCGCAATCGCCATGACCACCATCAGCGTCGAAAGCATCTGGGCGGCGCGGTGGCCCTCATAGAGATCGCGCACCATGGCACGCGCCAGCACCACCCCGGCACAGGCGCCGACCGCCTGCACGATCCGCCATGCGATGATGGCCTCGACGCTACCCGAAAGAGCGCAACCGGCCGATCCGATGATGAACAGGATCAGCCCGAGCGCGACCGGAAGGCGGCGGCCATAGCGGTCGCTGATCGGCCCCCAGAACAACTGCCCGAAGCTGAAGCCGACGAGATAGCCGGAGATGGTGAACTCCACCATGCCGGCATCGGCATGAAGAGAGGTGGACATGGCCGGCATCGCCGGCAGATAGAGCATTTCCAGCAAAAGTGTGTCACGGTTTTGCGTCCGGAAATGCGTAAAAACAAAGAGATAGAGAATTTTCGCGATTCAGAGAAAAGCGGAAATTCTCTAGAAATCGGTCGAGATCGATGCGAAGCCCATCAGTGCGCTGAGCACGCCGAGCACTTGCCATCGACCCGTCGTCTCCGCCCCGATCAGGGCTGGGGCGGACTGTTCATTCAGTTCTGAATACATCGGGTGGCCTTAAACTTCCTGCGCCGTCGGGCGGAACAGGATTTCGTTGATATCGACGTCTTCGGGCTGGCTCATGGCGAAGAGCACGCAGCGCGCGAAGCTGTCGGCGGGAATGGCGTAACGGTCGTAGAAGTCCTTCATGCCGGCGGCGATATCGGCTTCGGTGATGCTGTCGGTCAGCTCGGTCGCGACGGCACCGGGGGAAATGATGGTGCTGCGGATATTGTAGGGCTTCACTTCCTGCCGCAGCCCCTCGGAAATCACCCGAACCGCATGCTTGGTCGCGGAATAGACGACGCCGCCCGGACGCACCTTGTGTCCGGCGACGGAGGAGACGTTGATGATGTGCCCGCTCTTCTGTTCCTGCATGTAGGGCAGGGCGGCGGCTATGCCGTAGAGCACGCCCTTGATGTTGACGTCGACCATCCGCTCCCATTCGTCGACCTTCAGCCGGTCGAGCGGCGAATGCGGCATCAGGCCGGCATTGTTGATGAGCACGTCGATCCGGCCATGAGTTTTCACGGCATGGTCGACAAGGGCCTTCACCTGCTGGCGATCGGTCACGTCCATGGTGTAGATCGCCTCGGAGCCGAGACCGAGTTCGTTGGCCAATGTCTCAAGCCTGTCAAGACGGCGCGCGCCAAGCACGACCTTCGCGCCTGCCCGGACCAGATGCCGTGCGGTTTCAGCGCCAAGGCCGCTGGACGCGCCGGTGATGACGACGACCTTGTTTTCGATATTGTCTGTCATGTTCTTCTCTCTGTTTCGAGCTGGTGGCTCATTTCGGCAACGATACGCCGCCAAGCCATCCGGTGACCTCGGTCAGTGTGCGCCGTTCCTGATCGGCCTCCATGGAGAAACCGTCGAGGATGTCTGCCTGCGGCGCATGCGTAGCGACAACAGACAGGCTGTTGCCGAGCCCGTAGCCGCCATGGGTGATGAACGGGATCAGCGTCCTGCCCCTGAAATCATGGGCGGCAAGGAAGGAGCGGATGATCGCGGGCGCGGTCATTCCCCAGATCGGAAAGCCGAGAAATACGGTTTCGCAGCCTTCCATGTCGGCCATGGCCTTCAGCGGCGGGCGATATTGCGCCCGACGCTCCCGTTCCGCCTGCGCCACCGTTTCCTCGTAGTCCTCGGGATAGGGTGCGGCCGGTTCGATATCGAAGGACCGCGCGCCAAGCGCCCGCCGGATCTGCCCCGCGATCACCCGCGTATTGCCGCTGCGAGAAAAGCAGGCGACGAGCACGCTGCTGTCTGCTTGCCCGGCGGCAGGCGCGGATGATGACGAAGCCCCGAGGCCCGCCGCCACCATCAGCAGCGAGGGCGCGGCCAGAAGCTTCCGGCGGGACAGATCGTTCTGCGGGTTCATGGCGCGTAAGTTCCAGCGCAGCCGTTACCGGCCGACCAGCTTTTGCCGGTCGGGAGAATAACGCTCGCCCTGCACGGTGATGGCGGAAAGCGCCTTGTCGATCTCGGCCAGATCCTCCGGCGTCAGCACGACATCGGCCGCGGCGTTGTTTTCCGCGAGACGGTGCAGCTTGGTGGTGCCGGGGATCGGAGCGATCCAGGGCTTCTGCGCCAGCACCCAGGCAAGGGCGATCTGGGCGTTGGTCGCCTGTTTGCGCGCGGCAATCTCGCCGACGAGGGTGACGAGCGCCTGATTTGCCTTGCGGGCTTCAGCTGCAAACCGCGGAACGGTGTTGCGGAAGTCGGTGCTGTCGAAGGTGGTGTTCTCGTTGATCGCCCCGGTCAGGAAGCCCTTGCCGAGCGGGCTGAACGGCACGAAGCCGATCCCCAGTTCCTCGAGCGTCGGGAACACCTTCTGCTCCGGTTCGCGCCACCACATGGAGTATTCGCTCTGCAGCGCCGCGACCGGCTGCACGGCATGGGCGCGACGGATGCTGTCGGCACCGGCTTCGGACATGCCGAAATGCTTGACCTTGCCCTCAGCGATCAGGTCCTTGACCGCACCGGCGACATCCTCGACCGGCACGGTCGGATCGACGCGGTGCTGGTAGAAGAGATCGATGCGGTCGGTCCGCAGCCGTTTCAGCGCCTCGTCGGCCACCTGACGGATGCGCTCCGGCCGGCTGTCCAGCCCGGTTTGCGAGTTTCCGTCCCTGAAGCCGAACTTGGTGGCGATGACGACCGCGTCGCGCATCGGTTCCAGCGCCTCGCCGACGATTTCCTCGTTGAGGAAGGGGCCGTAGGCTTCGGCGGTATCGAAGAAGGTCACGCCCTGTTCATAGGCCGCGCGAATGAGCTTGATCGCATCCCCCCGGTCGGTGGCCGGGCCGTAGCCGAAGCTCAGGCCCATGCAGCCAAGGCCGATGGCCGAGACTTCGAGGCCGCTCTTTCCAAGAATACGTTTCTGCATGGTCTTTCTCCTTGTCATCTCTTGCGATGATCGGGTCTTCTCACTTCGTGCCGAGATATTCGGCGTCCGTGACGTGTTCGAGCCAGTCGACGACCTTGCCGTCGAGCGCTTCGGCAATGGCGATGTGGGACATGGCGACGTCGGCCGATGCGCCGTGCCAGTGCTTTTCGCCCGGTGGGAACCAGACGATATCGCCGGGGCGGATTTCCTCGATAGGCCCGCCCTCACGCTGCACGCGGCCTGCCCCTGAGACGACGATAAGCGTCTGGCCGAGCGGATGGGTATGCCATGCGGTGCGGGCGCCGGGTTCGAAGGTAACGGTTGCGCCGCTCGCCCGGGCCGGAGCCTCCGTCTGGAACGGGGCATCGATGCGTACCGTGCCGGTGAAATAATCCGCCGGTCCCTTTACGGACGGGGCGGTTCCGGTCTTGATGATCTTCATGTCGGGGATCCTTTGCTTCTCCCGGAAGGGCCGGGATTGCAGGGAAGATAGACCTCCGACGGCATGACGATTAGATCATCAAATCAGCATGAACTTATGCGATCAGTTCATGAATTGCGCATCCATCGTGCGCGGATGCCGATGAAGAGGCCGGATATCTTCCAGCCCCTTCGGATTTCACAGGCGCAAGGCATTTCCGCCCTGCGCCCGAAAGCCACTCAGGCCGCGGCAAGCGACGCCATGTCGATGACGAAGCGGTAGCGGACGTCGGCCTTTTCCATGCGTTCGAAGGCGTGATTGATCTCGTCCATGCGGATCATCTCGACATCGGGCAGGATGTTCCTGGCGGCGCAGAAATCGAGCATTTCCTGCGTCTGGCGGATACCGCCGATCGGCGAACCGGCAATGCGGCGGCGGCCGAGAACGAGCGGCACCGTGCTCGGTTCTGCGACGGGACCGATCTGGCCGACGATGACCAGCGTGCCGTCGACATCGAGAAGCGGCATGTAGGGGTTGAGGTCGTGCTTGACCGGCACGGTGTCGATGATGAGGTCGAAGCTGCTGGCAGCCTTCTTCATCGCCTCTTCGTCGCTCGAAACGAGCAGGGCATTGGCGCCGAGCGCCTTGGCGTCCTCCGCCTTGTCGGCGGTGCGGGAGAGAACCGTGACATGGGCGCCCATGCCGACGGCGAGCTTCACCGCCATATGGCCGAGGCCGCCGAGACCGATGACGCCGACGCGGCTGCCGGGACCGACATTCCAGGTGCGAAGCGGCGAATAGGTGGTGATGCCGGCGCAGAGCAGCGGAGCGGCCTTCGCCAGATCGAGCCCGTCGGGCATGCGCAGCGCGAATTCCTCACGCACCACGAGATGTTTCGAATAACCGCCGAGCGTGTAGTCGCCGGTGAAGCGGTCGAAGCCGCCGTAGGTGCCGGTATTGCCTTCGCGGCAAAGCTGTTCCTCGTCCTTCCTGCACTGGTCGCAGCTCTGGCAGCTATCGACCATGCAGCCGACAGCAACGTGGTCGCCGATCTTGTAACGCGTCACCTTGCTGCCAATCTCGATCACGCGGCCGACGATTTCATGGCCGGGAACAGCCGGGAAAACGGTCCAGCCCCAATCGTTCTTCGACCAGTGCAGGTCCGAGTGGCAGACACCGCAGAAAAGGATTTCCATGACGATATCGTTTTCGCGCGGCGCGCGGCGCTCGAAAGTGTAAGGCTCAAGCGGAACATCCGCCGAGGTGCAGGCGAAGCCTATGGTTTTCATGTCTCTATACCTGTTGTTGGGTAGTGAACGAGGAGAACCCGCGATCTCACGGTCATGCGATCACAAGATCGGGATCTCGCGCCATTGTCGAACTTATCGCTGGTCGCATCGATCCATTAGATGCTAAATTCCGCAAACACCTATATTTCGGATTCATATATGAAGCGTGACGAACTCGGCGATCTCGTTGCTTTCCTCACCGTGGCGGAGGAGCGCAGCTTCACGCGCGCCGCCGCCCAGCTTGGAACATCGCAGTCATCGCTCAGCCACACCGTGCGACGGCTGGAGGAGCGCATGGGCGTCAGGCTGTTGCTGAGGACCACGCGCAACGTCGCCCCGACGGACGCCGGAGAGCAGCTGGTCGAGACGCTGCGCCCGGCATTCAACGACATTCGCGGCCGTATCGACGCGCTCAGCGCCTTGCGGCAGAAACCGGCCGGCACGATCCGCATCACCTCAAGCCGCCATGCCAGCGAGACCATCCTGATGCCGGTGGTGAAGCGGCTACTGGCGGAATATCCGGATATCAACATCGAGATTTCCAACGACCAGAAACTCATCGATCTCGTCGCCGAGCGCTACGATGCCGGTGTGCGGCTGGGCGAACAGGTGGAAAAGGACATGATCGCGGTGCGCATCGGTCCGGAAATGCGCATGGTGGTCGCCGGTTCTCCCGCCTATTTCGAGAGGCATCCCAAGCCCCGGACGCCGCATGACCTGACGCAGCACACCTGCATCAATCTCCGATTGCCGACATTGGGCGGCCTCTATGCCTGGGAATTCGAGAAGGACGGACGACCCCTCAATGTCAGGGTGGAGGGACAGTTCATCTGCAACGACGTGCCGATGATCATCGACGCGGCCATGAGCGGCCTGGGGCTGACATGCCTTCCCAACGATCATCTGGAAAAGTTCGTCGCGGCGGGAAAGCTGGTGAAGGTGCTGGAAGACTGGTGCCCTCCATTTCCCGGCTATCATCTCTTCTATCCGAGCCGCAGGCAGGCTTCACCGGCCTTCGCGCTGCTCGTGGATGGCCTGCGATACAGGGGATAAGGCGGTTCTTCCGCGATCCGCTGGGCACGCCTTGCCCATTGCGCGGCACCTAAAGGCTACAATTTAAGCACACCCAAATGTCGCAATGCACTGGATGCATAGCTGCACTGCAGCAGAGCCTATTCCTCGAAATCGGGAATGCTGTATAAATCTACTCATCGAAGCGATGCACCTCCTCCCGCAGAGCTTCGTGTTTCAGGCGACCCACTCCTCCTCCCAGGGAAGCCTGAGGGAACAACGACACTCCTCCTCCCAGTCGTTGTTCGGTTTTTCAGGAAAAGCCTGCCGCACCTCCTCCCGCGGCAGGCTTTTTCGTTTGTTTCCCCAAGACCTGAATCTCCCCAAACTTTCCATGTCCGGCGTCACATCGGTTGCCATCGATCGATGATGGCGGGGTGAACCGGCACGCCCGTCATCCGCTGCTTCGATAGGCCGGTTCCACAATGTCGATGGCGCAAAACCCCTCGCCACCGGGCAATCGCTTCACTTCATCGTGATCGACACTCGGGCTTCGCCTCCATTGCCGCAGATTCCTGCTCGCAAAAACACGGACCCGACCATTGACAGATTAAATGATGGCCATCATGTTTACGATCTATCATGACAATCATCATGATTAAACCTTATCCGAAGGAAAGAGCAACGCAATGTCCGACAAGAACGCAGTCCTCATCACCGGCGCCTCGACGGGCATCGGCGCGGTTTACGCAGAACGCTTCGCCCGGCGCGGCCACGACCTCGTGCTGGTGGCGCGCAACGTCGAAAAGCTTGAGCAACACGCAGCCCGCCTGCGGACAGAAACCGGCGTCTCGGTCGACCTCCTGCCGGCGGACCTCACCGATGAAAGCCAGCTGGCCGCAGTCGAGGCGCGGCTTCGCAATGACGCTTCGATCGGTATTCTGGTCAACAACGCCGGCGGCAATGTCGGCGGCACCTTCCTCACTCAGAGCGCCGAGGACCTGACGCGTCTGGTGATGCTCAACGCCACCAGCGTGTTGCGCCTCAGCCATGCGGTTGCGCCGCGCTTTGCCGAGAGGGGCGAGGGGGCGATCATCAACGTCAGTTCGGTTCTCGCCCTTGCGCCGGAATGGGGTTCCCCGGTCTACTCGGCAACCAAGGCCTTCGTCCTGACGCTTTCGCAGGCGCTGCAGACCGATCTCGGGCCGAAGGGCGTCTATGTCCAGGCTGTTCTTCCCGGAGCGACCCGGACCGACATCTGGAATTTCGTCGATGAGTCGCGGCTGCCGCCGATGATGGAAGTGGCCGATCTGGTCGATGCCGCGCTCGTCGGCTTCGATCGCCGCGAGGAAGTCACGATCCCGCCGCTGCATGACGAGGCTCGGTTCCAGGCTTTCGAGGCCGCGCGCATCTCCGTGGTGCAGGGCATTGGAAACACCACCCCCGGCGAGCGCTACCTCACGGCCGCCTGAAGGCGGAAGCGACGACCGCACACGCGGCACCGGCTCTGCCAAGTTTCCCGGGGTTGAAAAACCCCTCCCGAAGGACGACGTGCAGGGCCGCACCATTGCCGACGTCAACGCCCCACCTCATTCCCGCACAGAAAGAAAGACCATGTCTACCCGTATCCTGTTTCAACCCTTCTCGCTGAAGTCCCTGTCCCTGAAGAACCGCATCGTCATGGCGCCGATGACCCGCGCCATGGCGAAGGACGGCATTCCCGGCGCGGCCCAGGCCGAGTATTACCGCCGCCGCGCCGCGGGCGGCGTCGGCCTGATCCTCACCGAAGGCACGGTGATCGACCGTCCCGCCTCGCGCAACGATCCGGGTATTCCATTCTTCCATGGCGAAGCGGCCCTTGCCGGATGGGATGAGGTGGCGAAATCCGTGCATGCCGCGGGCGGCAGGATCGGCCCGCAGATCTGGCATACCGGCTCGACCCGCTCCAGCCGCAGCCAGACGCAGCCGGAGGATCTGGTGGAAAGCCCCTCGGGTCTCGTTGGCCCCGACGATCCGCGCGGCAAGGCGATGACCGAGGAGGATATCGCCGATACCGTCGCGGCCTTCGCCAGTGCCGCCGCCGACGCCAGGCGTCTCGGCTTCGACATCGTCGAGTTGCACGGCGCCCATGGCTATCTGATCGACCAGTTCTTCTGGGAGGGCAGCAACAAGCGCAAGGATGCCTATGGTGGCGCCACCATCGCCGAACGCTCGCGCTTTGCCGCCGAAGCCGTGCGCGCGGTGCGGGCCGCCGTCGGCGCCGACTTCCCGCTGTCGCTGCGCGTCAGCCAGTGGAAGCAGCAGGACTATGCCGCCCGCAACGCGAGCACGCCGGATGAAATGACGGCATGGCTCCTGCCGCTGGTCGAAGCCGGCGTGGATATCCTGCACTGCTCGCAACGCCGCTTCTGGACACCTGAATTCCCCGAGATCGACGGTGACGCCGGCCTGAACTTCGCCGGCTGGGCGAAGAAGCTGACGGGTGCCGCCACGATCAGCGTCGGCTCGGTCGGCCTGTCGTCGGATTTCTTCGGCGCATTCGGCGGCCAGGGTTCCGAAAGCGCCTCGTTCGACAATCTGATCGAGCGGATGGAACGCCAGGAATTCGACCTCATCGCCGTCGGCCGTCCGCTGATTTCGGATGCCGAATGGACCGCCAAGGTCTCCGGCGGAAAGCTTGACGAACTCGGCGGCTTCAACGCCGCCGATCTGGCCGTTCTGGCCTGATCTCGATAGAGCTGCCCGGGAAGCATCGCCGCCGCCGGGCAGCTGCCAATCACCACGAAGTCGCCGTTGATCCGCAGCGGGCCAGCGCCACCCAGCTGCGGATGGGTCTAGGCGCCTGACATGACGGACAGACCCTCGTCAGAGGGTCTCCAGGCCTGTTTTCAAGGTCGAACCGACAGGCGCACGCGCCGGCCCATGCGCCTGTCGCGATCCTGCGACACTTTGCTCGATCCCATTCGACCTATGGCAATTACAAAAGTACGCATGCGTACTATATATACAGAGACATCAATTGGAACAAGGAGTTAGCTTCTCACTCCCGTGATCCTTCAGGCCGGCGGCCGGGTCCTCTGTTTCTTCAGGGGGCGTTCTGACATGGCTGGCCGAAGCGTTCCCGGCTCTCCGTAAACCCGGCGGAGCGACCCGTTTCGAGGGCCGTCGTCGGGAAAGCCGACGCGATGTCGAACATCGCTTCATTCCGCTTCGCAGGTTCTTCGCGACCCAATCTTGCCGAGTACCCGTCGGAGCCCATTCCTTATTGAAAGGTGATCCATCATGGCCTACGCCACAATCAATCCCTACACCGGCGAAACCATCAAGACATTCCCTGACGCCACGGATGCGGAAGTTCGCGACGCGATCGCAAACGCGCATAATGCCTTCCTGTCGTGGAAGGACGCATCCTTTGCCGACCGCGGCCGCATTCTCCAGAAAGCCGCCGATCTCCTGCGCAAGAACAGCGATGCCTATGCAAAGCTGCTGACGCTGGAAATGGGCAAGCTGTTTGCCGAAGCAAAAGCTGAGGTCGAGCTTTCGGCCAAGATCTTCGAATATTACGTCCGAAACGCCGAGGAACTGCTGAAGCCGGAAAAGCTGCCCGTTCTCGATCCGGCCGAGGGTGACAACATCATCGTTCACGAGCCGCTCGGCGTGCTGCTCGCCATCGAGCCGTGGAACTTCCCCTATTACCAGATCGCCCGCATCATCGCGCCGCAGCTTTCGGCCGGCAACACGGTACTCCTGAAGCACGCCTCAAACGTTCCACAGAGTGCGGCCGCATTCGAGGCGCTGATGAAGGAAGCAGGACTTCCCGCGGGTGCGTTCCGCAACCTTTACGCCACTCGCTCGCAGATTGAACTGATCCTCAATGACGACCGGGTGCATGGCGTGGCGCTCACCGGCTCCGAAGGCGCGGGCTCGGTCGTGGCGGCGCAGGCCGGCAAGGCGCTGAAGAAATCGACGCTGGAACTCGGCGGCGCCGACGCGTTCGTGGTGCTGGCCGACGCCGATCTCGACAAGACGGTCAACTGGGGCGTCTTCGGCCGACACTGGAACGGCGGTCAGGTCTGCGTCTCTTCCAAGCGCATGATCATCGTCGACGACGTCTACGACGCCTACCTTGAGAAGTACCGCAAGGGCGTGTCCGGTCTCGTGGCGGGCGACCCCTTCGACCCGAAGACGACGCTGGCTCCGCTCTCCTCGCAAGGTGCGGCCGATGAGGTGAAGGAAAAGATCCGCGAAGCCGTCAAGCTCGGCGCGAAGGCCGAGGAAGTCGGTCCTGCCGTGCCCAATCAGGGCGCCTTCGTGCAGCCGACCATCCTGACCGAGGTCGCCGAGGACAACCCGGCCCGCTACTGGGAATTCTTCGGCCCGGTCTCCATGCTGTTCCGGGCAAAGGACGAGGACGACGCCGTGCGCATCGCCAACGATTCACCGTTCGGCCTCGGCGGATCGGTCTTCACCTCCAATCCGGCCCACGGCGCGGAAGTGGCCAAACGCATCTCCACCGGCATGGTCTTCGTCAACCATCCGACCAAGGTGGAGGCCGACCTCCCGTTCGGCGGCATCCGCCGCTCCGGCTACGGACGCGAACTGATCGGCCTCGGTCTCAAGGAGTTCGTCAATCACAAGCTGATCGGCGTGGTCGATATCGACGCGCACTTCTGATCGCCGGCAGACAGACCGGAGAAGCAGAAAACAGGAGAGACATCGTCGATGGCTCTCCGACCGCCGACAGGGATCGAAAACCTCTCCGCCATCATGCTCGGGCCTGTCCCGAGCATCTGCAAATGGTTGATTTTATCGACGTGGGTAGATCCTCCGCGCAAGGCGGAGGGTGACGGCGGGAGAGAAAGCAGGGTTTGTCATGAAACTGGGAGAGGCATCGTCGGTGCCTCTCTTTTTTTTGTCGCCGCTTTTATCCTCGCCTCCGAATTGACGAATGATTGATTATGAGTTACGACTGACGAAATTCGAATTTCGTCAGTCGTAACTCATAAGGCGCATAATGAACCAGATGCCGGAAATCGACGTGGAAGAAGCCCGCCGCGATACCGCCACCCGCATTCTCGATGCGGCCGAGCGGACGTTCAGGCACTATGGCTACAGCAAGACCACGGTGGCCGACATTGCCGGGGAACTCGGCATGTCCACGGCCAACATCTATCGCTTCTTCGGCTCCAAGGTGGAAATTCACCAGGCCCTGTGCGCTCGCATGCTGGCGACCTGTTACAAGCAGGCCTATGATACCCGCCACAGCCTCGACAGCGCGGAGACGCGGTTGCGCCGCTATGTCGAAGAACAGCATCGCTGGACGGTCGAGACCATGCTCGACGAGCACAAGGTGCATGAAATGATCGTCGTCGCCATCGAGCGCGACTGGCAGGTAATCGAACGCCACATCGACAGCATTCAGGATCTCGTCGCCGAGATCATCAGGGAAGGCATCGCGACAGGCGAATTTGCCGAACAGGACCCGATTGCAGCCGCAAGATGCTTTGGCGCGGCCACGGTCAGCCTCTGTCATCCGCAGATGGTGGCCCAATGCATGGCCAAGGAAAACCGGGCAACCGCGTCTGAACTGGTCGACTTCGCCATTCGTGCATTGAAAAAATAAGGCGGGCGAAAAATAGGCGGGCGCCGGGCGCCTGCTTCCGTTGAACCGAATTTCCATTGTGATCGAGGATGCGAACATGACTTCGCTGAAGGGTTTTCTATTTTCAAAATTCCCCGCTCTGGCGCTTGTTTTCGCCCTGGCGCTCGGCGTGTCCGGGTGCAGCGAGGAAAAGCAGGCAGAGACGAAGGAAACGATCCGCCCCGTGAAGGTCGCCCATATCTCCGCGACATCGCACGAACAGGCCTCTCTCTATTCCGGCACCGTCAAGGCCCGCGTCGAAACGAGCCTCGGCTTCCGGGTCGCGGGAAAGATCATCGAACGCCGGGTCAATGTCGGTGACCGCGTCAGGCCGGGCGACGTTCTCGCACGGATCGATCCGACCGATTACCAGTTGAGCGTCAGGACAGCCGAGGCCAGTCTCGCCGCCGCCGAAACGGCGGTCGCGACCGCCGGCCTTGCCAACAAGCGCGCGCAGCAGCTCTTCGACAAGAGCGTGACCGCCAAGTCGCAGGTGGAGCAGGCCGGCCTCAATTACGATCAGGCCGTCTCCACGCGCGATGCAGCGATCTCGGCGCTCGATCAGGCGAGGAACCAGGTTTCCTACACCGAACTCAAGTCCGACCGGGAAGGGATCGTCACCGCGATCAGCTCCGACACCGGCGCGGTCGTCGCGGCGGGCACGCCGGTCGCAACCGTTGCCCTCGACAATGAAAAGGAAGTGCAGATCGCGGTTCCCGAAGGCGACATCGCCAATTTCCGTCCCGGCAAGGCGGTGAAGGCCAGCTTCTGGTCGGATGATACGCTCGCCATCGACGGCAAGGTGCGGGAAGTTTCCGGCAGCGCCGACACGCAATCGCGCACCTTTTCCGTCAGGATCAGCCTTCCCGACAACGCCCGGGTTCTTCTCGGCATGACCGCCACCATCGAAGCGGCAAGGGAAAACACCAGGGGTTACCTGGCCGTGCCGCTTTCGGCGCTCGCCGAAAGGAACGGGCAGAAGATCGTCTGGGTTGTCGATCCGCAGACCTCAACGGTCAGCGCGCGGGAAATCAGCATCGCGGAATTCACCGCCGATGGCGTCAACGTATCGAACGGCGTGAAGCCGGGCGATCTGGTGGTCGCGGCCGGCACGCAGTTCATGCGCGACGATCTCAAGGTGAAGCTGCCTCAGGAACAATCCGCTCTTCTGCAACCCTCGAACGTCGCTCGCTGAACCGGCCGGCTGGAAGGAATATCGTCATGACGACATCGAGCGAAGAAAAGCGCCCCTTCAACCTGTCGCGGTGGGCCATCGGCCATCCCAGCATCGCCCGCTTCCTGTTCGGCCTGATCCTGATTACCGGGGTTCTCGGCCTGATGCGCATGGGCCAGAAGGAAGACCCGGATTTCACCTTCCGCGTCATGGTCGTGCAGGCCGTCTGGCCCGGTTCCTCCATTCAGGAAATGCAGGACCAGGTCGTCAACAAGATCGAACGCAAGCTGCAGGAAACGCCGCATCTGGACTGGGTGAAGTCCTACACCCGCGCCGGCAGCGCGATCATCACCCTGCAGGTCAAGGGCGACACCAATGCCGCCGACGTGGCGGACGCCTTCTATCAGGTGCGCAAGAAGGTCGGCGATATCTCCAGCGAGCTTCCCGATGGATTGCTCGGCCCCTATTTCAACGACGAATTCGGCGATACCTACATCACGCTGCATTCGATCAGCGGCGATGGCTTCACCTATCCCGAATTGAAGAAGATCGCCATCCAGGCGCGCGACATGCTGCTGACCACGCCCGGCGTGGAGAAGGCCGTCATTCTCGGCGACCAGCCGGAAAAGATCTTCATCGACGTCTCCTCGAAGGCGCTCGCCGAGCGCGGACTGACGCTCCTCGACCTGCAGAGCGCCATCAAGGGCCAGAACAACGTCGATGCCGCCGGCACCGTCGATACAGGGATACGTTCGGTCAGGATTTCGGTCGAGGGCGACGTGAAGCGCGCGGAGGATATCCGCGAACTGCGCCTCAATGCCGGCGGGCAGATCACCCGTCTCGGCGACATCGCCACTGTCACGGCCGGGCTTGAGGATCCCTACCAGCGCAAGTTCCGCTTCAACGGCGCAGACAGCGTGCAGGTCGGCGTGGTCATGGCCAAGGGCTTCAAGGTGACCGATGTCGGCCACGCGGTGGAAGCAACCTACCAGCGCTTCGAGGAAAGCCTGCCGTATGGCGTGTCCGTCCAGCAGATCTCCAACCAGCCGGAAGTCGTGACGGAAGCCGTCGGCGAATTCATGCAGGCGCTGATGGAGGCGCTGGCGATCGTGCTCGTGGTCTCGTTCCTCTCCATCGGCTGGCGGTCGGGCCTCGTCATCGCGATCACCATTCCGCTGGTTCTCGCGGCCACCTTCGCCATCATGTACGAACTCGGCATCGATCTTCAGCGCATCTCGCTCGGCGCGCTCATCATCGCGCTCGGCCTGCTGGTCGACGATGCGATGATCGTCGTCGAACTGATGGAAAGAAAGCTCGAAGAAGGGCTGGTCAAGATCGATGCGGCGAGCTTCGCCTATTCATCGACCGCATTTCCCATGTTGACCGGAACGCTGATCACCACCGCCGGCTTCATTCCCGTCGGCTTCGCGGCATCGACTGCCGGCGAATACGTGCGCTCGCTGTTTTACGTCGTTGGCATCGCGCTCGTCACATCCTGGTTCGTCGCGGTCTATTTCACGCCGTGGCTCGGCCACATGATCCTGAAGCAGCGTGCCCATGCCGGCGAGCATCACGACGTGTTCGACACGCGCTTCTATCGCGGACTGCGCTCGACTGTCGGCTGGGCCGTTCACCACCGCGTCATTGTGCTCGCCATGACGCTCGTGACCTTCGCCACCAGCCTGTGGGCCTTCCAGTTCATTCCGCAGAACTTCTTCCCGCAGTCGTCGCGTCCCGAAATCCTTGTCGATCTCTGGCTTCCCGAGGGAACCAGCATCAAGGAAGTAGAAACGCAGGCGCGCGCGATGGAAGACAGGATCATGCCCGATCCGGACAAGAAGTTCGTCGCCACCTATATCGGCGAAGGCGCGCCGCGCTTCTTCCTGCCGCTCGACCAGCAGCTTCGCAATCCGAACTTCGCCCAGATGCTCATCATGGCCAATGACGAGCCGGCCCGCGAAAGGCTGATCGTCAAGCTGCGCGACATTCTGGCGGAGGACTTTCCGTCCATCCGCGGCAAGGTCGACCGGCTGTTCCTTGGCCCCCCGACCGGATGGCCCGTGCAGATGCGCATCATGGGCCAGGATCGCCAGGAGGTGCGCCGCATCGCCGACGAGGTGAAGGCAAGGTTCAATGCCGATCCGCGGCTGAGCGCCGTGCATGACGACTGGCTGGAACCCGTGACCGCGATGAAGCTCGTCATCGATCAGGATCGCGCCCGCGCGCTCGGCGTAACCTCCCAGCGCATCCGGCAGATGCTGCAGGCGGCGATGAGCGGCGTTCCCCTCGACAATTTCCGCGATGGCGAGGAAACCGTATCGATCGTGCTGCGCGAGCAGGACGATACCCGCTCGCTGCTTTCCGCGGTGAACTCTGTCTACGTGCCGACGGATTTCGGCGGCTTCGTGCCGGTTTCGCAGCTCGCAAGGATCGAGCCGGTGCTCGAACAGGGCATCGAATGGCGGCGCAACCGCCTGCCGACGATCACCGTCAGGGCAACCCTGCCCGACGACGTGCAGCCGAATGACGTGGCCATGAAGATGTATGCCGACATGAAGGATCTGCGCGACAGCCTGCCGGCCGGTTACAGCATCGAAATCCAGGGCGGTGCGGAAGACGCAGCCGAGAGCCAGGCCTCGATTGCCGCCAAGGCGCCGATCATGCTGCTTGTCATCGTGTTGCTGCTGATGGCCCAGCTGCAGCATTTCGGCAAGGCCATGCTGGTGCTGGCAACGGGACCGCTCGGCATCATCGGTGCGGCGGCGGCGTTGCTGATCAGCGGCGCACCGTTCGGCTTCGTCGCCATCCTCGGCGTCATC
The DNA here is from genome assembly GCA_002600635.1 of Rhizobium sp. ACO-34A. Classification (NCBI taxonomy): domain Bacteria; kingdom Pseudomonadati; phylum Pseudomonadota; class Alphaproteobacteria; order Hyphomicrobiales; family Rhizobiaceae; genus Rhizobium; species Rhizobium sp. ACO-34A. The sequence goes on along the minus strand of CP021373.1, from coordinate 208,256 downwards.
GCGCTGCTCGGCATCATCATCCGCAATTCGATCATCCTGATCGACCAGATCGATCAGGACATCAAGGCGGGCATGGCGCGGCAGGAAGCGATCGTCGGCGCGGCCGTGAGACGTTTCCGCCCGATCATGCTGACGGCGCTGACCGCCGTCCTGGCGCTGATCCCGATTTCCCGCGGGGTCTTCTGGGGGCCGCTCGCCTATGCGATGATGGGCGGCATTCTCGTGGCGACCGTGCTGACCGTTCTCGTGCTGCCGGCGGCCTACGCGCTGTTCTTCGGACGCGAGCCCAAGGCGCATGCCGATACCCCTGACAGCGCTGGGGAAGAGGAAACCGTGCAGCAGCCGACCACCGCCATGGCGGCCGAGTAAGCAGACACGGGCACCAGATCACAGCCGGCGGGATGCATTTCAGGCATCCCGCCGGCTTTTTCATCTTGCATTGGGAACTCGTGAGAGACGAAGGGTGGACAGTTTCACGCCCCTGAAGGGCGGTGTGGGCTTGCCTCCGGGGAAGAGGCGGCCCTCAGGACGGCGTCGAGCAAACCCGGAAAGCGATGGTCGAGATCGTCGCGCCGCAGGCTCAGCACCCGGCCTCGCCCCTTGGGCTCGTTGCGGATCACGCCCGCTTCGCGCAGCACCTTCATCAGATGAGATTTCGTCGATTTTGGCAGGGACGGATCGTTCAGATGGCAATGGGCCATCTCCAGCGGACCCGTCGCCAGCTGCAGCACGATCTCCAGCCGCCCCGGATCGCTCAGCGCAAACAGCACCTGCGTCAGCACGAGTTCCTCGCGCTCGGGATGATGCAGCTCAAGGGGTGACGAGACGGTCTGATCGTTCATCGTTCAACCATAATGGAACACAGTTTGCCATCCTAGCCCGGAATGCGGGAACGCGCCGATGCGCGGCGATGCCGCACGCTCTCGCCAATCAGGTATTCGACCCGCATTTGCGCCATAGCCCGGCAATGGCCGCCATGACCGCGATGGTGGTGCCGTAGACGAGGACTGTCGCGAGTAGTCCGGCATGGGGAAGCGCCAGACCGGCAAAGACGACCGGCAGGCCGAAGGCCAGATAGCTCAGCGTGAAGATCGAGGCGAAGAGTTCGCCGCGCTCGTCGGGCGGGCTCAGCGGCACGATGGTTCGAAGCGAGCCGTAGAAGCAGGTTCCGAAGCCCGTTCCGGCAAATGCAAGCGCAACAAGATAGACGGTGAGGGAGCCGATCCAGATCCCGGCCAGCGTAAGGGCGGTCCCGACAGAGAGCGCGAACGTGCCATAAAGCATGATCCGGCGCGGCTGATGGGTTCTGGCGATGAAACAGGCGAGCGCGCCGGTGCCGGAAATCAGCGTCACCACCGCACCCTGCATCAGATAGCTATGAATGCCGAAGACAACAGCGACGATGGGCGCGCCGAGCGACAGATAGAGACCGCCGGTCGCCCATCCCGCGATGATCGCGGGCGCGCTTTGCCAGAAGGCGGAACGCGCGGCGACGGGTACGCCAAGGCGCGGCATGAGGGCCTGAAGCAAGCCTTCATGCCGCGGGGATGTTTCCGGCAGCAGCCAGACAGCCGCGGCCAGAATGAGGCTGATGACGGTGATGGCGACGAAGACGTCGATTTTCGGAGCGCTCGCATGCTCCATGACGATGCCCGAAGCCAGCGCGCCCGCGGCAAGGCCGACCAGCGGAAGGATCGAGTTGCAGACGGCGGCAAGCCCCTGCCGGGAGGGCGGCTCCAGATCGACGATGGCGGCCGACAGCGTGGAAAGCAGAAACGCGCAGGCAATGCCCTGAAGCGCTCGCGCGCCGATCAGGCCAAGCGGCGATGTCGCGGCCTCGAAAACGAGAGCCGATAGCGCCAGCAGCACGAATGCCAGCGACAGGATCGGCCGCCGGCCCACATGGTCGGAGCTGGAACCGCCGACCAGCAGGGTGAACAGCAGGACGATCGCATAAACCGCAAAGATCGCCGTCATGGTGACATCGGAAAACGCCATCTCCCGCTGCAGCACCGGATAGAAGGGGGAAGGGGCGCTGGCGCTCGCCATCATCAGGCCGCTGCCGAGCGATGCGATCGCGAAGCCGGCACCGTGTCGCCGGGTGTAGGAAATGCTGCTGGCTGTCGTCATGGCGAAGTTCCGCGGCCTGTCGGCGATGCATGAGGTTGGTTCGAATATTATCGAACCAACCATGTGCCACTCCCTGGCGAATGGTTCAACTAATTTCGAACAATTGGGATCGGGATTTGCCGTTCTCCTGACGTGTGAGGATTTCCAGCAACGCGAAAATGCGCTGGCGGTGGCCGAGACCACCGCCAGCCTTCGCCACACGGAGATTGCAACGTTTCCGGGGGTGACGAACCGGATTGTCGATCAACAGGCGTGATCGAAGCCGTTATTCCGTGATCTCCACGGGCGTTCCGTCCGGCATAAGGATCACGGCTTCGTAGAAGCCATCGCCGGTCATGCGGGGACCGGAGGCAAGACAACCATTTTCGCCGCAACGCCGGGCAAGTTCATCCACGGCCTCCCTGCTGCCGAGCGAGACGGCGACGTGATCCCAACCGACATGCTCGTTTTCCGGGGCACGTCCGATCCACGGCCGCGTCATCAGTTCGATCTCATCGGCCCCACCGGGCAGGTGGACGAAGCGGGATACGAAACCTTCCCGCCTCTTGCTGCGATAGGGTCCACCCACCGTCGCCCCGAAGTAGCGCTCCCAGAAGGCGGCGGTGGCGTCGAGGTCTCTGGTCCACAGCGCGGAATGGGCGATACGCATGGTGCCTCTCAGTGTTTCGAGCGGGTGGCAAGCCCGGCGCAGAGCGGAACGACGCAAAGCAGCCCAACGAGCATCCAGAAGGCCCCCGGCAGGCCGACGTGATTTGCCACGAAGCCGATGCTTGCCGGGCCGAGCAGGACACCGGCATAGCCGATCATGGTAATCGCGGCCACGGCCAGTCCGGGCGGCATGACGGTTTGCGATCCGCCCCGGCGGAACAGCACCGGCACGATGTTGGCCGCGCCCAGTCCGATCAGCAGGAAGCCGCTCAGGGCGAGAAGCCTGATCGGACTGGCAAGAACGATCACGAAGCCGACGATGGCAACGGCCCCGCCCCAGAGCAGCGTGGCCCGGTCGCCAAGCCTTGCGGTCAGGGTGTCTCCAGTGAGCCGGGCGGTCGTCATGGCGATGGCGAACAGGATATAGCCGATGCCGCCCTGTTCGGTGGGAACGATGCCGCCGGATGTCAGGAACAGGGCGCTCCAGTCGAGAACAGCGCCTTCGACCAGAAAGACGATGGCAGCCAGAATGGCGAGCAGCAGGACGGCCCCGCGCGGAACCGCAAACAGCGGTGCATCCCCCGCCTGTGCCGTATCGAGAAGCCGAGGCCATGCCACGACAATTCCGGCGATCATCATTGCGGCACAGATGACGGTCGCGGTGAATGCCCCGGCATTGGCGGAAAGCAATACGGTCATCAGCAGCGAACCGGCAAAGCCGCCAATGCTGAACATGGCATGGAAGCCGGACATCAGCGGGCGGACCGCCGCCTTCTCGACTTCCACGGCATGAATGTTCATCGCAACCTCGAGGGAGCCGAGGGTTCCGCCGAAAATCGCCAATGCGATGGCGAATGTCACCGGCGTGCTGGCCAGCGTGAGAACCGGCAGGACGACCGCCATTCCAAGACCGCCTGTAATGATGATCGGCTTGCTGCCGAAACGCGCGTTCAGCACGCCGGTCGCAAGCATCGCCGCCACCGACCCAAGGCCGAGACAGAGAAGCAGGACGCCGAGAACGCCGTCATCGACACCCAGCCGTTCCTTGGCGAAGGGCACGAGCGGCGCCCAGCAGGCAAGACCGAACCCGGCCACTAGAAAAGCAAGGCGTGTCGCCAGCCGGGTCGCCGGCCGATCTGCAGAAAGCATGTCGTTTCCTTGGGGTAAGATCAGGGTCAAAACACCTGTCCTGATTGAGCCTTGATCTTAGTTTGTCTTTGCAGCGGGTTCGGCTCTCACGAGATTGAAGCCCGCATTCACCAATCGCTCCGCCTCAGTGGCGGCAAGATCGTTCTCCACGATGAGAACCTCGATGTCCGACGCCGTGGCGATGCGGTAGGGAGCGCTTTGCTGAAACTTCTCGGATGTGGCGAGAACCGCGCATGTCGCGCTGTTTTTTATCAGGGCGCGCTTGAAAGCTGCGTCTGCATGATCATGCACGCTCATGCCGGTTGTCGGTGAAACCGCGCAGGCGCCGATGAAGCAGCGATCGATGTTGAGCAGGCCGACGGCTGAAATCGCGGAAGTATCGACACTGCCCCCGACATGGCGATTGACCGCGCCACCGATCAGCAGAAGCTCGATATCGTCTCTCTTGGCGACAGCGCCGGCGATGTCGATGGAATTGGTGGCGACGGTCAGGCCGAGATCCGGGCCGAGGCAATCCACGATCGCGAGATTGGTGCTGCCGCTGTCGAGGAAGACAAGCTCTCCCGGCCGGACCATGGCGGCCGCGACCTTTGCAAGCTGGCCTTTACGGACCGAACCTTCGCCCACGCGCACAGCCATCGGACGCCCGGTCGGCGCGAGCGGCAGAGCGCCGCCATAGACCCGGCGGCACTTGCCTTCCGCCGCCAGCGTTCTCAGGTCGCGGCGGATCGCATCTTCGGAAACATCGAACTCTTCGGCGAGTGCCGCCGCAGAAACCTGCTGCCCAAGAGCAAGCCGCGCTTCGATGGCATCGCGCCGGGATAGGGGAAGGTGATTGTTCATGATTGTGAATTACCGTACACAATCATGCATGTCAATTCACGAAACGTGCAACATCACGGATACCGAATAAGAGGCTGCCTCTTCTACAACCGGGAAAAAGCCAGTGGCCGCAGAACGGTTGGGCAGGAGCCGCCGGTGCATTCGACCGCCAGCGGATCGGGCGTGCGGGGCAGAAGCGAGAGCGGCTGGCATGGCCCGCCCGAGACAGGCTGAAAGACCGCAATGCTTTCACCATCGGTCTCGCCATTGACGATCACCGCGCATTCCCCGGCGAAAAGCGGCGATCCGCCTTCGCGCGCCGGCAGCGGCTCCCGTCTTTGCCCGAGCGCCTTTTGGAAAAGTCCGGAGCCGGAGGAAAGGCGCAGCATGCGGTTCTGCTGTTCTTCGACCAGCGCGAAGGCCTTGGGAATGAAGCCCTTCACCCACTGGTCTTCCCCGGCCAGCGCCGCGCGACAGGCCTCGCGCTCGGCCCAGTCCGCATAGCTCCAGAGATGATGGATCACATTCAGCGGCCCGGTTTCCGCAAGCCAGTAACCGACCAGCGGCAGATGCCGGCTCACGAATGGAAGCCCGTGATCGGCCAGCAGTTCGAGATAGGGTATCGCCGCACCGGGTTTCAGCCGGTAGCTCCGCCATTCGTGAATCATGTGCCCTCCATGCCTACGGCATCGCGCTCCAATGGCCATTGGAGCGCAACATGCATTGAAGACTGGTTCAGGAGGCCTTGCGATGAAATGGATCGTCCGTCGCAAAACATGGACGATCGACGTCTCTACTCGTGGCTGCCCGCCACCTGCTTGCGATAGGCGCCGGGCGATATGCCGACCTGCCGTGTAAAGAAACGGTTGAAATAGGCGGGATCGTCGAAGCCCGTCATATGGGCCACCTGCGCCACGCTGCTTTCAGTATAGACCAGATAGCGCTTGGCCTCGATGGTGACGCGCTCGTAGAGCAGGTCGGAGGCCGTCTTGCCCGCCCGGTTCTTGCAGGCGGCGTTGAGCCGCGCCGGCGTGACGGCGAGAGCATCGGCATAAAAGGCCGGTGAGCGCTCGATGCGGAAATGCTCTTCCAGAAGCGCCCGATAGCGGGCGAGGAGATCGTAATCCCGGTCGGGCGCGATGATGCGGGGGTCTTCCTGCGTGATGCTGAGCCGCAGGACCACCACCAGTATCCGCATGAACTGCGCGAGGATGGCCGTGCGACGGCCGGGGGCCGACCAGACATATTCCCGGTGCAGCCAGTAGAAGGTGTCGGTGACGGCGGCGATGTTGACGCCGGTTCCTTCCAGCGAATAGACGGCCGGGCGACTGGCGGCATCGAGGAGCCTTGGGTCACTCGCCGCTGCCGCCTTCAGGCAGCCGAGGGCGGCGGTGACCACGAAGCCGTCGGTGCCGGGATTGAAGTCGATCTGATGGACGATGCCGGCCGGGATGACCAGAACCCCTGATACGGGGATCGTCAGCGAAAGCTCCTCCATGCGGATGGTGCCGCCGCCCTCGCGCACCAGCAGAACCTGCATGTGGTCAGGATGCGCATGCGGACGAATTCTCCAATCGTTCGGACCGCTTCGCTCCCGGATGATCTCGATGTTCAACAGGTCGAGTTCGACATCCGCGCCCTGATCTCCATAGAGATAGTAGTGCGGAATGCTCGCAGTGGCTTCGACGCCCATTTTTCCTCCCTCAAATGCGCGACGGGAATTGTGCAACAATTGCGCGGCAGCGTCCATTGGTCCCGCCTCTCCCCGCGCGTAGCAATTTCCCCGTGGAGTGCAGGAAACGGGAGGAAATCATGGAACGGGCAAGCGAGGGGCGCGTCTGCGACGTGCTAGTGGTCGGATCCGGCGCGGGAGGGCTCGCCACGGCGATCACCGCCAGAAAATACGGACTGTCGGTCATCGTCATCGAGAAGGAAGCCGTCTTCGGCGGCACCACCGCCTTTTCCGGCGGCGTGTTGTGGATACCCGGCAACCGTCACGGCAAGACGAACAATCCCGGCGATACCCGCGAGGCCGCGCGCCGCTACATGGCGGCGGAGACGGGAAACTGGTTCCAGCCGGAGGCCGTCGACGCCTATCTGACCGAAGGGCCGCGCATGCTCGACTGGTTCGAAAAGGAGACGTCGGTCAAGTTCGTGCCGACGCTTTATCCGGACTATCATCCGACGATGGATGGCGGCGTGGATGTCGGGCGCTCGGTGCTTGCAGCACCCTTCGACACCAGTGCTCTCGGTGCGGACCTGAAACGGCTGAGGCCGCCGCTTTCGACCATCACCTTCATGGGCATGATGTTCAATTCCTCGAATGCCGACATCAAGCACTTCTTCAATGCCACGAAGTCGCCTGTATCCTTCGCCTATGTGCTGAAACGGCTGGTCGCCCATGCCGGCGAGGTGGTTCGCCACGGCCGGGGCGTGCAGGTCACCAGCGGCAATGCGCTTGCCGCCCGTCTGGCAAAGAGCTGCCTCGATCTCGGCATTCCGATCCTGACCGAAACCCCCGCCCTGCATCTCGTCAAGCAGGACGGCCGCGTCGTCGGCGTCGATGTCGGCGGAAAGAACCCGGGGCGCATCACCGCGCGGCGTGGCGTCGTGCTGGCCTGCGGCGGCTATGCCCATGACCTCGCGCGCCGGGCGGAGGCCTACGCCCATCTGAAGGCCGGCGGCGGGCATTTCTCGCCGGTGCCGGAAGCCATCACCGGCGACGGCATAAGGCTCGGGGAGGAGGCGGGCGGAGCCTTCGATGCCGAATATCCGCAGCCCGCGGCCTGGATGCCGGTTAGCCGGGTGCCGGGCAAGGGTGTCTTTCCGCACCTGCTGGACCGCTACAAGCCCGGCATGATCGCCGTGCTTTCGAACGGCCGGCGCTTTACCAACGAGAGCGAGAGCTACCACGATGTCGGCGCGGCCATGGTTGCCTCCGGCGAGGCGGCGGCGTGGCTGATCTGCGACCACCGCACCATCCGCAAATACGGTCTCGGCCATGCCAAGCCGGCTCCCATGCCGCTCTGGCTGTGGCTGCGCAGCGGCTACCTGAAGAAAGGAAGAACCCTTGCCGAACTGGCACGCGCCTGCGGCATCGACGCACAAGGACTGGAGGACACCGTCTCGACCTTCAATCGTGGCGCGCGCGAGGGCCGCGACGAGGCCTTCCATCGCGGCGAGACCTCGTTCAACCGCTATCTGGCGGACCCGGACCACAAGCCCAATCCGGCGGTGGCACCGGTGGAGCAGGGACCGTTCTATGCTGTGCGCATGGAGATGGGCGATCTCGGCACCTTCGACGGGTTGAAGACGACCGTTCCGGGCGAAGTGCTCGACCGGCAGGGCGCCGTCATCCCCGGCCTCTTTGCCGTCGGCAACGATCGAGCCTCGATCATGGGCGGAAACTACCCCGGCGCCGGCATCACGCTCGGCCCCGCCATGACCTTCGGCTGGATCACCGGACGTCATCTCGCCGGCGTCGCACAGGAAACGGAAAGCAAAACAGACAACAGGGAGAAAGCATCGTGAACTGGCTTGGACTGGAGGGGAAGACCGCCGTCATCACCGGGGCCGGCGGCGGCATAGGTCAGGCGCTTGCCCGCGCCTTTGCCGGGCAGGGCGCACGTATCGTACTGGTCGACCGCAGTCTTGACCGCACGCAGCCGCTTGCCGCCGAACTGGGCAACGACGCCCTTGCTCTCGCCTGCGACCTGTCGCGGCCGGAGGAGATCGAGGCGGCGGCCGGCCGGGTGAATATGCAAGGCGGCGCGGACATCCTCGTCAACAATGCCGGCGTGCTGCGTCCCGGCTCGCTCGACAGCGTGTCGGTTGAAGACTGGTCGATGATGCTGTCGGTCAACCTCACCGGCTACATGCTGGCGGCACAGGCCTTCGGCAAGGGAATGGTGGCGCGGGGCTCCGGAGCGCTGGTTCATGTCGCGAGCGTCGCCGGCAGCGAGCCGCAGCCGGCAAGCGGTGCCTATTCCGCATCCAAGGCGGCGATCCTGATGCTGTCGCGCCAGCTTGCCTATGAATGGGGTCCGAAGGGCGTGAGGTCCAATACCTTGAGCCCCGGCCTGGTCCGCACCCCGCTTTCGGAAGCCTTCTATGCCGACGCAGAAACCAGGGAGAGGCGCGAGGCCATGGTGCCGCTGCGCCGCATCGCCACACCCGACGACATGGCGGATGTGGCGTTGTTCCTCGCCTCGCCGCGCGCATCCTACGTGACGGGTCAGGATGTGGTGGTCGATGGCGGACTGACCCAGTCCCTGATGGCGCTCGTGCCGAGGCCGGGCTATGCGTGAGGCGCTGGTCACCGGAGGCGCCGACGGCATCGGCTTTGCCACGGCGCTCAAGCTTGCCGAGGCCGGCTATCGGGTAACGATTGCCGATCTCGACGGTGAAAAGGCCGTGGAGCGCGCCGCCGAACTCGGTTCTGTCCATCGCGGGGTGGCGTGTGATATCACCGACGAGGCGCGGGCGGCGGAGGTGGCGGCCTCCGCCGCCTTCGATGTTCTGGTCAACAATGCCGGCATCGGCGACAGCCATCTGCCGACGCTGGAGCAAGGGCTCGATGCGTTCCGCAAGGTGCTGGACGTGCACCTTGCCGGAACCTTCGTCATGTCGCGGGAGGTGGCGAAGGGCATGGTGGCGCGGGGCAGCGGAGCGATCGTCAACCTCTCCTCCATCGCCGGCCTCACCGGATTGCCGAAGCGCAACGCCTATGGCGCGGCCAAGGCGGGCGTCGTCGCCATGACGCGGGCCATGGCCTGCGAATGGGCGGGCAAGGGCGTGCGGGTCAACGCCGTCGCACCGGCCTTCGTGGAAACCGCGCTGGTGAAGAAGCTGGCCGATGCCGGCCGCGTCGATCTGCCGACCATCCGCCGGCGCACCCCGATCGGCCGGCTGATCGCCGCCGAGGAAGTCGCTGCCGCCATCGTCTTTCTGGCATCGCCTGAGGCCTCCGGCATCACCGGCATCGTGCTGCCGGTCGATGGCGGTTGGACCGCCTTCGGCGATTTTGGGGATGCCTCGGTGGTTTGAGCGATCGGCAAAGCGCACCCCCCTCTGTCCTGCCGGACATCTCCCCCTCAAGGGGGGAGATCAGCAAGTGGCAAACTTTTCGTTCCCCTCCAGCCTCGACGATAGCAGCCATGCAACATCTGCCTTATTGCCTTCGCACCGGAATTAGAGAGGGATTTCTGGCAGCATCCCGACGGATCTCCCCCCTTGAGGGGGAGATGTCCGGCAGGACAGAGGGGGTGAAGCCCGAGGCACCAAGTCAGGGGTTAGAGCAATTCCAGCAAAAGCGGGAACCGGTTTTGCGTCCGGAATTGCGTGAAACCAATGCTCCAAAGTCGAGTGCGATGAAACGATCAGGCCTGGGCGTGCACCGGGCCTGATCGTTTCATGACAAAGGTGGACAACCCCGCCACCGTCATGCTCGGGCCTGTATCGAGCATCTGCAAACGATTGTTTCTATTGACGTATGTAGATCCTCGGCACGAGGCCGAGGATGACGTCGGGAGAGACGGAAGAGGCCCGGGGAATGTTTCACCGGGCCTTTCGCATTGCACCCTGGGAGGAATTGCGGTCGTGGCCTCAGGCGGCGTCCTCGATGTGGCCGCCGAGGAAGAGTTGGCCGACGCGGGGGTCCTTGAGGAGGGTATCGGCCTTGTCGAACATGCGGGTCTGGCCGAGTTCGAGGACGAGGCCGTAATCGGACATGGCAAGCGCCGCCTTGGCGTTCTGCTCGACCATCAGGATGGTCACGCCCTGATCGCGCAGGCGGATCAACGTCTGGAACACCTCCTGCACCAGATTGGGCGACAGGCCGATCGAGGGTTCGTCGATCAGGATCAGCTTGGGATCGAGCAGCAGCGCGCGGGCGATCTCGAGCTGCTTCTGCTGGCCGCCGGAAAGCTCGATCGCCTTCTGGTCCTTGCGCTGGCGCAGCATCGGAAACTGGTCCATCACCTCTTCCATGCGCCGCTTCACCCGGGCCTGGTCCTTCGACGTGATGCCGCCGAGCTCGAGGTTGTGCAGCACCGAAAGCTGCGGCACCACGTTGCGGCCCTGCGGCACGTAGGTGACGCCGCGGGCGATCATCTCCGCCGGAGACTTGCGGGTGACGTCCTCGCCATCCAGCAGGATCTCTCCCGAATGGATGCTCAGAAGCCCGAAGATCGCCTTGAACACCGTCGACTTGCCGGCGCCGTTCGGGCCGATCACCGTGGTGATCGACGCCTTGGGAATGGTGAAGGACGTTCCGTTGAGGATGGTGATGCGGCCGTAGCCGCCGGTGACTTTCTTCATCTCCAGCATGTCAGCCTCCAAGATAAGCGTCGATGACCATCTGGTTCGACCGGATCTCGTCCGGTGTCCCCTCGGCGATAACCTCGCCCTGCGCCAGCACGATGATGCGCGTGCAGAGCGACATGACGAACTCCATATTGTGCTCGATGACCACGAAGGTCGTGCCGTGCTCGCGGTTGTAGGTGATCAGCCGCTCCTTCAGATGCCCGAGCATGGTCAGGTTCACGCCCCCCGCCGGCTCGTCGAGAAGCACGATGCCGGGGCCGGCCATGAAGGCCATCGCCGCATCCACCAGCTTCTGCTGGCCGTAGGACAGCGAGCCCGCCGCCGTGTCGCGGTAGGGCGTCAGGCGGAAGAACTCGATCAGCTGCTCGGCCTTTTCGGTGAGGCCGGCATCCGGCTTGCCGAACAGGCGCGAGAGCATCGAACCTTCATGCTCCTGGCCGGCAAGGATGACGTTGTCGAGAACGCTCATCTTCGGAAAGACCGAAAGCTGCTGGAAGGTGCGGCCGACGCCCATCAGCGACAGGTCCGCCGGGCGCACGCCGTCGGTGGACTTGCCGTTGATCTCGCAGTGGCCCTCGCTCGGGCGCAGCTGACCGAGGATGCAGTTGAACAGGGTCGACTTGCCGGAGCCGTTCGGCCCGATCAGGCCGAGGATCTCGCCCTTCTGAACCTCGAAGCTCACCCCGTTGACGGCGCGGATGCCGCCGAAGCGCTTGGAGATGTTGTGGACGGAGAGGATGGGTGCGTTCATGTTCACAGCTGTACCCCCTGTTGCAGGTCGCGGCGGGCCTCATGCCTCGGCTTCAGCTTTTCCGCGATCCTCTGGCCGAGACCGATGAGGCCGTTCGGCGAATAGACCATCAGCACGATCACCATGGCCGCGTAGATGATGAGGTAATAGCCCTCAGTGAAGCGCAGCACTTCCGGCAGCAGGATGACCACGGCGGCACCGAGCATCGGCCCGAAGAAGAAGCCGGAGCCGCCGACCACCACCATCAGCAGAAGCTTCAGCGAATGGATGAGGGCGAAGCTGCCGGGTTCGATGAACTGCACCAGCGGCGCCTGCAGCGCGCCGGCCAGACCGCCGAAGGCCGAACCGATGGCGAAGGCGAGCAGCGTCTGGCGGCGGATCTTGAGGCCGAGGCTTTCGGCCCGGATCGGGTTTTCCCTGAGTGCCTTGAAGGCGCGGCCCCAGGGCGAGCGCAGGATCCACCACAGGACGAAGGCCGCCACGAGGAAACAGGCCAGCGAGAAGTAGTAGAAGGCCATGTTGCTGTCGGTGGAGAAGCCGAAGAAGGACGGACGCTCCATGCCCGAAAGCCCGAACGAACCGCCGGTGATCTCCTCCTCGTTGCGCAGCACGAGGAACAGCAGCGTGTTGAAGGCGAGCGTCACGAAAGCGAGGAAGTGGTGCTGCACGCGCAGCGCCGGATAGCCGAGCACCAGGCCGACGACGAAGCTTGCGGCAATCGAGACGATAACGGCAAGGCCCCAGTGGATGCCGGCAAGCGTCATCAGCGAGGTGATGTAGGCGCCGATGCCCATGAAGGCCGCCTGTGCGAGACTGACCTGACCGGCATAGCCGAGCGTCAGGTTGAGCCCCATGGCGGCGATGGAGAACAACAGCCACGAGCAGAGCGTGTAGACGATGTAGTTGCCCTGGCCGATGGGGGCGACGAGAAGCGCCGCGATGCCGAGGACGAGAAGGACGGGTTGAAGGCGGGTCATACGGTTCTCCCTTCCGGGGTGCCGAGCAGGCCCTGCGGGCGCAGCAGGATGATGGCGATGAGCAGGATAAGCGGCATGGCCGAGCGGTATTCCGCCGAGATGTAGACGGCGGAGAAGTTGTCGATCACCCCGATCAGCAGGCCGCCGACCAGCGCGCCGCGGATCTGGTTGAAGCCGCCGACGATGGCCGCGATGAAGGCGACGAGGCCGAGCGTCTCGCCATTGGAGAACTTGGCGAGATAGATCGGCGAGATCAGCACCGAGGCGATGGTGGCGAGCGTCGCGTTGATGAGGAAGGTATAGAGCACCATGCGCTTGACGTTGACGCCGAGGATCTGGGCGACCGCCGGGTTCTGGGCGCTCGCCTGCATGCAGCGCCCGGTGCGGGTGCGGTTGAGGAAGAGCTGCAGCCCGCCGATGGCCAGCATGGAAACGACGAGGTTGCCGATGTCCTGAACGGATACGCTGGCGCCTGCGACGTGATAGACCGTCTGCGGGAAGACCGCCGGAAAGGGCTGGGCGGTGGCGCCGTAGAATTCCTTGACGCTTTCCTTCATCAGCAGGCCGAGCGCGATGGTGGCGATGACCAGCGGCAGCGTGCCATGCGGCAGCATCGGCTCGACGATCAGCCGCTTGAAGGCCACGCCGAGGATCAGGAGCGACAACGCCAGCGCCAGAAAGACCGAGGGCCATAGCGGCAGGCCGAAGACGGTCATGCCGACCAGCACGAAGAAGGCCGGCAGCATGACGAACTCGCCCTGGGCGAAGTTGATGGTTTGCGACGCCTGCCAAAGCAGCGTGAAACCGACCGCGGCCAGCGCATAGATGGAACCGGCGGCAAGGCCGGAGATGAGAATCTGGATAAGCTCGGCCATGGGTTCGTCCTCAAGGGCTGGTGGTCGGCTTTGTGAAAGCGTCTGGATAAAAGCCGGCGGCAAAAACCGCCGGCAGGGGTTCATTCACCCGGTTCAGTTCGGGCACCCGGATCAGTTCGGAGGCAGGATCGCGTCAACAACCTGCTTGCCGTTCTCCACCTTCACGAAGAAGCTCTCGCGGGACATTTCGCCGGTCTCGTCCCAGCTCACGTCCATGAGAACGCCGGGATATTCGGAAGCCTTCAGCGTCAGGCCATGCAGCTTTTCGGCAATGGCCTTGCTATCGGGGCTGCCGACCAGTTCGGTGGCGTATTTGAGCGTCCAGGCGGCGGTATAGCCCTTGATGGCGTTATGGTCAGGCGTGTACTTGAACTCGGTCTTGAAGCGTTCGACCATCTCCTTGAGGCCCGGAATATCGGCATCGGGCGTCAGGCCGACATGGCCCATGGCGCCGTTGGCAGCATCGCCGGCAAGCTCGATCACCTTATGTCCGATCAGCGTGGTTTCGCCGACCAGCGGCTTGTCGAGACCCTGCTTGCGGGCTTCGCGCAGGAAGCGGGCGCATTCTTCCTCGGTGTAATAGACGAAGAAGGCTTCGGCGCCGGAGTTCTTCAGCTTCAGCACGTCGGCGGAGAAATCGGCCTGCGCCTGTTCGGAAGGCACGTCGACGACGATTTCCAGACCGGCTTTCTTTGCTTCATCGAGGAAGGCCTGATGGCCGCCCTTGCCGAATTCGGTATTGGCCCAGGCCACGCCGACCTTCTTCACGCCCATTTTCTCGACCATGTATTTGACGAGCTTCGGCACGCCCTTCTGGGAGCCGAAAGCGGTGCGGAAGATGTAGGGGTTGCCCTTGGCGGTGATCGAGGGGGCTTCCGAGCCGGTGAACTGCGGAATGCCATACTGCTTGGCAACCATCATGTTCACCACGGTCGATGACGAAAACACCGTGCCCATGATGGCATAGACTTCATCGTCGATCGCCTTCTGCACCATGGCGCGGGAGACCTGCGGATCGGTCTGGCTGTCATATTCGATGATCTTCACCGGCTCCTTGAGAATGCCGCCGGCGGCATTGATCTCCTCGAAGCCCATCTTCACGCCGTCGCGGAAATTGGTGCCGGCGGCGGCGCCCGGCCCGGACAGCTCCACGATCGAGCCGACCTTCAGTTCGGCGAGCGCCGGTGCGGCGGTGCAGGCCACAATAATTGCGGCTGTAGAAAGCAGTTTCCTGATCATCATCTTCCTCCCGTGAATGATCCTATCAAAAATCCGATGGCGGTCCTCATGACGGCTTCCCGGAACGCAGCCCCGAACTCCTCCCGGGGCGGGCGATTTCTTTCAAATCCTGTCCACCGATGCGAACGCCGCATCGGCAGCAGGTCCATCATGCCTCGATCGAACGCACGCCCATCAGCAGTTCCGCGAGCAGGACGGCCTGGGCGTTGAACATGCCCGACCCCGGCATGGTGCCGCAGCCGGCAGCGCGTGCGGCGGCGATCAGCGGCGGCACGGCGGGGCGCGTCACCACATCGGCAACGAACTGCTCCGATGTCAGGAACTCCGTCTGGACGGGCAGGGGATCGCCTTCGCGCATGCCGAGCGGCGTCGCATTGGCGACCAGCGCAAAGCCGCGCGGATCCGTGCTGCCCGCTCGCGCCTTGCCCGGAAAAGCCTCGTTCAACCGGGCAAGAAGCGCATCGCGCTTGGCCGCATCGATATCGTGGAGCGCAAGCTCGGATGCGCCGCGTGCGAGAATTTCGTAAGCGATGGCGGAACCCGCCCCGCCCGCACCGACCAGCAGCGCCGGCTTGCCGGAAACGTCGAAGCCTTCCGCTGCGATGCCATCGAGATAGCCATGGCCGTCGGTCGCGTCGCCAATCCACTCATTGCCGTCGCGGATCATGATGTTGACGGCGCCCGATGCCCTGGCGCGAGCCGAAACGCGGGCGCAGAAGGCAAGGCAGGAGACCTTGTGGGGAACCGTGACGATGATGCCATCGACATTGCGCATGGACTTCGCCTGCGCCAGCCAGCCCGGCAGGTCTTCCGGCAGGATATCGACCGGCACGACCATGCCGTTGAAACCCCTGTCCGCCATGATGCCGCTCAGGGATGCCGGCGATTTCACCTGTCCGATGGGATGGCCGATGATCGGAAAGATCCGGGTCTCTCCATCGACCTTCAACTGCTGCGTCATGCTTTCCTCCCAAGGCACGGGCCAACGCTTGCCCGGCCACTCCGATTGCAGAAAAAACCACGGTCCTTACGACCGGGAAATGGATGATGGGTCCGAAACATTGGACTCTTCATTGAACGGCCCTCGCCGAAAGCTCGGCCAGCGTTTGCGCAATGCCGGCGGCAATTCCTGTCGAGGGCTGCGCGCCGAGGAAGGCCGGCACCGGATCGGAAGCGAGATCTGCCGGGATGCGCAGCGGCTTGCCGCTGACGGTGATGCCGTTCCAGCCGGACTGGCGGGCAAGCTCGCTGACGAAATCGCCCATCTCGGCGGTATCGCCGGCCATGGTCAGAACGGTCGCGCCTTCCAACGGCTGGGTCATGGCGGCCGTCAGCATGCGCGCCACATCGTCCACATGGACGAAGCCGACCCGGCCGGAAAAGCGGATTTCCGCCGGTTTTCCGGCCACTGACGCGGCGATCGCAATCGACGGCCCCGCGGCAATGCCGGCGCTGATGCCGGGGCCGTAGACGATATAGGGGCGAAGCCCAAGGCTCGGCACGCCGTAATCCATATGCCAGGCCCGCGCCACGCCCTCGATGGCGAGCTTGGTCGCGCCATAGACGGTCATCGGTCGCGGATGGACGGCATCCTGCGGGCCGAAAACACCGGCCGTGCTGAGATAGGCGACCGGCAGCCGGGCCGCTTTCGCCGCCTCGAAGACATTGATGCTGCCGATCAGATTGACCCGCGTGGCAAGTGCCGGATCGCGGGCGCAATCGACCGTCATCAGGCCGACGAGATGGACGATACCGCTGCACTGTTTCGCCGCCGCGCAAACGGCAGCCGCATCGGTGATGTCGCCGAAGACGATCTCGACATTGGCCGCGAGCGGCAGAAGCTCGGGGCGCGGCGCAAGATCGAAGATCCGCACCTGATGGCCGGCCTTCAGCAGCGCCGCGACCGTGCGAAGGCCGACGAAGCCCGCGCCGCCGGTAACGAGGATCCGGCTCATGCCGCTTCTCCCCGGCCAGTTTCTCCCCGACGGGCCGCCGCTGCGCGCTGTGCCGCATGGCGGGCCGCGATGGCGCCGAAAACGATGGCCGGGCCGACGGTGATGCCGGGACCGGGATAGACGCCGCCCATGATCGACTGCAGATCGTTGCCGCAGGCATAGAGCCCTTCGATGACGGAGCTGTCTTCCCTCAGAAGACGGGCGTTCTCGTCGCCCACCAGGCCCATCGCCGAGCCGATATCGCCGGGCCACAGCTTCACGGCATAATAGGGTGCCGTTTCCAGCGCGCCGAGCGTCGGGTTCGGTCCATGGGTCGGGTCGCCGTTCGCCTTTTCATAAACGGTCGTGCCGCGGGCGAAATCGGCGTCGATGCCGGTCTTCGCATAGGCGTTCATGCGGGAGACGCTGTCTTTCAGGCCATTCGCATCGATGCCGAGCTTGCGGGCGAGTTCGTCGAGCGTTGCGCCTTCCGTCAGGTAGCCATCGGCAAGGTATGGCTTGATGTTGGCGCCGCCCGGCCGGATCATGCCCATGCCATAGGTCTTCAGCGCTTTTGCATCGGCGATCAGATAGGTCGGCACATGGCTGCCGTCCTTGTTGGCCGCATACATGGCCGAGACGAACAGGTGATAGCTGGTGCTTTCGTTGACGAAGCGCCGGCCGTCGCGTCCCACCGAAATGATGCCCGGCTTGGACCGGTCGAAGACGAAGTGCGGGAAGACCGCCATCGAGCCATCGGGGCGACGACGGTGCGACACCGGCGCCCAGAAGCAGGGCTGGGCCGATGTGGTTCCATGGTGAGCGCCGGCGGCAAAGGCGAGATCGTGCAGCGCGCCCGTATGGCCGGGAGCTGACGGGCTGAATTCGGGTGCCGGATGCGGCAGCTTTTCCGCCCGCATCTTCGGATGGCGCGAAAAGCCGCCGGAGGCGAGCACGACGCCGCCCATGACCGTGATCCGCTTGTCGATACCCTTCTGACGCAGGGTCACGCCCGTCACGCCATTCTTGTCCGTGGCGAAAGCCGTCGTTTCCGTTTCGGTCAGGATATCGACGCCGAGCTTGTTGGCGGTCAGCAGCATCCGGCCGATCAGGGCATTGCCCATGAGCAGGCGGGGATCGCGGCCATGGCGCATCTTGCCGAGATAGTAGCGGCCGATCAGTCGCGCCGAGTAGACGGCGGATTTCAGCGACTTGCCCATCTTCATCAGGTGGCCGATATCGTCGCGGTCGATCATCATGCCGCCGAGAATGGTGAATTCCGGGATCGGCGGGCGAATGAGAGCGAGATCGGCCCCAAGCTCGCCTGCCTCGAAGGGCGTGGGCTCCAGCGCCCGGCCGAAAGACGTCGCGCCTTCCAGCTCATAAAGATAGTCAGGATGGAAGGGGCGAGGGCGGAAATGAACGTCCGTTTTGTTTTCCAGCGTTTCCACCACCTCGGGTCCGGCCGCAAGAAACGCCTCCCTCAGCGCCTTCGGACTGCGGTTCCCGACCGCGCGGTCGAGAAAGCCGGAAACCTTCTCGCGGCTGTCGTCGGCACCGATGGCGCGGGAATGGCGGGTAAGCGGTATCCATGTGGTCGCGGCGGAAAAGGCCGACGTGCCGCCGAGATATTCCGTCCGCTCGACCAGCAGGACACGCATGCCCTCCAGCGCTGCAAAGACGGCGGCGGACATGCCGCCTGCGCCTGCACCGAGCACGACTACATCATAGGCCTGCCCGACCTCAGCCAACGCTTTTCGCATGCGGTTCTCCTCCCCGAGATCCCAAACAACTGCCGTTCTGGATCTGACAATTGCAAAAAGTGGAAAATGATTCAACAATAAAAATCATTTCCATTTTCTTTTTTCGTCTGCTATCCCTCGAAGCAGGATCGGGGAGGATCACATGCCGCAGACAATCGACATCGCCGTCATCGGCGCAGGTGCAATCGGCCGTACACACATCGATACGCTGGCCCGCATGCCGGGCTTGCGCCTGTCGGCGATCGTCGATCCGATGCCCTCGGGCGCAAGCCTTGCGACCTCTCTCGGCCTGCCGGTATTCCCGAATGCGGCGGCGCTGATCGATTCGGGGGCAGCTCAGGCGGCCATCGTCGCAACCCCCAACGAGACCCATCTTCCGGTATCGGAAGCGCTGTTGCGGGCCGGAATGCCCGTGCTTCTGGAGAAGCCCGTCGCGGAAAGCCTGGCTTCCGCACTTCGCCTGATCGCCATTGCCGGGGAGACCGGCGTTCCGCTGCTCGTCGGCCATCACCGGCGGCACAATCCGATCATCCGCAAGGCGCATGAAGCGATCCGGGCGGGCCGGATCGGCGATCTCGTGATGGCGACGGTGACCTGCTCGCTGGCGAAACCCGCATCATATTTCGAGGCCGCATGGCGCCGGGCGCCGGGCGCAGGCGGCCCGCTTCTCATCAATCTCGTGCATGAGATCGACCTTCTTCGTCACTTTTTCGGCGAGATATCCACAGTTCAGGCAATCGCCAGCAATGGGCGCCGGGGCTTTGCCGTCGAGGATACGGCCGCCGTCTGCCTGAGCTTTGCCGGCGGCGGGCTTGCGACGCTGTGCATCTCGGATGCGGCGACCGGCCCCTGGGCCTGGGACCTGTCAGCCGGTGAAAACATGGTGCGCTTTCCCGCCCATCCCGTGACCGCACATCATTATGCCGGCAGCCGCGCGGGCCTTTCCCTGCCGGACCTGACGCTGTGGGAACCGGAAGGCGAACCGGACTGGACGCGCAAGCTGCAGCCGACGAAGCTCGCCATCGACGCCGCCGATCCCTACGAGGCCCAGCTTGCCCATTTCGCAGACCTGATCCGTGAAGGCGGCGCACCGCTCGTCTCGGCGAGGGATGCGACGGCAAACCTCATCGTGCTCGATGCAATCGGCAAGGCGGCGGCAACCGGACATGCGGTTTCGGTTGACCTTTCGCCTCTGGATGGAGTTAGTGGAACCGTATTCAACAACGGAAGCGGTCCATGAGCAGCGTCCTCGAAAAATCCCTCGCCATCATCGAACTCCTTGTCGATCACCCGACCGGGCTGCCTGTCTCGGCCATCGCATCGGCGACCGACCAGCCCGTCAGCGGCGTGCATCGCACGCTGCAGGAGCTGGGGCGCCTCGGCTATGTGCGCCAGGTGCAGGCCCAGGGCGATTACGCCCTGACGATCAAGCTGCCGGCCATGGGGCTCGGTTTCCTCGGCCGCGCCGGCATTACCGATGTAGCGCAGCCGGTGCTGGATGCGCTGGCGACGCGCTCGGGCGAGCTGATCCGTCTTTCCGTGATCGATACCGACCGGCTGATCTGGGTGGCGGTGGCGCAGGGTGCGACCCGCGGCCTGCGCTACGATCCGGGCCAGGAGCAGGGCGTGGTCGTGCATCTCGCCAGCTCTTCGGGCGGCAAGGCATGGCTTTCCACGATGAGCGACGACGAGGCGCTGTCGCGGGTGGCCGGGCAGGGTCTGCTGCGGCAGGCGGAGGGCACTGGCCCGAATGCGCCGCGCAGCCTGACGCTGCTTCTCGAACAACTGGCGGAAGCCCGCGCACGCGGCTACGCCACGGCGGTCGACAGCTACATCGCGGGCATGGCCGCGATGGCTGTGCCTGTCCGCTATCACACGAATGGCCCTGTTCTCGGCTGTCTTTCCATCGCCGGACCGGCGGTGCGCATGACGGCCGAACGCATGGCGGAACTGGCTCCGGCGCTTCAGGCGGCGGCGGCAGAACTGGGAGAGGCGGCCGCCGGGTCGCAGTATTTTCAAGCAATCGTGAAGGCCGTGGAACCGGCTCCCGCGAAGGATCGCAAGACCGCGTAAGCGGCCTGCCGTTCCATCGCCGGGATGTCCCGACACCACGCGCACCCAAATAGGGAACATGGGCGGGGAAGAATGGAACGGCAATCGATACGCACCCTCGGGTGCGATGTACTGGTCATCGGTTCGGGCGCGGCGGGACTGGCCGCCGCAGTGACCGCCGCGCATTTCGGCCTCAAGGTCGTCGTGGCCGAAAAGGAGGCCCAGTTCGGCGGCACGTCCGCATGGTCGGGCGGCTGGCTTTGGATCCCGCGCAACCCGCTGGCGCGGGCGGCCGGCATCGAGGAGTCCCCCGAAGGTCCAATGGAATATCTGCGCAGCGAGCTTGGAAACCGCGCTTCCGATCCCCGTCTTGCCGCCTTTCTCCGCAACGGGCCAGAGATGGTCTCCTTCTTTGCCGCAAACACCACCGTCCGTTGGATCGACGGCAATCGAGTCCCGGATTTCCATGAAACACCCGGTTCGTTGAAGGGCGGTCGCTCGGTCTCCGCCTTGCCTTACGACGGGCGCGGACTGGGCGAATGGGTGAAGAAGCTGCGGCCGCCGTTGGATGTCGCAAGCCCCTTCGGCATGGGGATCGCGAGCGGCGCGGACATGGCGCATTTCTTCAACGCATCGCGCAAGCCGGGTTCGGCCCTGCATGCGGTAAAGCGTCTCGCCCGGCATTTTCGCGACCTCGCCGTCCATCGCCGCGGCATGCATCTCGTTAACGGCAACGCGCTCGTCGCCCGGCTGATACGTTCCGCACTCGATCTCTCCGTCACCATGATCGACAGCGCCCCGGCAATCGAACTCATCCGCGATGGCGGCCGCATCACCGGCGCGCGCCTTGCGACACCCGGCGGCGATACCGTGGTGCGGGCGGCGCGCGGCGTGGTGCTGGCAACCGGCGGCTTTCCGCACGATCCCGCCCGGCTCGATGCGCTGGCCACGCAGGCAGGCGGCGGTGAGGGGCATTTTTCCGCCGCTCCCCGCAGCAATACAGGCGATGGCTTGCGGCTCGGGGAAAAGGCCGGCGGTGCTGTGGCGGAGGATCTCGCCTCGTCCGTTGCGCTCGCCCCCGTCTCCGTGGTGCCGCGCCCGGATGGAACGACGGCGCATTTCCCCCATCTCGTGGAGCGAGCCAAGCCCGGCATCATCGCGGTCACGCCGGAGGGCAGGCGCTTCGTCAGCGAGGCGGACAGCTATCACGACTTCATGAAGGCGCTGATCCTGGCAACACCTGCGGGTCGTCCGCCTGTCGCATGGCTAATCGCGGACCACACGGCGCAGCGCCGCTGGGGTCTCGGCTGGTCGAAACCCTTTCCCTTTCCTGTCGGTCCGGCGATCCGCTCCGGCTATCTCAGGTCCGGGCGAACGCTTGGCGAACTCGCCCGCGCCTGCGGCATCGACGGGCAGGCGCTCGAAGAGACCGTCCGCGCCTTCAACGGCTATGCGGCGCGCGGCGAAGACCCGGATTTCCATCGCGGCCGCTCGGTCTACAACCGGGTGCAGGGCGATGCGGCGCACGGCCCCAATCCATCGCTCGCCCCGCTCGACCATGGTCCGTTCTACGCCGTGAAGATCGTGCCCGGTTCGCTCGGCACCTTCGCCGGTCTCGTGACCGATCCGGCCGCGCGAGTGCTGGATGGTGCGGGCCAGCCCGTGCCCGGCCTGTTTGCCGTCGGCAACGACATGTCTTCGGTCATGGGCGGAAACTATCCATCCGGTGGCATCACGCTCGGTCCGGGCATGACCTTCGGGTATATCGCCGGCCGCATTCTGGCCGGCCAGCCCGTCGAGGGCATCGAAACCGCTTCAAAGGAGGAAACGGCATGAACCTTTATGAACTTGCAACGCTCGACACGGTGATCTTCGGCGCCGGCAAGGCAGCGCCCGCCATCGAGGCCTGGGTGAAGGAAGGCAAGGGGCGGCTCTGCGGCGCCTGGGGCACCGATATCGGCACGCTGAACCGCGTGTTCGTGCTGCGCGCCTTCGACAGCCTCGAAGATCTCTATGCCGAGCGCGAGCGTGCGCTCAGGAGCGATAATCCCTTCGGCTGCGTCGAGCATCTGGTTTCGCTCGACATGCAGAGCTATCGCGCACTGGATTTCCTGCCGCCGGTCGAACCGGGCGCCCATGGCCCGATCTACGAATTCCGCACCTATCACACCAAGATCAACGGCATCGTGCCGACCATGGGCAAGTGGGCCGACGCCGTGCCGGAACGCGAGGCCTATTCCAAATTGACGGTCGCCATGTACGGTCTCGACGGAGAGCCGCGCCTGACGCAGATCTGGCCCTATGAAAGCCTTGCCGCCCGCGCGGAGACCCGCGCGAAATCCGTCGCCGACGGCAAGTGGCCGCCGAAGGGCGGACCGGACTGGCTGACCCCTGACATGACCAGCCAGATCGCCTTGCCGCTTGCCTTCTCGCCGCTGAAATGACCATGCACGCGCTGTCTCTCGCATTCCTGACGACCTTCGAGGTCGGTCCCGTCGAAGCCGTGCGCATTGCCGCCAAGGCTGGTTACCAGATGGTCGGCCTGCGCATCCTGCCCGCCGCGGCCAGCGGCGAGCCGGACTATCCGCTGCTGACGGATGAAAGCGTGCTGAAGGAGGTACGCTCGGCGCTTGCCGATACCGGCGTTAGAGTCGGCGATGTCGAGATCATCCGCCTCAAGGCCGAAAACGACTGGGATCTCTTCGCCCGATTCTGCGAACGCTGCGAAGCGCTTGGCGCCCGGCATGTGCTGGTCGCCGGCGACGATACCGACCGGGCGCGGCTCACCGAAAGCTTCGCCCGCTTCTGCGAACTTGCCGGCCGTCATCGCCTGACCGCCGATCTGGAGTTCATGCCCTGGACCGCCGTCCCGGACCTGAAGGCAGCGCTTTCGATCGTCGAGGCGGCTGGCCATGAAAATGGCGGCGTGCTGGTCGATGCGCTGCATTACGACCGGTCCGCGACGACGCTCGAGGAAATCGCGGCACTACCGCGGGACAGGGTCAACTATGTCCAGTTCTGCGACGGGGCCGTGCCCTACGATCCAAGCGACGAGGGGCTGATCCGCATCGCCCGGGGCGAACGCCTCTTTCCCGGAGAGGGCGGCATCGATCTTCTCGGCCTTGCCCGCGCCATCCCGAAGGACGTGACCGTCAGCGTCGAGATCCCGCACCGGGCGCTTGCCGAAAAGGTCGATGCACTCGGCCGGGCGGAAATGGCCATTGCCGCGACGCGGGCGATCCTCAGGGCCGCGGGACATCTGTAAGGCCCCGCTTATCATCAAGGGGCGGCATTTCGCGTGCCGCCCTTGCCCTGACGAAGACGAAAAACCTCTCAACCGTCATGCTCGGCCTGTCCCAAGCATCTGCGAGCGTTCGGTTTTGCTGGCGTGGGCAGATCCTCGGCACGAGGCCGAGGATAAGGCCGAGGATGACGTCGGGAGAGACGGCACGGCTTGTCATCAGACTGCCGGCGATGCGGAAGCACATTACCCACCATACGAGACGATGCTGCCTTTTGCCGCAGCGCTTCGCCATCCCGCCCTTGCCATGGTGATACATGGGGAGCACCGGCTCGCGACGAAGGCTCAGCCTTCAACCGAAATAGCTTGATAGCAAAGCCTTTTCGCACTCTTCAGCACCATGACCCGATCAATCCCCTGACCGGAATGACAGCATCGATATTTCATCGGATCGGCCAATAAATTTACGCGCACAGAATTTAAAGTTGACGCGCGGAAACTTTAGTGGTTGATAAGGCACATCAGCTGGTAAGGGAGGCCACCAGCCGTGATGACCATCAACAATTGGTCTCTTGCATCATCAGGGAGGAAATCATGTCCATTTCTCGCATCGCCAAGTCGCTCCTCGTTTCTGCCGCTTTCACCATGGCTGCAGTCGCAGCGCAGGCGGAAGGCATCGGCGCTTCGCTGCTGACGCAGCAGCATCCGTTCTATAACGAGCTGGCCAAGGCCATCACCGAAGAGGCGAAGGCCAAGAACGTCAAGCTCGAGATCGCGATCGCCAACCAGGACCTGAACAAGCAGCTGGCCGACATCGAAGACTTCATCGTCAAGGGCGTCGACGTCATCATCATGTCGCCGGTCGACAGCAAGGGCGCTCTCGCCGCCGTCAAGCGCGCTGAAGCAGCCGGCATCAAGGTCATCACCGTCGACGTTCCGGTCGAAGGCACCCAGGTTGCCTCCTACATCGGCACCGACAACTATGCAGGCGGCGTCAAGGCCGGCGAACTGATGGCCGAACAGCTCGGCGGCAAGGGCAACGTCGCCATCATCGACTACCCGCTGGTGCAGTCGGTGGTGAACCGCGTCAACGGCTTCAAGGAAGCCATCGCCAAGTTCCCGGACATCAAGATCGTTTCGATCCAGACCGGCATCACCCGCGCCGAAGCTCTGGCCGTTGCCCAGAACATGCTGCAGGCCAACCCGGATATCGCCGGCATCTTCGGCTTCGGCGACGACGCAGCGCTTGCTGCCGCCGTCGCGGTCAAGTCCGCAGGCCTGACCGGCAAGGTCAAGGTCATCGGCTTCGACGGCATGCCGGAAGCGATTGCAGCGGTAGACAACGACCCGGATATGGTCGGCGTCATCCAGCAGTTCCCGGACCAGATGGGCAAGCTCGCCGTCGATAGCGCCGTGAAGCTCGTTGCCGGCGAAACGGTTCCGGCCGATCAGCCGATCGTTCCGGGCGTCTACGTCAAGAAGTAACTTCCATAAAGATGCCTCCCAAGGCACCTTGTCCCTTCGGGGGCAAGGACCGCTCCGCAGCCGGCGGCTCGAACTCCTTTTCGAGCCGCCGCGCGCAACGATGCGAAGGGTGATGCCATGCCTGCCACCGGCAATGATGCCATCCTTGAAATCAAGGATGTGACCAAGGTTTTCGGCGCTGTAACCGCGCTCAAGAACATGCAGTTGAAAGTCCGGCCCGGACGGGTTCACACGATCCTGGGCGAAAACGGCGCTGGAAAATCGACACTGATGAAGATCCTCGCAGGGGTCTATCAGGTTACCTCCGGCGAGATAACGCTCGGCGGCCAGCCCTATGCGCCGGCCAATCCGCAGGAAGCGGCGAAGGCGGGGCTGACGATCGTTTTCCAGGAACTCAGCCTCTGCAACAATCTCTCCGTCGCGGAAAACATTCTCGCGACCCGCGAGCCGTCGAAGGCCGGTTTCATAAGCGACAGCGCGCTGACCCGCAAGGCGGAAGCCATCGTCGAGGACCTGAAGCTGCCGGTGTCGGTCAGCGACAAGGTCGGCGACCTGTCGATCGCGCAGCGCCAGCTGGTCGAGATCGCCAAGGGCCTCAGCGTCGATGCGAAGGTGGTCATCCTCGATGAACCCACGTCCTCGCTCAGCGACAGCGAAGCCGAGATCCTGTTCGACATCATCGCACGGCTGAAGGCGCGCGGCGTCGCCATCCTCTACATCTCGCACCGGATGGAAGAAATCATGCGGCTGAGCGACGACATCACCGTCGTGCGCGACGGCGCCTATATCACCACCCGCGAGAAGGCCGACACCACCATCGACGAACTGATCGCGATGATGGTCGGCCGCGACATGCACGCGATCTATCCGCCGCGCGATGTGCCGGCTCCGGCGCTCACCGAAAAGCCGGTCCTGACCGTCAGCGGCCTCACGCGCACCGGCGAATTCGAGGACGTCTCCTTCGACGTGCGCTCCGGCGAAATCCTCGGCTTCTTCGGGCTGATCGGCTCTGGCCGTTCCGAGGTGATGAACACCCTGTTCGGCATGGGCCACATCGCCGCCGGTACGATTGCCATCGACGGTTCGACGGTTTCCATTTCCTCGCCGATCGACGCCATCAACCGCGGCATCGGCTTCGTCACGGAAAACCGCAAGGAAGAGGGCCTCGTGCTCAGCCACAGCGTCGAGGCCAATATCTCGATGGTGGCGCTCGATAAATTCTCGGGCCTTCTCGGCTTCCTCAAGCGTCGCAGCGAACGCGATGCGGCGGATCAGGAAGTGAAGCGCCTCGCGATCAAGACGGCCTCGCTCGACACCATTGCCGGCACGCTCTCGGGCGGCAACCAGCAGAAGATCGTGCTGGCCAAATGGCTGCTGACCAGGCCGAAGATCCTCATCCTCGACGAACCGACGCGCGGCGTCGATGTCGGCGCCAAATATGAAATCTACAAGATCATCCGCCAGCTGGCGGCGGAGGGAACGGCGATCCTGCTCATTTCCTCCGAACTCCCCGAGATCATCGGTATGAGCGATCGCGTTGCAGTCATGAGCGAAGGCCGCATGACCGCGACCGTATCCGGCGACCGGATTTCTCCCGAAAAAATCATGAGCTTTGCGACGGGAACAGTATCATGACCGACAAGACTGCAGCCAATGCTGCCCTTATGCGACTGATGAAACAGTATGGCGGCATCTTCCTGTCGCTGATCGTGCTGTGCGTCATCTTCTCCGTCATGAACCCGCGTTTCATGTCGCTCGCCAACTTCCTCAACGTGCTGCAGCAGGTGGCCGTCATCGCGATTGCCGCCTTCGGCATGACCTGGGTCATCCTGCTCGGCGAGATCGACCTGTCGATCGGCTCGATCATCGCGCTTGCCGGCATGGTCGCCGCCCAGTGTTTCGCCTTCGGGCTCGGCTTCCTGCCGACCTTCGCGCTGACGCTTCTCGCCGGCGCATTGCTCGGCTCCGTGAACGGCGTGCTGACAGCGAAATTCCTGCTGCCGTCCTTCATCGTCACGGTGGCGACGATGGGCATCTATCGCGGCCTCGTCAGCCTGCCGACCAATGGCGCGCCGGCGATGATCACCGAGCCGACATGGACGGCCATCGGCACCCAGAGCTTCATCGGCATCCCGATCGTCATCTGGTTCGTCGCCGTGCTCTTCCTGTTCAACCACATCCTGCTCAGCAAGACCAAGTTCGGCCGCCGCGCCTATCTGACGGGCGGCAACCGAGAGGCAGCGCTTTATTCCGGCATCAATGTCGACCGCCTGAAGATCATCATCTTCATGATCTCCGGCGTGATGGCGGCGATCTCCGGCGTGCTGCTCTCGTCGCGCCTGTTCTCGGCCCAGACCAATGCCGGCATGAGCTACGAACTGGATGCGATCGCGGCGGCCGTTCTCGGCGGCACCAGCCTTGCCGGCGGCGTCGGCACCATGGTCGGCACGCTGATCGGCGCGCTCATCATCGGCGTGCTGAACAACGGCATGAACATGATGTCCGTCCCGTATTTCTACCAGCTCATCGTCAAAGGCCTGGTGATCCTCATCGCCGTTGGCCTCGACGTCCGTTCGAAGCGGGCAAAGCAGTAATTCGCCGACAGTAATAATCGAAAGCAAGCAGTCGTCCCATGTCCAAAATCCTGACCATCGGCGAAATCCTCGTCGAGATCGTCGCCACCAACCGCGGCAACGGCTTTCGCGAAGCGGTTCCCCTGATCGGCCCGTTCCCCTCCGGCGCGCCGGCGATCTTCATCGATCAGGTCGGCAAGCTCGGCCAGGAATGCGCTATCGTCTCGCGTGTCGGCGATGACGATTTCGGCTGGGTCAACATCAACCGGCTGACGGAAGACGGCGTCGACGTTTCCGGCATCGAGGTCGTTCCGCAGGGCACGACCGGCAGCGCCTTCGTGCGCTACCGCGAGGACGGCAGCCGCGCCTTCGTCTTCAACATCCGCCACAGCGCCTGCGGCACCATCGAGCTTTCCGAGAAGACGCTGGCGATGATCGACGGCTGCACGCACATGCATGTCATGGGCACGGCTCTTTATGCTCCGAGCGTGGTCAAAAGCATCCTGATTGCGGTCGAGCGTATCAAGGCTGCCGGCGGCACGGTCTCCTTCGACCCGAACCTCCGGCCGGAAATCCTCGACAGCCCGGGCATGCGCGAGGCGCTGCAGACGGTGCTCGCCAAGACCGACCTGTTCATGCCGAGCGGCGAGGAACTCTTCCTGTTTGCCGAGGCGAAGACGGAAGACGCCGCCGTCGCCGAACTGCTTGGCCGAGGCATCAAGGCCATCGTCGTCAAGCGCGGCGACAAGGGCGCCAGCTATTTCGACAAGGACACGCGGCTCGATCTCGAAGGCTTCAAGGTCGAGGAAGTCGACCCCACCGGGGCCGGCGACTGCTTCGGCGCGACCTTCGTGACCTTCTGGCTGCAGGGCGCAAGCCCCGCCGAAGCGCTGCTTTACGCCAATGCTTCCGGTGCGCGCGCCGTCACCAAGGCCGGCCCGATGGAAGGCGCTTCCACCAGGGCCGAACTCGACACCCTCATCAAGACGCAAGGCAGGGCCTGACATGCAGCAGAACTATCTTTCGGACATCGCAACCTGGCGTCAGCGCGCCGGCTCCAAGGGTATCCCTTCGATCTGCTCGGCGCATCCGATGGTGATCGAGGCTTCCATGCTGCATGCGCTCGCCAAAGGCGAGCACCTGCTCGTCGAGGCCACCTGCAACCAGGTGAACCAGGATGGCGGCTATACCGGCATGACGCCCGCCGACTTCCGCATCTTCGTCGAGAAGATCGCCGCAAAGACCGGCTTTCCGCTCGACAGGCTGATCCTCGGCGGCGACCATCTCGGCCCCAATCCGTGGAAGAACCTGCCCGCCGATGAGGCGATGGCCAAGGCCTGCACGATGATCGACGCCTTTGCCCGCGCCGGCTTCACCAAGCTCCATCTTGATACCAGCATGGGCTGCGCCGGCGAACCTGTCGCGCTTCCCGATGCCGTCACCGCCGAACGTGCGGCGCGTCTCGCAAGCGTCGCAGAGGCCGCTCTTGCCGGCTCGCATGGCGTCCAGCCGGTCTATATCGTCGGCACCGAGGTTCCGATCCCCGGCGGCGCGATGGAAGAACTCGACGTTCTGGAAGTCACCAAGCCCGAGGCCGCGCTGAAGACGGTCGAAGTGCATCGCGAGGCCTTCGAGGCCGCCGGCGTCGCATCTGCCTTTTCCCGCGCCGTTGGCGCCGTCGTCCAGCCGGGCGTCGAATTCGGCAACCACAACGTCATCGCCTACGAACCGGAAAAGGCCGCGGCACTCAGCGCCACGCTCTCCGGCATGCCGGGCATGGTGTTCGAAGCCCATTCCACCGATTACCAGACCCGGGACGCCCTGCGTCGGCTGGTGCTGGACGGCTTCTCCATCCTGAAGGTCGGCCCCGGCCTGACCTTTGCGCTGCGTGAGGCCTTCTACGGTCTCGACCGGGTCGCCGATTTCCTCTTCCCCGGCAAACGTAAGGAAACCCTGCTGGAGACCGTCGAGCGGGTTCTGACCGCGGAGCCGAAGAACTGGGAAAAATACTATCACGGTACGGCGGACGAACAGCGACTGCAGCGGCATTTCAGCTATAGCGACCGCATCCGCTACTACTGGCCGCATCCCGAGATCAACGCCGCCGTCAGCGAACTCTTCGCCATCCTCGACGGGGTCGAGATCCCCGAAACGCTGATCAGCCAGTATCTTCAGGCAAGCTATACCGCCGTACGCGCAGGCCGCGTGAAGCCGCAGGCCGAGGCGCTGGCGCTTGCCGCCGTTGACCACGTTCTGGAAGACTATTTCGAAGCCTGCCGCGCCTGACAGAGCATGATCCGACCGGAGTGAAACGAAGGCCGACAAGATCATGCTCGAAAAAGAAAGCCTTGGAGCGCAGTTCCGATTCAATCAGATTGAAACGCGGTCCAAGGCGCGGCTTGCAGCGAAGCGGAAGTTCTGGTTGAAACCATATCCATAATTTAAATCGATTGAGAAACGGGGTGAAAGCGGATTTGGCAGACAGGCTCATCAGAACCATGGAGGACTTTGCCGAGTTTGTCGGGCTGTCCCGGCCGACCGTCTCGAAGTATTTCAACGATCCGAGTTCGGTTCGCCGCAAGACGCGTGACCTGATCGAGACGGCGCTCAAGCAGAGCGGCTTCCGCCCCAACATGTTCGCCGTCAATCTCAACCGGCGGCGCAGCAATATCCTCGGAATCATCATCCCGAATTCGACCGACCCGTTCTACATGGCGCTGACGCGGCGGGTGGAACTGATCGCCAATGCCTCCGGCTTCCTCGCCTTCGTGCTGTCTTCCGATGGCAATGCCGAGATGGAGGCGCGCGCCATCGAGACGTTCAAGTCGATGAACGTCGCCGGCGCCATCATCGCCCCGCTCGGCGTGCAGTCTCATCACGAGACGCTGCGGTCGCTGGCCGAATCCATCCCGCTGATCTTCGTCGACTCGCCGCTGGACGACACGTCACCCTTCGTCGGCACCAACAACCGGCAGAGCTTCCAGCTGATAGTCGACTATCTATGCCGCTCGGGCGAGCCGCCCTGCTATCTCGGCATGCCACCGGTCAACACCAATGCCAGCACCCGCGAAACGGCCTATATCGAGGCCATGTCGCAGCTGCGCATGGAGCCGGTCGTGCTGCCGATCGCAAAGACGGCGGGCTGGGATTTCGAAAAATTCGGCTATGAGGAAACGCTGCGCATTCTGGAAAACGGCGGCTTCCCCACAGGCACCGTTCTCTGCGCCAACGACCGCGTGGCCTTCGGCGCGATTGCCGCCGCCTATCATGCCGGCATCAAGGTCGGGCGCGGCCCGGACCGGGAGCTTCGCATCGCCGGCCATGACGACCACCCGCTGTCGCGCTACGCCTGTCCGCCGATCACCACGGTCGCCCAGAGCTACAACGACATCGGCCGCATCGCCATGGAGCTTCTGCTGCGCAAGCTCGGCGAGGAAGACGCCGGCTCGACCCCGGAGCACGACGAACAGGTCCTGCTCAACGCCGAAATCATCCTGCGCGAATCCGCCTGAGCCGGCGGATATGAACCGGGGTTCCGACGCCCGGTTCTCAATCATTCCAAAGGCCTGAAAGCGGTCTCCGGTCATCTTTATGGCGTAGATAGCACGCTATTCATCCAGCGCGATCATACCCGATGTTGCGAGCCAGCCAGCAGCCTATCGTAAGGCCGGCGACGGAACCGTCGGCGTTCCTGCGCACCCTGACGGTCCAGTCACCGGGCGGGGAGGCGTCGATGGAGCGGCGGGAGGTGACGATCCAGATGTCTTCGGCAAGCGGATACATCCGCTCCATCGGTCCCGTTCCCAGCATGCCCTTGAAGAGGGCATGCACCGCGCCGTCCCGCGCCTCGATCTCGAGGTCGGCATCCAGTTCGTCGGAATGATAGAGGCCGGCGATATCGCTGCCGTCGGCATAATCGATGCGGGTAAGCGGCCGCGCCCTGACATGCAGGTTTTCCTGGCTGCGGTGCATGACCAGCGCATCGCCGTCCTTCTCCAGCCGCAATCCCTGTCCACGGGCGATGCCATCGGTGCCGACCGTCAGACGCGACGGCGACGGGCTGTAATAGAGCTTTACGCCGGTGGCGTCCTGAACGGTGCGCAGGATCAGCCCGCGCTCCTCGTCCAGCCACAACCCGTCCCATCCTTCCGGTCTCACGGACGTATTCGGCCGGGGCGGCATGCCGAGGGCAGCCTCCATCAGCGAGATCGCGGAAGTAAAGGTGCCGGTGTCGTGGTTGAACATCACCACCACCGAAAGCCGTTCCTCGGCAGCATGCAGGCGATAGGAACTGAAACCGCGCAGACCACCGCCATGGCCGGTGAACTTCACGCCCGCCCAGCTGTCCCGGCGCAGGCCGTAGCCGTAATCCGCAAGCGAGCCGTCGGAATAGCTCACCGGCGCCGTCAGGCGGTTATAGAGGCCTTGAGGGTCGTCCCGCGTCGCGTCGATATGCACTTCCCAGGCCAGCATGTCGTCCAGCGCGGCCGAGATGCCGGCATCGCCGAACCAGTAGACGCCGTTGTCGGCGGGCAGGAAGCCGACCTCGTCATTGCCCTCGTAGCCGATGACACCATCGAGCGGATGGCGCGCATCCTGCGAGAGAACCGCCGTCTTCATGCCCGCGGGCGCAAACAGGCGTTCCGACAGAAGCGCGCCGAAATCGCGTCCGGTTCCGCGCTCGATCAGTTCGGCCAGAATGCGGAAATTGGCGTTGTTGTAGGAATAAAGCGTGCCCGCCCGGAAATGGTCGGTCTTCGAGCGGGCGATCAGCGGCAGCGCATCTTCCCGGCGGAAACTCATCTCCGGCAGCGCGCCTTGCAGAACGGTCAGCGCCCAGTAATCGCGCAGGCCCGACTGGTTATGGCAAAGCTGCTCCACGGTCGGCAGCGGGTCGCGATAATTGGGCAGGAAATCGGCGACCTGCGCGTCGAGCGCGGCAGGGTCGTCGAACAGATCGAGCAACAGCGCACAGGTGAAGTGCTTGGAGATCGAGCAGATCGGCAGGCGTGTCGCAGCCGTCATCGGCAGCCGGCGATAGGTGTCGGCAAAACCCCATGCGCGGCGCGCGACGATCCTGCCGTCCTTCACCACGCCCGCCACGCCTCCAGGACCCTTGCAGCGGGAGGGAAGAAGGTTCAGCGCCCGTTCGAGCGCGGCAGTGTCGATCGTCGCCATGACGAAGTATCCGGATTTCTATCAAGGAAGGGTATTGAGGGGCGAATGCGACGCGGGATCAGGCCGCATCGCTGAAGCAGAGGCTGACGGACGGTTCCGCCCGGGCCAGAAACTCCAGAAGGTCCTCGCGGGAAAGTGCGGCGCACCCGGCCGTCGGCGAATAGTTCTCGCGCGCGAGATGCAGGAAGATCGCGCTGCCGGCGCCCGGCACCACCGGGTCGTCGTTGTGACCGAGCACCACGACGATGTCGTAGACCTCGTCTTCCCGCCACAGTTCCTCATGGCTTGCGGCGTAGGGAAGCCGGACCTTGCGGTTGTACTGCGGATCGGAAGGCGCGTCGCACCAGCCGTCGAGGCGGTCGATGGGCGTGCAGGGCAGGACGGTCGCGGGCTTTTCCATGCGGTCGGCGCGGTAATAGACATGCCGGATCGGCCAGCAGCCGACGGGGCTGACGCCATCGCCCTCGGTCTTTTCGAGATGAATGCCGCCGCGGCCAACGGCGCAACGCCAGCTCCGGTCGCCATGACGGGCTTCCCACAGCTCGTCGCCGATCTTCTTCACGATCAGGTCCACGTTCTTTCCTTCCCTAACTTTACAGAGCCGCCGGGCTTATTCGCCCAGCGGAAAATGACAGGCAACACCCCGGCCGTCATTGGTCACCAGCGCCGGATCTTCCGTGCGGCAGATATCCTTGGCATAGGGGCAGCGCGTGTGGAAGCGACAGCCGCTCGGCAGGTTCACCGGGCTCGGAATGTCGCCCACCAGCACCGGACGCTCGCGATTGCGCTGATGCGGATCGGCGCGCGGCACGGCGGAGATCAGGAACATGGTGTAGGGATGGCGCGGATTGGAGAAAATCTCCTCCGTCGTCCCCACTTCCACCAGCCGCCCAAGGAACATCACCCCGATGCGGTCGGCAAACTGCCTGACCACGCTCAGGTCATGGGTGATGAACAGGTAGGTGAGCTTCAGCTGTTCCTGCAGGTCGCGCAGGAGGTTCAGCACCTGCGCCTGGATCGACACGTCGAGCGCGGAAACGGCCTCGTCGCAGACGACGAATTCCGGGTTGTTGGCGAGCGCGCGGGCAATGCCGATACGCTGACGCTGGCCACCGCTGAACTGGTGCGGATAATGCCGCATCAGGTGGGGCCGCAGGCCCACCACTTCGAGCAGTTCCCGGCAGCGTTCCTCGATCCGGGCTTCTGTTCCGTAGGAATGCGCCCTCAGCGGTTCGGCCAGAATGTCCTTCACACGCATGCGCGGATTGAGCGAGGCGAACGGGTCCTGGAAAACGATCTGCAGCTTCTTGCGCAGCGCCCGCATCGAGCCTTCGTCGAGCGAATGGAGATCCTGTCCGCGATAGTTGACGCTGCCGGCAGTGCGCTCGACCAGCCGCAGCATGGCGCGCCCGAGCGTGGTCTTGCCGCAACCGGATTCTCCCACCAGCGCGAAGGTTTCCCGCTCGTAGATTTCGAGGCTGACGCCGTCGACGGCCCGGATCACCTTGTCGCGCGAGCCGAGGAAGCCGGCGCTCATGCGGTAATACTTGGTCAGCTGGTCGGTGGAAATGAGGACTTCGCTCATGCCGCGGCTCCCTGCTTGTCGTGGAGCCAGCAGCGGGCCTTGTGGCCTTTTCCGAGATCAACGAGTTCCGGCGATTTCACGCTGCAGATCGGCATGGCGTCTCCACAGCGGGGGTGGAACCGACAGCCCTGCGGCAGCTTGGCCAGATTGGGCACGACGCCCTTGATGCTGCTCATGCGCTCGCCGGTGCGCTTTTCCGTCGCCTTGGGGATCGAGGCGAGCAGGCCGCGGGTATAGGGATGCGACGGCCGGTCGAACAGGTCGAAGACATCGGCCTGCTCTACGATCTGGCCGGCATACATCACGTTCACCTCGTCGCACATCTCGGCGATGATGCCGAGATCGTGGGTAATCATGATGATCGCCGTGCCGATCCGGTCGCGCAGCGCCACCATCAGCCGCAGGATCTGGGCCTGCGTGGTCACGTCGAGCGCCGTGGTCGGCTCGTCGGCGATCAGCAGCTTGGGCTCGCAAATGAGGCCCATCGCAATCATCGCGCGCTGGCGAAGGCCGCCCGAGAGTTCATGCGGATAGGCGTCGAGACGCGCGGCGGGCTCGGGAATGCCCACCGTCTCGAACATGTGCAGCACCTTCTCGCGAATGGCGCGCCGGCCGAGATCCGTATGGATGGACAGGGGCTCGCCGACCTGCTGCACCATGGTTCGCACGGGGTTGAGCGAGGTCATCGGCTCCTGGAAGACCATGGACATGTCGCGGCCGCGCTTGTGGCGCAGCTGGTCGGGGGTGAGCTTCGTCAGATCGCTCCCGTCGAACATGATGCTGTCGGCGGTAACAAGGCCCGAGGGCGACGCCACGAGGCCCATGAGCGAGAGCGAGGTGACGCTCTTGCCGGAGCCGGATTCCCCGACGAGGCCGACGATCCGGCCGCGTCCGACGTCGAAGGACACGTTGTCCACCACCCGCACGGCGCCACGATGGCCGCGGAAATCGGTGCGCAGGTTGCGCACGCTCAGCAACTGGTTTTGATCCGTCATCGTCACGGCCTCAGTCCTTCATGTAGGGGTCGAGCGCGTCGCGCAGACCGTCGCCGATGAAATTGAATGCGAGCACCGTGATCAGGATCGCGACGCCGGGCATGATGGCGACGAGCGGCGAGGCGAACAGGTATTCCTTGCCCTTGGCGACCAGCAGGCCCCAGCTCGCTTCCGGCGGCTGAACGCCGACGCCGAGGAAGGAGAGGCTCGATTCCCACATGATCGCTTCGGGAATGCTGAGCGAGAAGAGGACGATCAGCGTCGGCACGATGTTCGGGAAGATGTGGCGGACCATGATCTTCGCCCTCGTCGTTCCGACGGCGCGGGCGGCCTCGATGAATTCCTTCTCCTTCAGCGCCAGCGTCTGCGAGCGGACCACGCGTGCAACGCCTGCCCAGCCGACGAGGCTGAGCGCAAT
This sequence comes from Rhizobium sp. ACO-34A, assembly GCA_002600635.1. NCBI lineage: Bacteria > Pseudomonadati > Pseudomonadota > Alphaproteobacteria > Hyphomicrobiales > Rhizobiaceae > Rhizobium > Rhizobium sp. ACO-34A. The sequence goes on along the minus strand of CP021373.1, from coordinate 172,117 downwards.
GAAGATGTTGAAGAGGTTGGCGCCGAGCGTGTACATCACCACCATGGCTAGCAGCAGCGAGGGAAACGCGATCATCGTGTCGGCAAGCCGCATGATGATGAAATCGATCTTGCCGCCGTAATAGCCGCTGACGATGCCCATGACAGCGCCGATCATCAGCGAGATGAAGCTCGGCACGATGCCGACCAGCAGCGAGATGCGCGCGCCATAGAGAATGCGCGTCAGCAGGTCACGGCCGAAATTGTCGGTGCCGAGCCAGTAGCTGGAAGACGGCGGCAGGAACTGTTCGTCGAGCGCCACCCGGTAAGGATCGTGCGGGCTGATGATCGGGATGAAGAAGGCGACGAGGAAGAGCAGGCTGACGAGGATCAGGCCCACCATCGCCATCTTGTTCTTGCGGAAGACCCGGATGGTATCGCGCAGGAAGCTGTCGCTTTCCACGCCCTCGACGATTTCTTCCGAAGATGCGGTAACCTCAGTCATTTCACGCCTCCCTTCATCTGGTGACGGATGCGGGGATCAAGAACGGAATAGAGAATGTCGGCCACCAGATTGCCGAAAATGACCAGCGCCGTGGCAAAGAGAACCGACCCCTGGAGGAGCGGCATGTCGCGGGCCTGGATGGCATTGACGGAGATGCGGCCAACGCCCGGAATGCCGAAGATCGCCTCGGTGATGACCGCGCCGGAAAGAAGGCTCGCCACCTGGATCGCCATGATCGTCACCACCGGAATGAGCGAGTTCTTCAGCGCATGGCGCATGATGACCTTGATCTCGCGCAGGCCCTTGGCGCGGGCGGTTCGAATGTAATCGTGGCGCATGACTTCCAGAAGGCTCGAGCGGGTGAGGCGCGCAATCACGCCCGCCGAACTCCAGCCCAGCACGATGGCCGGCATGATGACATATTCGAAGCCGTAGAAGCCGGAAACGGGCAGCCACTTCAGCTTGAGCGCGAAGATGTACTGCATCAGCAGGGCCGACCAGAAGATCGGCATGGAAACGCCGAGCAGCGAAAAGCCCATGAAGAAATGGTCGAGCGCGGAATCGCGCCGCACGGCCGAAAGAATCCCGACCGGAATACCGATCGCCCATGAAACGACCGCCGCACAGACCGCCAGATAAAGCGTGTTCGGGAAGGCGTTGAGGATCAGCGTCGTCACGCTGCGGTTCAGCTTGATCGACATGCCGAGATCGCCCTGCACCGCGCCCGCAAGGAAGCGGAAGTAGCGGGTGATGAGCGGATCGTCGAGATGCATCTGGGCGCGCACGCGCTCGATAACCTCGGGGCTCGCATGCTCCTTCATCAGGAGAGCGATCGGATCGCCCGGAATGACGTTCAGCATGACGAAGAGCAGCGCCGTGATGCCGATCAGAACAGGGATCGAAGCCGCGATGCGCTTTATAGCAAACATCAGCATCGGTGGATTTCTTTCATGGTCGGTCGCCGGTTCGAAGGCCGCACCGGTGCGGGCCTCAAGGAGCCGGGAAGGATGGACGAGAGCAGGCGGAGGCGGCGGATCTCCAGCGAGACCCGCCGCGCAACAGGTCTTACTCGACTTCCATCTGGTAGTAGCTCATGTCGCTCCAGCCGTTCCACGGAACGGTGAAGTTCTTCACGCGCGGCTGGACGACATAGGTGTGATCGAGGCTGAACAGCGGCACCCAAGCCGCATCTTCCTGCACGATCCGCTCGTTCATCTTCTGATAGAGGGCGCAACGTTCGTCGGCATTGGTCATCGTGCGCGCCTTGTCGAGCGCGGCGAAGACTTCCGGATCGTTGTTGTTATAGCCGCGCACGGCCGTGCCGCTCTTGCTGAAGAAGGTGTAGAAGAAGTTGTCCGGGTCGTTGAAGTCGGCCGACCAGGTCTGTGTGTAGTTATCGACGGTGCCGGCCTTGCGGGCGTCGAAGTAGGCAGACTCGTCCATCATCTTGATCTGGGCGTTGAAACCGGACGCCTTGATCTGGGCCTGGATGATCTGGTTCATGTCAGACCACTTCGACGACCAGCTGCTGACCTGCGTCAGGTTGATGTCGACGCCGTTCGGATAGCCGGCTTCGGCCAGAAGCTGCTTGGCCTTTTCCGGGTTGTACTCGATCGGGGTCGCCGGGGCGTAGCAGACCACGCCGCGCGGCATGACGCCGTTTTCGAGCATGCCCTTGCCGTAGAAGTTCTTCTCGAGGATTTCCTGACGGTTGATCGCCATCTGGAAGGCCTTGCGGACGCGGACGTCGTCGAAGGGCTTCACCGCCTGGTTGATGTTGTAATAGTAGATGCCGACGCGCGGGCCGGAGCGGATCTGCTCCTTCCACTTGTCGCTGGAGAGGAAGTAGGGAAGCTGCGTCATGGCGTAGTCGACGTCGAATACGTCGAGTTCGTCGGATTCGAACAGCATGCGCAGGGTTTCGGCATCGGCCACGACGCGAACCACGATCCGGTCCAGCTTCGGGCGGCCCTTGTAGTAGTTCTCGTTGGCTTCCATCACCTGGCTGTCGTTCAGGTTATATTCCTTGAGAACGAACGGGCCGGTGCCGTTGGTGGTCTCCGGCGAAAGACCGAACTGGTCGCCGAGCGGCTCGGTGAACTTGCGGTTGAAGATCGAGGCCTGCGGGCTCGCCATCAGCGCGATGAACGCGGCATAGGGTTCCTTCAGGACGATCTTGACCGTGTAATCGTCGACGGCCTGCAGGCCACGAACGGAGGTTGCGGTGCCGTCCAGACGCTCGCTGGCGCCATCGACGAAATCGAGAATATCGGTGCCGAGCGCCTTGGTCTTCGGGTCCAGCATGCGGTCGAAGGTGAAGACGACGTCATCGGCCTTCAGTTCTTCGCCATTGTGGAACAGCACGCCCTTGCGCAGGTGGAAGGTGTAGGTCTTGCCGTCTTCCGAAACGTCCCAGCTCTCGGCGAGGCCGGCGGTGAGCTTCGACTGGCCGGGACCGCTGGTCTCGGCTTCGACGAGACGGTCGAAGAGGTTGAGCGGCAGCGTGTAGGCGTCCGAGGTCTTCTGGACGTCGGCCGTCTTCGGATCTTCGGTATAGGCGATCCGCAGCGTGTGATCGGCGGCGAGAGCCGGCGACATCAACGTCAGGCCGAGAAGGCCAGTCGTTACCAAGAGTTTCAGTTTATCAAGCATTCAGTTCTCCTTCTTCTTTATTAGTTCCCCAATCCGCGCCTGCGGGCGATCGTCGCCAGCTTTTGCGGTTCGTTCCGGACCGGAACGGTTCCGCGGCCTGCCCCTCTCAAGGGATCAGGCCGCGCAATATGTTCAGCCGGCAGCCTTCTGCGCCGGGGCAGAGCCGTTCTGCCAATTGCCTCCGTCTTCAAGCTCCAGCACTTCGCGAATGCTCTGCCGGCGGCGGATGGTGCGGAAATGATCGCCATCGACCAGCACTTCGGCCACGAGATCGCGCGAATTGTAGGTCGATGCCATCGAGGCGCCGTAAGCGCCGGCGCAGTCGAACGCCAGGAGATCGCCGGCCTTCAGTTCGCCGAGCCCTTCATAGGCGCCGAAATCATCCGAGCTTTCGCAGATCGGCCCGACGATCCGGTAGCGGGGCGACGCGGCCGCGCCCTTCGCCTGATGAAACGGCAGAACGGGGTGCCTGGCATCGTAAAGTGCAGGGCGCATGAGGTCGTTCATACCCGCATCGACGATGGCGACGTAACCGTCCTGGCCGTCCTTGAGATAGAGCAGTTCGGTGACCAGAAGACCGGCGCGACCGACCAGCCAGCGGCCCGGCTCCACCGTCAGCTGACAGCCGAGATCGCCGACGGTTTCAGCGACGATCGAGGCATATTCGGCGATATCCGGTCCCGGATTGTCGCCGAAGGCGATGCCGATGCCGCCGCCGAGATCGAGCCGCGGAACCTCGAGGCCCTTTTCGCGCAGCGCCGTCACAAGCGCCGCCATGGAGGCGAAGGCGCGGCGGAACGGAGAAAGATCCTGAACCTGCGAACCGATATGAACGGCCAAACCCTGCACGTCGAGTTCCGGCCGCGCCGCGGCCTTGGCGTAGAGTTCAGGAATGTCGTCGATGGCGATGCCGAACTTGCTGTCCTTGGTCGCCGTGGTGATCTTGGCATGGGTCTTGGCGTCGACATCCGGATTGACGCGCAGCGCAATGGTGGCGCGGCGTCCGAGAGAGCGGGCGACCTCCGCGATCACCTCGATTTCGGCTGCGGATTCGACATTGATCTGGTGAATGCCGGTTTCGAGAGCCTGCGCGATTTCAGCCCGCGTCTTGCCAACTCCGGAAAAGATGATCCGCGAGGACGGCGCACCGGCGGCCAGCGCCCGCTCCAGTTCACCGCCTGAGACGATGTCCATGCCGCAGCCGAGTTCGGACAGAAGCCGGAGAACGGCGATGTTGCTGTTCGCCTTTACCGCGAAACAGATCGACACGCCGATGGGGCTCAGCGCATCGGAAAGAACGGAATAAGCCCAGCGCATCGCCTCTGCCGAATAGCAGTAGAACGGGGTCGCAACCTCCCCCGCGATGTCGGTGAGACAGAGGTCTTCCACATGCAGTTCGCCGGCCTGATAGTGAAACCACGCCTGCTGGTTTGCCTGAATTTTCCGGGGGGTCGTCATTGCCATGTATCGTGTCATCCCATCACGAATGTCGGCCTGTGCGGCCGTCGAATGTGTGAGTGATTTCAGATATTGTCATGCTTGGGAAATAATTGCTAAAGCCGTCTTATTCATTCTTGATATATGCAAAATGGCTGACATTGACGTTTGTCATTTCCAGACGAGGTCCAGATCCGGGAGGGCAAATCCCCCGCTCCGGGCTTTGAGAAAAGGGGGCCGGATATGCGTCTCAACCAGCGCCAGATCGAGGTTTTCAACGCGGTGATGGTCAACAAGAGCGTGACGGCCGCGGCCGCCGCACTCGGCACCTCTCAGCCGACGATCAGCCGCGAATTGCGCGAAATGGAACAGCGGATCGGCTTCGATCTGTTCCTGCGTTTTGGTAAGCGTCTCACGCCCACCAACCAGGCGTTGCTGTTGCATGAAGTGGTGCGCCGGTCCTTCGTCGGCATGGACGAAATCAGCCGCGCGGCCTCCGCGATCCGCACCTACAATGCCGCGAACTTCCGCATCGCCACCATTCCGGCCTTCGCCGAATCCGTCATGCCCCGCGTCGCCCAGAGGTTGCAGAAACAGCGCCCGGCCGTGCATCTCTCCCTCCATTCGCTGGAAGAACTTTCCCTGCAGCACGAGGTATCGACCACCGTCTTCGATCTCGGCGTCACCGAGGGCCGGTTCGAACAGCAGGGCGTCATCAGCCAGAATATCGAGGTCGGCGAACTGGTCTGCGTGCTGCCCATCGGCCACCCTCTTGCCGGAAAAAAGGTTCTGCAGCCGGAGGATTTCAACAACGAACCCTTCGTCTATTTCTCCCAGGACGACCCCTACAGGCGAAAGCTCGACGATATCTTCTTCGAGGCGGGCATTACCCGCAGCTATGCGGTGGAAACCACGACGGCGGCCAGCGTCTGCTCCATGGTTTCCGCCGGGCTCGGCGTCTCGATCATCAATCCGCTGACGGCGGAAAACCACATCGGCAAGGGCGTCGTGCTGCGCCGCCTCGGCGTCAGCGTTCCCTATGCGCTCGTGGTCTGGCGTCCAGCCAAGAGCAGCCGTTCGCGGCTGGCGGAGCGGGTCATCGCCACGCTTTCCGACGTCGCCGCCGAGATGCGCCGGACCTTGCAGGCGGCGCTGAACAGGGAATAGGGCGCATATCTTTCGCCACCTCCCGAGGGTTCAAATCGGCTTTGTGCTTCGTCAATTCCGCAGGCCGCCGCGGCATCAATATGCGCCGGTTTTGCCTGCCGTGACGCAGACGGACGATTGCAATCTGCGCACTTCCGGGCACAATGTCGGCGGTATCTGGGAGGAGGATGCTCGAATGCTGGAAAATGCGCTGGTTTATGATGCGCAGGGCCAGCCGCTCCTGAACGGAAAACTGAATGCTTCCCGGGAGTGGGCTGAAGTCAATGCGTTCTGCAACAGGGTCTACATGCCGCTCGCGGCGCGACCGCTGGTCAAGGGAGCGGACCCGAACGCCACCTTGCGCACCCTTTCGATCGGCCGGATCATTCTCAGCCGCTTCTGCTTCGGCGTGCCGACGAAGGCGGATGAATTCGATCCGTCCTCGGGCAATATCATCGTCGTCAACACCATGCGGGGCAGCGTGCGCCATCCGCTTGCCGATGGTGCCAGCATCGATACCCGTCCCGGCGACAGCTATGTGGTCGATTGCAGCCGCACGGACTACTGGAACCTCGCCAATGGCGACGACCTGCAGTTCAACCTGACCATTCCCCACAGCCTGATGGAGGAAACGGCGCAGCGGTGGTACGGCTTCGTTCCCGAAGACGACCTCTGGAAGAAACGCCTGCTCTTCGGCCGGGGCAATTCCGCCTGGCTCTCGCTCGTGGACTACGCAACGCGATCCGTCGACGCCCGCGACGACCGCATATCAAGCCCGCTGATCGAAAAGCGCATCGAGGAAATGCTGTGCCTGGAACTGTTGCGCGGATGGGCCGAATGCTCCGGCCTCAACCTCGAGACGGGAGCGCGCGGCGCGGCGCCCAGATATGTGCGCGAGGCCGAACGGCTGATGGAGGAACGGGCGCATGAGGGTCTCTCGGTCATCGAAATCGCCGCGGAAGTCGGTATTTCCGCCCGCAGCCTTTCCGATGGCTTCAGGCGGTTTCGCGGCATCACGCCGCATGATTTCCTGACGGCGCGCCGTCTCGACGGCCTGCGCAAGGCGCTGGAGGAAGCGCCTCCCGGCGAAACGGTCTCCTCGATCGGGCTTTCGCGCGGTTATGTGAACCTCACCGCCATGGCCGCGAGCTATCGCCAGCGCTTCGGCGAAAGCCCCTACCAGACGCTGCGCAACCGGCCGGGCAGACACCCGGCAGGCTGACCCGCAGGCAGCCGGACAAGGCCCGGACGCCTTGCACTTTATGGCCCGCTGACGCCGCCGCATTCCGCGAACGGCGAGTGCCGTTCCGTTCCGGCGGTGGACTTGCCCTGTCAGCCAATTGCTTCCGTTTTCGATCATCCGCTTCCGCAATGGAGCAAAGCCCGGCCAGCGGCGATGCTCCCCGTTGTCTATGGTGGCGACGGGTGTCGTTTCACACACCACCATCCGGATAGGAGGCCGGTATGTGCGATCTCTGTAACATCATGCTGCGGGGCATACCCCCGAGGGAGGATTTGATGAAAGCGCTTGTCTATAACGGACCGGGCAAGAAGGACTGGGTCGAGAAGCCCAGGCCGGTCGTGCAGGAGCCGACCGATGTCATCGTGAAAATCACGAAGACGACCATCTGCGGCAGCGACCTGCATATTCTGAAGGGTGACGTACCGACCGTCACCGAGGGACGCACGCTCGGCCATGAAGGCGTCGGCGTGGTCGATGAGGTCGGCAGCGCGGTGCGCAACTTCAGGAAGGGCGATCCCGTCCTGATTTCCTGCATCACATCCTGCGGCTCCTGCCCGAACTGCAAGCGGCAGCTCTATTCCCATTGCGATGACGGCGGCTGGCAGCTCGGCCATACGGTGGACGGCACGCAGGCCGAATACGTCCGCATCCGCCATGGAGACAACTCGCTTTATCCGATCCCGGCCGGGGCGGACGAGGAAGCGCTGGTCATGCTCTCCGACATCCTGCCCACGGGTCTGGAAATCGGCGTGCAGGCGGGCGGCGTGAAGCCGGGTGATACCGTCGCCATCGTCGGCGCGGGTCCGGTCGGCATGTCGGCGCTGCTGACAGCGCAGTTCTATTCTCCGGGCAAGATCGTGATGATCGACATGGACCCGGCGCGTCTGGCGCTCGCCCGCCAGTTCGGCGCCACCGATACGGTGCAGGTCGGCTCTGAGGATGCGGCCGGGAAGGTTCTGGCGATGACCGATGGACGCGGCGTCGATGTGGCGATCGAGGCCGTCGGCGTGCCCGCGACCTTCGACATCTGCCAGAAGATCGTCTCGGCCGGCGGCAAGATCGCCAATGTCGGCGTTCACGGCAAGCCGGTGGAGCTTCACATCGAGGATCTGTGGATCAAGAACATCAACATCTCGATGGGCCTGGTGAACACCAACACCACGCCGATGCTCCTGAAGACCGTGGAGGCCGGCAAGTTCGATCCGAGCAAGCTGATCACCCATCGTTTCGCGCTCGACGAGATCCTCGACGCCTATGAGGTCTTCGGCAATGCCGCCCGTGAAAAGGCGATGAAGGTCATTCTCGCGGCCTGAGATCTGCCGGATCCCTGAAGCATACTGAAACAGCCACCGGCGTCCGGCACGACGCCGGTGGCTTCGTTTTGACCGGGTCCCGCGTTGCCGCGCATCGAAATCGCAAAACATTGGCATGGACATCGCCGCCGAATTGGCGAATTAAACAGCGAGACAAATGCTATCGGACGACATGATGACCAACAGCCCCTATTTCTCTGATGTCGGCGGCCTGCCGCCTCAGACCCAGACGCTTTCCAGCAAGTCCGTGTTCACCACGGCTTACGCGGTGATCCCGAAGACCGTGATGAGCGACATCGTCACCAGCGTGCTGCCTCATTGGGAGGCACGCGCGCCTGGATCATCTCGCGTCCCTTGAGCGGCTTTGCCGAGACCTTCGCGCAGTACATCATGGAAGTGATGCCGGGCGGAGGCAGCGTGAAACCCGAGCCGGATATCCGCGCCGAGGCCGGCATCTTCGTCGTCGAAGGCAATGGCACGATCTCCTACGACGGTAAGGACCATGCGCTGCGCACCGGCTCCTTCGCCTATCTGCCCGCCGGCGCCAAATGGACGTTCCGCAACGACAGCGATGCGCCGATCCGTTTCCACTGGATCCGCAAGGCCTTCAAGGTGGTCGAAGGCCTCGAGCCGCCGCCGGCCATCTTCGCCCATGAAGACGAGCGCGAAATGGTTGCGATGCCCGATACCGACGGCAAGTGGGCGACGACCCGCTTCATCGATCCGGCCGATGTGCGCTATGACATGCACCTCAACATCGTCACCTTCGAACCGGGCGCGATCATTCCCTTCATGGAAACCCACATCATGGAGCACGGCCTCTATGTGCTGGAAGGCAAGGCCGTCTACCGGCTGAACCAGGACTGGGTCGAAGTGGAAGCCGGTGACTACATGTGGCTGCGCGCCTTCTGCCCGCAGGCCTGCTATGCCGGCGGCCCCGGCCGCTTCCGCTACCTGCTCTACAAGGACGTCAACCGCCACCCGGATCTTCTCTGATCTCCGGAAGACTCGCCTGACGGGCAGGAGATTCCAGACATTCTCCCGGCCAGCGAAAGGGCCGGGGGCACGCGACGCGCCGTAACAGGCGCGGCCTATGGCGTTACGATCCGCACATTGGCCGCCGTCAGCGCCCGCGTCATCGCTTCCGAGGGATGGGCGTCGGTGACGAGCGTATCGACGCGTGAAAGCGGGGCGACCTCGAAGACGGCGCGACGGTCGAACTTGGAGTGATCGGCCAGCACGGTCACGAGATCGGCGCGCTCGATCATGGCCTTGGCCATTTCCGCTTCCTGAAGATCGAAATCCATGACGCTCGTCGCATCCAGCGCGCCAATCGTCAGGACCGCATGGCGGGCGCGGAACTTCACCACCTGCTCCAGCGCCAGCGGCCCGAGGCTTTCGCCGGCATCGGCGCTGTAGGCCCCGCCGATCAGGAACAGCGTGTGGCTCGGATTGACGGCCAGCGTCGCGGCAATGCGCGGGAATTGGTGACAACGACAAGCCCGTCGAGACCGGCCAGCGCCTCGGCCAGCGCCACGGTCGTGCTGCCGGTGTCGATGAAGAGGGAATCGCCGGGCTTGAACAGGCGGCAGGCGGCGCGCGCCAGTTTCCGCTTGGCCTCGGCATTCTGCGCGACCCGCTGCGCGAAGGGGCCTTCCTTTTCAAGCGAAGCCGCCGGCACCGTCATCGGCCGCGCGCCGCCATGAAACTTGCGAAGCCTTCCGGCGGCATCGAGCTGCGTCAGATCGCGGCGGATCGTCTCGCGGGAAACGTCCAGAGCCTCGGCCAGCGCCTCCACCGCCATCTCGCCCGTCCGGCCCAGAAGCGCGACGATCTTTTCCCGGCGTTCGGATGGCTGCACCTGGGTATTTCCTTCGATTCTGCGGCCGACGATTCTGCCGCGTATTTTGCGGAGGAATTGCACGCGGCGACTGTTCAGTCAATTAAATCCTCACGATTATGACCGAATAGTCAATATTCGCGGCCATTGAAATGACCGTTCGGTCTTGAATTGAAAATTTGGTCTTTCTTTCAAGAAAAAAACGGCTAAGCTGTGCGGGTGCGAGATAACCGAAAAGGCCGCATGCACGCCTGAGGGGCGCAAGGGGAACGGAATGACAATTTCACAGATACACGGCAGCCGCCGTAGCGGCCGGGTTTGATATTCGAGGCTCGGCGGGGTTCCTCCCTGTTGCCTGCCGCGGAAGCCTGCCTTCCGTTTGATCGTTTTGCTGACAAATCAGAAGCGGTGCCGCGCCCCGGCCCCGGCCGATGATCTGCGCGCGTTTTTATCGCCTGTGACGGAGCAGAAGTTTGACCATCCATCATACCGAACCGCCAATTTCCGGAGGATCGCCATGCATCCGCTGATTGCCAGCTACGTCCGTATCACGGACCGGATTTCGGATTATGTCGGCTATCTCGCGGCATCGCTCATCTTCATGATGGCGGCACGCTGATCTTCGACGCGATCACCCGCAACCTCATCAGGATGCCCGTTCACTGGGCGGTGGAGCTGACGCAGTTCACGCTCGCCGCCTATTATTTCATGGGCGGCCCGATCACGCTCAAGAACGATGAGCATGTACGCATGGACCTCTGGTATTCGACGCGTTCCCACAAGGGCAAGGCGAAGATCGACCTCGCCATGTCCGTCTGTCTGATTTTCTATCTGGGCGTTTTGCTCGCAGGCGCATTTCGAGCCTCCCTATGCGATCGAGACCAACGAAAAACGCTTTCTCGATCTGGAACCCGTCGGTCATCCCGATCAAGGCCCTGATGGTCGTCTGCATCGTGCTGATGCTGATGCAGGCCTTCTCCCTCGTCTTCAAGCACATTGCCACGATCCGTGAAAGGAGCTGGCATGAGCTATGAAATGATCGCGTTGCTGATGTTCGCATCGATGGTGCTGCTGCTCGTCACGGGCCAGCGCGTCTTTGCCGCCATCGTTTCGTCGCCGCCGGCGCCGCAATGCTGCTTTACGGGCAGGGAGCCGTGGAGCTGCCGTTCAACCAGGTGTTCAAGCTGTTCAACTGGTACGCCATGCTCACCCTGCCCATGTTCATCTACATGGGCTACATCCTGTCGGAATCCGGCATCGCCGAAGATCTCTACAAGATGCTGCATGTCTGGTTCGGGCGCGTTCGCGGCGGCCTTCCATCGCACGATCTTCCTGATGGTCATCATCTCGGCCATGAACGGCCTTTCCGTTGCCGGCATGGCCATCGGCGCCACCATCGCGCTGCCGGAAATGCTGCGCCGCGGCTATGACAAGGTGCTGATCTCCGGCGTCGTGCAGGGCGGTTCCTCGCTCGGCATCCTCATCCCGCCGTCGGTGGTCATGGTGCTTTACGGCATGATCGCCCGCCAGCCGGTTTCCAAGCTGTGGTTCGCCGGTCTCGTTCCCGGCCTGCTGATGGCGTTCTCTTCGTATCTACATCGTGATCCGCGCAAGACTGAACCCGAAGCTCGCACCGACGGTTCCGGAAGAAGAGCTGAACATGCCGTTCAGCGAGAAGCTGGCGCTGGCGCGGGCCGGCATCATTCCCTTCGCCATCTTCTTCTTCATGACCGGCCTCTTCGTCTTCGGCCTATACCAGCCTTGTCGAAAGCTCGGCCGTGGGCGCGACATCGGCCACGCTCGCCGCCATCCTGAAGGGACGCTTCACCTGGAAGCTGGTGCGCGAGACATCGATGAAGACGCTCTCGGTCTCCTGCATGTTCATGTGGCTGATCCTCGCCGCACTCGCCTTCGGCGCGGTGTTCGACGGGCTCGCGCGGTGAAGGCCATCGAGACCCTGTTCATCAAGCAGTGGGACCTCGACCCCTGGACCATCATCATCATGATGCAGATCAGCTTCATCATCATGGGCATGTTCCTCGACGACACCGCGATGCTCGTTCATCGTGGCACCGCTCTACATCCCGCTGGTCAAGGCGCTGGATCTCGGCTTCGACAACCAGCTCATCTGGTATGGCGTGCTCTACACCATCACCTGCCAGATCGCCTACATCACGCCGCCCTTCGGCTACAACCTCTTCCTGATGCGCTCGCTCGCGCCCAAGGAAATCACCCTCATCGACATCTACAAATCCATCTGGCCCTTCGCGGCGATCATGGCGCACTGACCATCGCACTGGTCATGATCTTCCCGGAACTGGCCCTCTGGCTGCCCGAGCAGATGAAGGTGAAAAGGCTGATCCCATAGGGGTCAGCCCAGCATAACGATAACCTCAAGAGGAGAATGACATGACAGACGACACCAAGAAGCAGAGTCCATCGGAAAAGATCCTCGCGACACGTCGCAATTTCCTGACCAAGGCCAGCATTGGCGCAGGTGCCGCCGTCGCCGGTTCGACGCTTGCCGCTCCCTATGTCAACGCACAGAGCGCCCGATCAAGTGGCGTCTCCAGACCTATTCCGGCGCTCCGCTCGGCGCGCACGTCATCAAGCCGCAGATCGAGGCCTTCAACAAGGCGGCCAATGGCGAGATGGAGATCGAACTCTATTACGCCGACCAGCTGGTGCCGACCTCCGACCTTTTCCGCGCGCTGCAGAGCGGCACCATCGACGCCGTGCAGTCCGATGAAGCGACCATGGCATCGCCGGTCGATATCGCCGTCTTCGGCGGCTACTTCCCCTTCGCCACCCGCTATAGCCTCGATGTGCCGGTGCTGTTCAAGTATTATGGCCTGAAGGAAATCTGGGAAGAGGCCTATGGCGAGGTCAAGGACGTGACCTGGCTTTCGGCCGGCGCCTGGGACCCGCTGCACATCTTCACCGTCGACAAGCCGATCAAGAGCCTCGCCGACATGCAGGGCCTGCGCGTGTTCGGCGTTCCGACCGCCGGCAAGTTCCTGTCGCGCTACGGTCTCGTGCCGGTCACCATTCCGTGGGACAACGTGGAAGTCGCTCTGCAGACCGGCGAACTCGACGGCGTCGCGTGGTGCGGCTTCACCGAAGCCTATGAAGTGGGCTGGGCGGACGTCTGCAAATACGCCCTGACCAACTCGGTCACCGGCGCATGGTTCGGCTCCTATTTCGCCAACTCGGCAAGCTGGCAGAAGGTGCCGCCGCACCTGCAGGAACTGTTCCTCATCACCATCGACCAGTCGCACTACTACCGCGACGTCTGGTACTGGGGCGGCGAAGCCAAGCTGCGCGTCGAGGGCGAGAAGATGGAACTCACCTCGCTGCCGGCAGAGGAATGGACGCAGGTCGTCAAGGATGCCGAAGGCTTCTGGGACGAGATCGCCTCTTCCAGCCCGCGCGCCGGCAAGGTGGTCGAAGCCTTCAAGAAATATGCCGTCACCATGGAAAAGGCCGGCTATCCCTACCGCTGAGCGGCCGCGGCATCTCATCCCGGGAGCCTTCCCGGCTTGACGAAAACTGGCGGCGCGGAGCTTCGCGCCGCCGTCCGATACGAAATTCCCCGGTCTCGCCGCCGGAAGACACCGCATGAAAGGGAGCGGACATGCTCCACGCGAACGCGCCACCGAAACCACCGGGAGTTTTCGACGTCGCCATCATCGGCGCCGGCGTGGTGGGCTGCGCGGTCGCGCGACGCTTTGCGCTCGCGGGTGCCCGTGTCGTGCTGATCGAGAAGGGCGCCGATATCCTCTCGGGCGCCTCCAAGGCCAACAGCGCCATCCTGCATACCGGCTTCGACGCCCCACCGGACAGCCTGGAACTGGAACTGGTCAAGGCCGGCCGGCAGGAATATCTGGAGATCCGCGAAAGCCTCAGCCTCAGGATCGTCGAGACCGGCGCGCTTGTCTGCGCCTGGAACGCATTGGAGGCCGACAAGCTCGAAGCCATCGAGGAGACAGGCCGCGCCAACGGCATTTCCGAACTGAAGCTTCTGACGGGAAGCGCTGCCCGCGCCACCATGCCCAGCCTTTCGGAAAACCTCGTCGCGGCCATCGAGGTGGCGGGCGAGCATGTGATCGACCCGTGGACAGCGCCGCTTGCCTATCTCACCCAGGCCGTTTCGCTCGGCGCGCACTTTCTCAGGAGCACCGAACTGCTGAAAGGCACGTTCGATGGCGAATGGACGCTTGAAACGTCCTCAGGCGAGGTATGCGCCCGCGCCGTCGTCAACGCCGCCGGCCTTTACGGCGATGTGGTGGACGAGAGACTGGGTTTTGCCCCGGAATTTGCCATTCATCCGCGCAAGGGCCAGTTCGTGGTGCTGGACAAGGCAGCCTTCCGGCATGTGCCGCGCATCGTGCTGCCGGTGCCGACAGAGATCACCAAGGGCATCGTCGTCTGCCCCACCGCGTTTGGCAACGTCATCATCGGCCCGACGGCGGAAGAGCAGGACGACCGTATCCGCGCCACCGTCGAGGCCGATACGCTGAAGGCGCTTATCACCCGCGGCGCGGAAATCGTGCCGGCGCTGGCGGGTATTCCCGTCACCGCGCTTTATGCGGGGCTTCGACCCGCGACCGAAAAAAAGGCCTACCGGGTTGCCTGCCGCCCCGAGGCGCGGGCGATCACGCTCGGCGGCATCCGCTCCACCGGCCTTTCCGCCGCCCTCGGTCTTGCCCGCCATGCGGTCGAGCTTCACGCCACCTTCGGCGAAGCGTTGACGCCGCCTGCATCTGTCCCTTCCATCGTCATGCCGAACCTCACGGAAACCGAGGAGCGCGACTGGCAGCGCCCGGATCACGGCGAAATCCTCTGCCATTGCGAACTGGTGACGCGGCGGGAAGTGGAGGCGACCTTCACAAGCCCGGTTCCGCCGGGAGATTTCGGCGGCTTGAGACGGCGCACCCGCGCCGGCATGGGCCGCTGTCAGGGTTTCTACTGCAATGCCCATCTCGCCGCCCTGACCGCCGGAAAGCTGGCGACGCCGCTTGCCGTCGATGAAGGAGAGGCAAAATGAGCGCTTACGACGCGGATGTCATCATCGTCGGCGGTGGCCCTTCCGGCGTTGCCGCGGCACTGGAATTGAAGAAGCGCGGCGTCGCCCAGGTCATGCTGCTCGACCGGGAAGACACGCTCGGCGGCGCGACCCGCCATTGCAGCCATTCGCCCTTCGGCATGCGCGAATTCGGCCGCGTCTATTTCGGCGCGGCCTATGGCAGACGCCTGCAACGGGAAGCGCTGGCCGCAGGCGTCGATATCCGCCCGCAGCATTCCGTCGTGTCGCTCGGCGAGGATGCGGGCATCACCGTCACCTCGCCGCGCGGGGTCGGGGTGCTGAAGGCGAAGCGGGTGATGCTGGCGACCGGTGCGCGCGAAATGCCGCGCTCCGCCCGGCTCGTTTCCGGCGACCGGCCCGCCACCGGCATCGTCACCACCGGCGCGCTGCAGTCCTATGTCGCCTTTCACCATCTGATGCCGTTCCGGCGGCCACTGATCGTCGGGTCGGAACTCGTCTCCTTCTCCGCGGTGCTGACCTGTCTGACCCATGGCGCGCGGCCGGTGACGATGATCGAGCCGGAGGGCCGGGTGCTGGCGCGCGGGCCCTTCACGCTGTTTCCGGCGCTCTTCGGCATTCCCTTCCACGTTGGGGCTGAGATCGTCGATATCAGGGGAGCGGGCCGCGTCGAAGCCGCGACCGTTCGGCTGGCGGATGGCTCCACCCGCAGCTTTTCGTGCGACGGCGTGCTCTTCACCGGGCGCTTCACGCCAGAGGCGGCGCTTCTCATGCAGTCCACGTTCGGCGTTGCCCCCGGAAGCAGCGGCCCCACCATAGACCAGACGGGGCGGATGGCGAACCCGCTCTATTTTGCCGGCGGCAATGTGCTGCGCGCCGTCGAGACGGGCGGCTGGGCTTTCCGCGAAGGGCAGGCGGTCGGCGCGGCAGTTGCCGCCGATCTCGCCCGCGATCCCGCAGTGGCCGAACCCGTGCCCGTCACCTTCGATGCGCCGGTGAAGCTCGTGGTTCCGAACCTCCTGAGGCGCGGCGAAAACGCGCCCGCCTTCCGCGATTTCCAGCTTCGTTTCCTGCGCCCCGCAAACGGTCGGCTTTCCCTCGAACTCGACGGCCGCCCAGTCTGGAGCAGGACCGGAGAGTGGCTGCCGGAACGCCGCATTCTGGTTCCGGTTCCCTCCGTCGCTGCCGAAGCGGGACATGTTCATTTCGGTTTCCGGGAGCAGGGCTGATGCGCGTCGCCGCCATCGATCAGGGCACCACATCGACCCGCTGCCTCGTCGTCGAGGATGGCGGCCGTTCCTATGTCGCGGCAAGCCGCCGGCATGGACAGCATCATCCTGCGTCCGGCTGGGTGGAGCACGACCCGGAGGAACTGCTCGCCAATATCACCGCTGTCCTTGCCGCCGCCGGCCCGGTCGATGCTATCGCCATCGCCAATCAGGGCGAGAGCTGCCTTGCCTGGGATGCGGAGACGGGCAAGGCGCTTTCTCCCGTCATCGTCTGGCAGGATGCCCGCACCGCCGATGCGCTTGCCGCGCTCGGCCCCGAAGCTGAGGCGCGGTCGAAGGCCGTCTCCGGCCTGCCGCTCGATCCCTATTTTTCCGCAAGCAAGCTTGCCTGGCTGTTGCACAACATTCCCGCCGTCGCCTCCGCGCATATGGCAGGGCGGCTGAGGCTCGGCACCACGGACGCCTTCTTTCTCGACCGGCTCGCCCGCACCTTCCGCACGGATCTCGCCACCGCCTCGCGCACCGGCCTTCTCGATCTTGCCGCCGGCAAATGGAGTGCCGAGATGTGCGCGCTGCATGGCGTGCCGATCGAATGCCTGCCTGAAATTTCCGCCGTCGATGCAAGCTTCGGGGAGATCGGCGGCGTGCCCGTGCGCGTCTCGATCGTCGACCAGCAGGCCGCCCTTTACGGCCATGGCTGCCGCAAGCCGGGCGATTGCAAGGTCACATTCGGCACCGGCGCCTTCCTGCTCGCCGTCACCGGCGAACTGCCCTGCGGAACCAACACCGGCACTGGCGGCCTGCTGCCGACCGTCGGCTGGCGGAAGGAGGGAGAGCCTCCCGTCCATGCCATCGAGGGCGGTGTCTACGATGCGGGATCGGCGCTGGAATGGGCAAAACGCATCGGCCTTTATGACGATGTGGCCGAACTCGACGGCTTCGAAGGACCCACGGCACTCTCCCGCGGCGTCGTCTTCGTGCCGGCCCTGTCGGGACTTGCCGCGCCGTGGTGGGACCGTCAGGCGGCACCGGTTTTCATCGGCATGGATCACGCGACCGACCGCCGCGATCTCGTCCGCGCCATTCTGGAAGGCATCGCCATGCTGACCGTCGGCCTGATCGAGGCGGCAGGTGACGCAGTGGCGGCAACGGCCCCGATCTCCATCGATGGCGGCCTGTCGCAGAGCGCGTCCTTCGCGCAGTTTCTCGCCTCCGCCAGCGGACGCACCATCACCGTGCCGGCCATGCACGAGTTGACGGCGCTCGGCCTTGCCGAACTTGCCGGTATCGACGGCTCGGCCACCCGCGCGGATGCCCGCCGCTTTCAGCCCGACGGCTCCGTATCCGAAGCCGACCGGCGTCGGTTTGCCGACGCCGTGCAAAGGGCAAGGCAGTGGCGGTGAGGCGGGTCTCTCACAAGGCAGACGCCGCCAGCCTGCGGCCATAGGCGGCGATTTCCTTGCCGACAGCCCAGCGGTCACGCTGGTATCGCGACAGGGCGGCCGAAAGGTCGTCCGTTCCCCTGAGTGCGGCGCGCAGCGCAATCGCATCGCCCGCCGCCTTGGAAACCCCCATCGCCGTATGCGGCCGGACGACGAAGGCAGCGTCGCCGACAAGAGCCAGCCGACCGGATACCATCCACTCCGCTTGATAGTCGAAAATGCCCTGTATCGAGGGAGTGTCCTCGGCTTCGATGGCAAGGGCAAACGGCGGTGGCAGCCGGTCGAAGGCATCGTAGCGCAGCAGGGCGCGGTGTTCTCGGAAAGCTCGCCGCGCGGCAGCGAATGTTCGAAACGCCTGCCGTCCCTTCCGGTGAAGGTGTCCGCGAGCTTATGCGTGGGCGTCGGACGATACCAGACCCAGTTGTAGCGGCGCTGGCCCACCTGCATTTCGCGATGCGGGCCGGGAACCGGATAGTAGCCGGCCCCCCTTAGGGTCAAAACTCAATCAGGATAGGCGTTCTGCGCGCCGCATCTTGGGTCTGAGTAGGAGGAAAGCTGCAGGATGTCGATGGCCCGCATTATCGCCGGATCGCCGATGCAGTCCCCGGGCAGACCGCAGGCCGCCCGTTTCCGCCCCCTTGGAAACCCTCCCGACAGCGCCGGAATTCACGACAATCTTCCTGTGACAATTTGTCTTTCTTTTTGTTTCGATCGCGCCTATAGAAACGAAACGGTATCGTTTTGATAAATATCAACCGACGACGCTCCGGATGACTCCGGGCGACAAAAAGGGTTTGAAATGACAGACTTATCTGGTCCACGGGATTCTGTGCCCGGCTGGAAGCGTGTCCTGCTTTTGGCTCTCGGCACAGTCATGGCGCTATCCGGCCTGGTGCTTGCGGCAGGGGGCGCCAAGCTCGCCACGCTCGGCGGCAGCTGGTACTATCTGATCGCCGGTATCGCCATGATACTGGCAGGCGTTCTCTATGCCTTGCGCAAGCCGGTCGCGGCCGCCGTTCTGGCGGTTCTGACAGTCTACACCCTGATCTGGGCGCTCTATGAAGTGGGCTTCAGCTTCTGGCCGATGGTGCCGCGCCTTGCGCCCTTCCTGGTCATGGGCCTGATCGCCGCCCTGATCCATCCGCTGCTCACCAACGGGCGCAACAAGGGTCCCAGCTTCGCGGTCGCCGCCGTCTTCGCACTGGTGCTGATCGCCGGTGGCGTATCCATGACGCGCCAGCACGGCGTGACGGTTGCCGAAGTCGAACCCCAGAACGACAATGTTCCGGTGGTCAGCGATGGCAGCAGCGACTGGCAGTTCTATGGCAACGACGCCGCCGGTACGCGCTACGTGCCCTTCGCCCAGATCGACAAGAGCAACGTCAAGGACCTGAAGGTCGCCTGGGAATTCCGCACCGGCGAACTCGCCGAAGGCGCTTCCGAATCCCAGAACACCCCGACCCAGATCGGCGAAACGGTCTATACCTGCACGCCGATGTCGAAGGTCATCGCGCTCAACGCCGATACCGGCGCGGTCAAGTGGACCCGCGACCCCGAACTGCGCAACCCCGGCAAGACCTGGAACCGTTGCCGCGGCGTCGGTTACTATGAGCCGGCCGCCGTCACCAAGTCCTATCCGGTCGATGGCGAAACCCATATCGCCCCGGCACCCGGCGCCATTTGCTCGCGCCGTATCATCCAGGTGACGATGGATGCCGAAATCGTCGCGATGGACGCAGACACCGGCAAGCTTTGCGAAGACTTCGGCAATGGCGGCAAGGTCAGCCTCATGGTCGGCATGGGCAATGTCGATGTGGATGACGTGCCCTACTACTCCTACACCTCGGCTCCGACGATCATCGGCAACCTGATCGTGGTCGGCGGCTGGGTGTTCGACGGCCGCTCGCTGGACGAGCCCTCGGGCGTCATCCGTGCCTTCTCCGCCGATACCGGCGCGCTCGCCTGGGCATGGGACCTCGGCAATCCGGCGATCACCAAGCTGCCGCCGGAAGGCGAAACCTATACCCGCTCCACTCCCAACATGTGGTCGCACCCGGCTTTCGATGAAAAGCTCGGCCTCGTCTACCTGCCGCTCGGCAACCAGCAGCCCGACTTCTGGGGCGGTGACCGGCCGGAACTGACCGACAAATACGCCACGTCGGTCGTCGCGCTCGACATCGCCACCGGACGGGACGTCTGGCATTTCCAGACCGCTCACCACGACATCTGGGACTATGACGTCGCGGCCCAGCCCTCGCTCTACGACCTGCCCGACGGCACGCCGGCGCTGATCATGCCGACCAAGCGCGGCCAGATCTTCATGCTCGACCGCCGCGACGGCAAGCCGCTCGCCAATGTCGAGGAAAAGCCCGTTCCGCAGGAAGTGGCCGCCGGCGACTATGTCTCGCCGACCCAGCCCTATTCGACCGGCCTGCCGGCCATCGGTACGCACCAGCTTACCGAACAGGACATGTGGGGCGCCACCTTCTTCGATCAGCTGGCGTGCCGCATCGAGTTCCGCAAGCTGAACTACAAGGGCGAATTCACGGCTCCCAGCCTTGAGCCCACGCTGATCTATCCGGGCTATTACGGCGGCTTCAACTGGGGCGGCGCCTCGGTCGACCGGCAGAACGGCTATCTCTTCGTCAACGATATCCGCATGCCGCAGATCGTCACGCTTCGTCCGCGCGAGGGCATCGACCCGAGCACGCTGAAGTCCGGCCATGGCGTCGGCTCCACCTATCCGATGGACGGCACGCCCTTCGTGATCGATCACGCCGCGTTCGAATCCCCGCTCGGCCTGCCTTGCCACGCTCCGCCGTGGGGCGTGTTCGCCGCCATCAGCCTGAAGACCAAGCAGCTCGTCTGGGAACGGCCGGCCGGCACGGTGGAAGACGTGAAGATGGGCGGCATGCGCGTCAGCCTGCCGGTACCGCTCGGCATGCCGACGCTCGGCGGCGGTTTCACCACCGCATCCGGCCTCGTCTTCTACTCGGGAACGCAGGACTACTATCTGCGCGCCATGGACATCGCCACGGGCGAGGAGGTCTGGAAGGGCCGACTTCCGGTGGGTAGCCAGGCCACGCCGATGAGTTACATCTCGCCTGCGACGGGCAAGCAATATATAGTCGTGGTAGCCGGGGGCGCGAGACAGTCCCCAGACCGCGGGGACTATGTGATAGCCTTCGCGCTGCCGGACAGGAAATAACGGAACCGATGCCAGAAACGCGCCGCCAGATCTCCCCGAAAATACCGAGAGGGGAGGTCCGGCGGCGCGAGCTTTTGTCCGAGGCCGCCCGCGTGCTCCTGCGCGACGGAATAGACGGCTGCAGCATGGACCTGATCGCCGCCGAAGCCGGCGCCTCCAAGGCCACGCTCTATCGCCATTTCGGCGACCGGCACGGCCTCGTGGTCGAGGTGGTGCAATATCTCTGCGAGGATTTCATCGGCGATGTAGACCGGGAGCCGCCGGCCGGAGCCGATCTCAAGGCGGGTCTCACCGCCATCCTGGAACAGCTCATCAACGTCCTGTCGAAGCCCGATCACCCGGCCTTCTTCCGCCTGATCATGGCCGGCTCGCAGCGCGATCCGTCGATCGGCCGCACCTGGATGGAGCACGGCCCGATCGTCTGGCACGCCATGCTGCGCCGCGTGTTCGAGGAGCAGCGCGCAAAAGGCGGCATTCCCGCCGATGCCGATTACACCCACTGTCCCGAGATACTGTTCGACGCGGTCTTCGCCGACATGATCGTGCGAACCGCCGTCCTCGGCGAAGAGCGCGAGGCACGCAAATCCCGCCGCCGCTATCTCGAGCGCCTCGTGGATTCGGTCGTCGCCACCGTCGACTGTCGCAGCGACAGGCCGGCCGGTTGAGACCTGCCCGTCACCAACATCAGGCCTTGCCCATTTCGGAAACCGCCGCCCCCTCGGCATGGGAGGCGCCGAGCGGTGCGCCGCGCAGATGCTGGAGATCGTCGAGCTGGGCGAGAACGTCGGTGGTGAATTCCTTGAGGCGTTCGATGTCGGGGGCGTCCTTCGAATGCCGCTCCAACCGCTGCTGCAGCAGCTTCAGGGAGGTGATGAGCCTCTGGTTCTCCCGCTTGCTGCGCCCGATGCGCTGCAGCACGGCCTCGATCGCCCGGCGCAGGTCGGGCGGCACGGAGGTCTGGCGCAGCGCCGCGCGACAGCCGAAGACGACATCGCCGAGCGAAAGGGTCAGCAATCCCTTACGCATGGTGATCTCGGGGCGCTCGCCGCTCTGCAGCTCGTGGAAGGTCCAGTTGGTGATCTTGAGGAAGCGCGCGACGAAGCGCAGCCGCCAAGCGCTGGCCGAGCCGCGTCCGGCCTGCGCCATGGCGATGGCCTGAAGCTCGCTCTTGATCATCTCCCACAGCATCTTGCGCCGGCGCGTCGCGTTGATCGGGAACAGGAAGCGGAAGGCAATGTAGCCGATCAGGCCGCCGCTGGCCGCAAGGATCGCCTTGGCGAGCGGCGGGAAGGTCTCGACATAGACGGCGTGGGTGGGGGTCAGCAGCAGCAGCAGCGTCAGCGCATAGTCGGTCGCCGAAAGCGAGATGCGGCGATGCGAACGGATGAAGGCGAACAGCAGGAAACACGGCGTCATCGCCGCCACCTGTTGCCAGCCGTTTGCCCCTTGCGCCCAGAGGAAAGTCTCGCAGGACCATGCGGCAATCGCCGCGATCAGCTGACCGATGGCCACGTCGCGCATGGCGCGCGACGGCGACACGCCGCTCGACGCCAGCGAAATGACGATGGCCGAGGAGATCAGCGCCACCTGCACGATTGCCTGTCCGGTCAGCGCCCAGACGAGGCCGATCGAGCCGGTGACGAAGAAGATACGGGCCGCGGCCTGGGTCGCGCCGCGCCAGTCGGATTGCCATGCGACACCTTCCGGCGGGGCAAGCGCCATGCCCCGGTCGCTGCCGTCCTCATCCGGGATCGCCGAGGCGAGCGCGATGATCGCCTCTTCCAGCCGCGGATCGTCGGTCTTCGGCAGAAGCCGTGTCAGGCGTCCGTGAACGCCGGAAAAATCGGTCTGCCCGTGTAGTCTGGAGGCGATTTCGCCAAAGGCTTCCGCCAGTTCCGGATTGCTCTTCGCCCGGGCGCTGGTAAGCAGCAGGTTGGTCGCGCAGACCAGAACGTCGCTGAGCGGATCGGTGAGATGATGGGAGCCGGAGCGGCCGCTCGACATCGTGGAAAGCTCCGTCGAGAGCTCGGCGGCGGCAGCCGTCACCTTGTAGAGCTGGCCGACCCTCGCCAGCCCGTCGCGTCCGAGATTGGCGGCGGCCATGCCGAAGATATCGGCAAGGATGCGCCGGGTCTTCTGTTCCATCTCCGTGCGGCTCGATGCCGGCGCCAGCAGGTAGCCGAGCGCGATGCCCGCGACGATGCCGACCATGATGGCCGCCACGCGGTCCATCGCCACCCACTTCACCATGTCGGGTGGACCGACATTGTTCATGGCGACGATGATGGCGGAATAGCCGGCAAGCACGGTGCCATAGGACCGATAGGAACGCTGCAGCGTACCGACGAAAAGACAGGCGGCGCTCCAGATCGCCAAACCTGCGGAAATGATGGCGCTGTTGCCGTTGGCGATGGTCAGCAGCATAAGGCCGACCGCCGAACCGGAAAGCGTGCCGACGAAGCGGTAGACGTTCTTTTCGATGATCTGGCCGCGGCTTGGCTGGATGGTGACGAAAACGGTGATCGCCGCCCATTGCGGATGGTTGAGGCCCAGGCTCCACGCGACGACCATCGCGAGGAAAGCAGTGAGCGCCACCCAGGCGCTATAGGTCAGTTTCGGAAGGTCGAAACCGCATTTGGTTATCAGATCGCGCAGTGTGGCGACGGACTTGGTCATCGGGGTGCAATCGTCAGGAAGGCAACCACGGGGAGGCCGCGGTCAGCATGGATTCACAGGGGGTTGAGGGCGCAGTCTTGATTCTCGGCAATTTCTTTTGCCACCGTTATTGCGGCAGGAAAAAGATCATTTCAGAATCTTTTGTGCGATGCAGCATCATTCTTTGATCACACCGCACTGGCACGCAAAAAAATGCGCCGGGCTGAGGATTTCGGGCATCTGCCGCCCCCTGCTTAAGCCTTGCGGACAGGCATCCGCAAGCCAGTGATCGCCTCCCTTTTCGCAATGCGGCATGGCCGGCGTGACGGATCGTCAGCGCCGGCCAGAAGGCTAAGATCGAGAGACGAAGGCCTTACCAGTCCGCGAGGTCGCGCAGCATGGAGGCCTTGAGTTCGGGTTCGGCAAAGGATGCGGTGATCGAGGTGCGGGCAACGGCGCGCACCGTCTCCTTGTCCCAGCCGTTGGCGTTCGCCATGTTGGCATATTCCTGCGGCAGGTTGATGGAGAGCGGCGAGGGGTCGTCGGTGTTGACCGAAACCGGCACGCCCGCCTTGCGCAACGCCTCGAAGGGATGGCTGTCATAGCCGCCATAGAGGCCGAGAGTGATGTTCGAGGTTGGCGTGATGCCGAGCGCGATCTGCTCGTCGACCAGCCGCTTGACCAGTTCCGCATCCTCGATAACCCGGACGCCATGGTCGATGCGTTCGACGCGCAGGAGATCGAGTGCGTCGCGGACACCTTCCGGCCCGCTGGATTCGCCGGCATGGGCAGTGCGCCGCAGGCCGCCAAGGGCCGCCCGCCGATAGGCCTCGGCGAAGCGCGGGCCGGTGCGTCCGGCGGCAGCCTCGTTGCCATCCACCGAAAGTGCCACGACGCGCGGATGCTTCAGCGCCGTCAGCAGTTCGACAAGCTCGATCGCCTGTTCCGAAGTCTGCTTGCGCAACAGGCTGATGCAGAGTCTGGCGGGCGCAAAACCATCCTGCTCGGCCGCTGCAAAGCCGCCGTCGAGCGCATCGATCATATCCGGGATCCTGTCGTGCCAATGGGCCCAGTGGGTCGGATTGACGATCACGTCGGCATAGCGAACGCCCGACAGATGCATGCGGCGGGAAAAGGCATAGGCCGCGCCGGCAAGCTGTTCGCGTGTGCGCACCAGACCGCAGGTCCAGTCGAGAAAGGCGAGGAAATTGGAAAGGCCGGACGTGTCATAGAGGTTTTCCCGGCTGCGCGGCAGCGGCACGCCCGCATCCTTCGCCAGCGCCTCGATATCCTCGGGATCGAAGCAGCCCTCGAGATGAATGTGAATTTCGGCCTTCGGCAGGCTCAGGAAGTCCAAGGCTTTTCTCCTGTCCGGTCTTTCGTTGCCTGACGATGGAGAGATCGGCATGTGCGCACAAGATCAGAGTTTCGCTCGTAGCGTGCGAAAAACCACAACGCTATTCCGCTTCGACGGAGGGCAGGGGAAGCTTCAGAAGCTGGCTGCGCAGAAGGTTTTGCAGCGCCGCCACGGCAGGCGTGGTCGGCTGGGAATTGCGGATGACCAGTGCCAGCGCCTCATGCGGCAGCCGCCCGTCCGACAGCGGCACAAAGGTCAGGCTCCCCTCGTTGATCTCGTCCAGAAGGTCGACGACACCGAGAAAGGCGATGTGACGGCCGTCGCGCACCAGCTGCTTCATCAGCCGGGTGGAATTGGTCACGACGCTCGGCACCGGGCTTGCCGAGACCGAGGCCATGGCCCGGTCGATCAGGCTGCGGGTCGCCAGCGAGAAATCCGGCAGGATGAGGGGATATTCCAGGCATTCGCTGAGCCGCACCGCGCTCTTGCCCGCCAGCGGATGGCCGGGTGCGATCACGATCCCCGCCGGCACATCGAAGGAGAGAAGCTTGGTCAGATCCGGCTGAGGCGGGGCGTTGAAGCAGACGACCATGTTGAGTTCGCCGGCCATCAGCCGCTGCAGCAATTGCCGCGTGCCGCCGACGAAGAGTTCCAGGGTCAGCCCGCGAAACCGGTTCTGCACCTCATCGAACAGCGTCTGCGCGAAGGAGCCGGCCAGACACTCCATGATGCCGATCGTCACATGGCCGCGGCGCAGGCCCTGCATTTCCTGCAGCTGCACCTGCAGGCGCTCGTGGTCTGCCCGCCAGCGACGGATGTCGTTGATCAGCAGTTCGCCCGCCGCCGTCAGCCGCACGCCGCGGGGCAGGCGCTCGAAGAGCTTCACGCCATAGTCCGCCTCGAGGTTGAGAACGCGCCGGTTCAGCGCCGAGGGCGAAATGTTGAGACGCTCGGCGGCCTTGCGGATCGATCCGGTACGGGCAACCTCATCGAGCAGCAATGCGGAGGTAGAAATGAGCGTCATGGCGGAACCGTACGAATTTTCAGCACACTATGTGCAAATAGCGATGCTTGTAAACAACGCTCGATGCGGGGAAACTGCCGTCACAATCGACATGGAGTCCCTCGATGACCGACAGCGCCCACGCCCCGCTCGCCCCCCCGCTCGACCATGAAAAGCTGCTTCGCCGCGCCATCGACGAGGCGCGAAAGGCCAAGGAAGGCGGCAACCACCCCTTCGCTGCCATCCTCGTCGGGCCGGATGGCGAGGTGCTGATGACGCAGCACAATGCCTTTCAGCCCAATCACGACATGACCGGCCATGCCGAGCGCGTTCTGATGACGCGCGCCTCCACCGGCTACGAGCCGAAGTTCCTGGCGGAATGCTCGATGTACACGTCCGCCGAACCCTGCGCCATGTGCGCCGGCGCGGTCTACTGGACCGGCCTGAAACGCGTGGTCTACGGCCTTTCGGAAGCGCAGCTGAAAACCATAACAGGCAACCACCCGGAAAACCCGACGCTCGACCTGCCCTGCCGCACGGTCTTCGCCGCCGGCCAGCGGGAGATCGAGGTCATCGGCCCCATGCTGGTCGAGGAAGCCGCCGCCGTGCATGAAGGGGTGTGGGGCTGAACCCGGTGCAGCTGCCGACAAAGCCCTATCCGTTTCCGGCCCGCAACGATTTCACGATTGCCAACACAGCGCTGATCGCCATCGACATGCAGGGCGATTTCTGCCTGCCCGGCGGCTTCATGGATGCGATAGGGCTGAGCTTCCAGACGCTGCGCAAGCCGCTTGCCAATGCCGGCAGGCTGATCGAGCGCTGCCGGGCGCTCGGCATCGCCGTGATCCATACGCGGGAAGGCTTTTCGCCCGATCTTTCGGATGCGCAGCCGAACCGCCTCTGGCGGGGATCGGACCATCCGATCGTCGGCGGCCGGGGACCACTCGGACGCTATCTGGTGCGCGGCGAGCCGGGCTGGCAGATCGTGCCGGAAGTGGCGCCCATTGCGGGCGAGGCCATTTTCGACAAGCCGTCCTACGGCTCCTTCGGCACCACGGCGCTCGACAGCCATCTGCGCGAAAGGGGCATCCGCAACCTCATCGCCTGCGGCGTCACCAGCGATTGCTGCGTGCATCTCACCGTGCAGGAAGCGCTCGACCGTGGCTATGACTGCCTGACCGTCTCCGACGCCAGCGCCGCCGCCTTCGAGGACCTGCATGAAAGGCTGATGATGCAGATCGAGAAAAAAGGCGGCGTCTTCGGCACGGTCTGCGATACGCAAACCCTGCTGGATGCGCTCGCCGAGTTCGGGCGATAAGCCTTACGTCTCCGGTCGCGGTCGCCGGAACTGGAGATAGAAGGCGTAACGCTCGGGCAGAACGAAATCGGGCTTCGGCAGGCCGAGTTCACCGGCGGCGCGATGCGCGAAATTCGAGTCGGCCAGCAGTTCCCGGCCGATGGCGACGAGATCCGCCCGCCCTCCAGCTATGACGTCATTGGCTTGATCGGAGGCCGTGATCGCGCCGACGGCCATGGTTGCCATGCCCGCCTCGGCCCGGATGCGTTCGGCAAAACCGATCTGGAAGCCGGGGCCTTCCTTGATGTGGCCGGGGTTGGTGCGCACCAGAATGCCGCCCGCCGAGCAATCGATGATATCGACACCGGCGTCTTTCAGCCGGCTTGCCAGAAGCACGGCATTGTCGAGCGTCAGGCCCTCGTCCGGAATGCGGTCGATGCAGGAGGCACGGTAGAAGAGGGGCATATCGGCCGGCAATACGGCCCGCACCGCGGTGGCGATTTCCACCGGCAGGCGCATGCGGCCTTCTGCATCGCCGCCGTAGAGGTCGTCGCGATGGTTCGAAACCGGCGAGACGAAACTGTGGATCAGGTAGCCATGGGCGCCGTGGATCTCGACGAAATCGAAGCCGGCTTCCACCGCGCGGCGGGCGGCGGCCACGAAGGCTTCGACGACCCGTGCAATGCCATCCGCATCCAACGCTTCCGGCACCGGCCAGTCCTCGTGATAGGCGATCGGCGAGGGGGCGACGGTCCGCCATGCGCGCGGATCGTCTGGAGAGAGCGCCCATCCCCCATCCCAGGGCGGCGTGGAACTCGCCTTGCGGCCGGCATGGGAAAGCTGGATGCCGACGGCCGCACCCTGCCGCCGGTAGATCGATACGATCCGGGCAAGGCCGGGGATCTGGCTGTCGTCCCAGAGGCCGAGGCAATCGGGCGTGATGCGGCCTTCGGGCAGGACGCCGGTCGATTCCACCACGGCACCGCCGACGCCGCCCAACGCCATGCGGGCGTGATGATCGAAATGCCAGTCGCCGGCCTGTCCATCGACGGCGGCATACTGGCACATGGGCGAGAGCACGATGCGGTTCCTGAACGTCACGCCCCTCACATGGAGGGGCGTGAACAAGGCTGGGATTTCCTGCTGCATCTCGGCTGCGATCAGATTTCGGCGAGCAGGGACGGATCGAAGATGTCGCGCGAGACCTTGATGCCGACCTTTTCGAGCGAGGCGATATTGCCGTCGATCCAGGCGTCGTCCATCGTGAACACGCCCTTCGGGTGCTCCATCAGCGGCATCTGGATCTTGGCGTGGAACTGGGCCGCCTCGGGGGTGTAGCCATTGCCCTTGTACCAGGTTTCCTCATATTCCTTGGCATACTTGCCCGGCTCCTTGAAGTCCTCGACCCAGCCCTTGCGGCTGGCGCGCAGGAAGCCGACGATATCCTTGCGGCGGGACTTCAGCGTATCCTCGCTGACGGTGACGAGATCCTGGCCGAAGGACATGCCGGCCTCGGAGAACAGGATGTAGCTCGCCTTCTTGCCGGAGGTCTGTTCGATGATGAAGGGCAGCGAGGTCATGAAATCGACGACGGCATCGACCTGACCGCTTGCCAGCGGCGTCGGGTCGAAGGTGTAGGGCACGATCTTCACCTGTTCCTCGGTGAGACCGTTGACCTCCAGCAGAACCTTGAACGGGCCGAGGTTGAGCGGCGGGCAGGCGACCGTCTTGCCGGCCAGATCCTTGATCGTCTTGATGCCGGTCGCCTCGAGGCTGATGATGCTGTCCGGGCTCTTCTGGAACTGCACGCCGACGATCTTGAAGTTCGCGCCCTTCTCGGTGATCGCGGTGGCGGTCTCGATCATCGAGGTCAGCGCGATATCGGCCTTGCCGGTCAGCAGCGAAGCCTGCGGAATGACGTCCGGGCCGCCCGGAAGATAGTCCAGCGCAAGGCCTTCCTCGGCATAGTAGCCCTTGTCCATGGCGATGAAATAGCCGCTGAATTCCGGATCGTTGATCCAGATCGACTGGAAGGTCAGCTTGGTCTCGGCCGCGCGCGCAATACCGCCCAGAGGGCCGGCAACCGCCGTTGCGGCAAGCCCGGCAAGTGCCGCCTTGTTGAAGCTACGGCGGGAAAGGGAAAACGTCATCTCTTCACTCCTTGATAGGGGAACGGGTCAGGTCGGAGAGCTGCCTTGCTTTCAGCAACGATAAGCTTTGATGAATTTGTAGGGAGCCGGCATTTGTGCCGTCAAGGGACACGAAATCCGCTCCTCGCGCGAAGAAATGCAACCCAGAGTAATCGCGCCACCCCTCGGTCGTCGCACTGCCCCATCGTCGCGAAGAGCATGCTCACCCATGCCGTCGCAGACCGTCCGGCGGTCTCGAAAAATCCGCCCGTCCGCGTCGTCTATCCTTTGGGCAGGGTTTTCACATCATTGTCACGATCTGCATTCCGATTGGGCATCGCCACCGGACCCCGCCCGAATTAGCGGCACGCAGGCCCGCATGGCGACCGGCCCGGGAAGCGCCTCGCAGCCGTTACCCGGCATCGGGAGCGGGGTATCCCTCTGCTACCTCCGGTATTGGCCGTCATTTTCCGGGTGAGGTTCCGCCCCCGGAACGCTTCTTGCTTTGCACGGATAGCCAAGATTTTTCGCCATGACGGACCATGGTCCGCGCTGGCCGAAACCGGGGGAAACGAGTTCAATTCCTTCAACGGCTTAGAAGCGTCCCGAAAGGGTGCTTCCGCCGCTTTCGGCGTCCGTGGAACGCGACATCGTCGCGGTCTGCGGGCGGCAAACACGACAGGGAAAGACATGACAGCGAAAAGGGATGACCGGCCATGACGATATCGAGGAACGCGCAGACCCGCGCGCGCATTCTCTTCTGCGTGGTCGTCGCCCTTCTGGTGTGGGAGCTTCTCGGCCGGGCCACGACCTGGGGGGCCGCCATGCTGCCGCCGCCGTCGCGCATCCTGTTGCAGGCCTTTGCCGACCGGGAGCTTTATGTGCTCCATGGCGGCAGCACCATTCGCAGCGCTCTCTCGGGCTTTGCCATCGGTGCGGGCGTGGCGATCTTTGCGGCGCTGGTCTTCTGCCTGTTCCCTGTGGTCGAGGTGATCTTTCGCGGCGTCAACATCGCGATCTTCGCCATGCCGGCCATCGTCGTCGGGCCGCTGCTCGTCATCTTCTTCAAGGGAGACTGGCCGCAGATCCTCCTGTCCGCGCTGATGGTCTATTTCCCCGCCATGTCGACCTGCCTGCTGGGCCTGAGGGAAGTCGATCCCCGGCTTCGCGACCTCGTGTCGGTCTATGGCGGCGGCCCGTTCACGCTTCTCCGCCGTGTGCGCCTCCGGGGCGCATTGCCCTCGCTGTTTGCCGGCCTTCGGGTCGCGGCCCCGCTTGCCGTGCTCGGCGCTGTTCTCGGCGAGTTCGGCTCCGGCGCGCGCTGGGGCTTCGGCACCTTCCTGCTCGCCGCCCTGCCACAGGGCAATCCCGCCCGTCTCTGGGGCATCGGCTTCGCCACCAGCCTGATCGCGCTTGTCGGCTTCCTCATCTTCCTGTTGCCCGCCCGCCATCTTGCGGCGACCACCAACAGCGTGACCATGGCCGCGACACGGCCCGCCGAAGGCGGGAGAGGCGGCTGGGAAACGCTGAAGAACATCGCGCTCGCCGCCGCGGCAATCGTGCTGCCCTTCTTCCTCTGGTGGCTGATGCTGGCGCTGACCAAGCTCAACCCCATCGTCGGTCCGGGTCCGCTGCGCACCCTCAACTTCATTCTGGACGGCGGCTACAAGCCGCTCTTCTCCGCACTGGCCGAGACGGTTCCGCTGGCCGGGCTCGGACTTCTCGCTGGATTGGCGATTGCCTTCATCCTCGCATCGATCTCGGTGCTGGCGCCCGCCATCGGCCGGGCGCTGGTGCCGGTCGCCATGGTGGCGCAGAACATGCCGCTGGTGGCACTGGTGCCCTTCATCGTGCTGGTCTTCGGCCGCGGCGTCACCGCATCGGTGTTCATGGCGGTGCTCGTCGTCTTCTTTCCCGCCTATGTCCTGCTCACCCAGGGCTTTTCGGCCGTGCCGAAGGCGGCAAGCGATCTCGTCAGCGTCTATGGCGGCGGGCGCTTCAAGCGGCTCGTCTACATCGTCGTTCCCTATTCGATCAGCTACCTCTTCGCCGCAGCAAAACTGGTCGCGCCGCAGGCACTGCTCGGCGTGATGATCGCGGAATGGCTGCTGTCCGGCGTCGGCCTCGGCAACCTGCTCAACGTCTCGCGCGCCGGACTGGATTACGAAATGGTCTGGGCCGGCGCGGTGGTCAGCATCATCATCTCGGTCGTGGTCTACGAATTCGTCGGTGTGCTCGAGCGAAGGGTCCGCCAGTGAGCGAGGAAAACGTGAGGGGAGAGGACGTGAGCGGGGCGGAAGAGAGGCCCATCCGCTGGCACCATGCCTCGCTGACGGTGCGGGACATCGATCCGGCCATCGTCTTCTTCCGGGAAGTCTTCGGCTTCGAGCCGATCTTCATCGAGCGTGGCATGGCGGATGACATTGCCGCCCTGACCGGCAGGCCGGGGCTGATCTGCGATTTCACCCAGCTTCGCGCCGAGAGCTATCCGCTGATCCTCGAGCTGATCGCCTTCCGCTCGGAGGTCGAGGACATCCCGCCGGCCGACCCGCTGCCATGGCGTCCGGGCGCCGGCCATGTGGCCTTTCACGTCGATGATTTCGAGATGACGGTGGCGAAGGCGCGCGCCTTCGGCGCAACCGTTCTCGGCCGCGCCATCGATTTCCCCGGCGGCAGGTCGATCTATTGCCAGGCGCCGGGTGGCGCGTTTTTTGAAATCGAGCAATTCCAGTAAAAGTGTGAAGCGGTTTTGCGTCAGGAATTGCGTTGAAACAAGGAGAAAGAGCATTGGAAGCGCCTTCGCTTTCAATGCTCTGGAATGGCTGGCCGAGGCCTAAGAGCCCCGGCGAAAGACGAACTTCAGAGGCCGACGGCCTCAGCACCTTCGGGATGCAGGCTTTTCATCAGCCGGTCGCAGAGCGCGTGGAAATCCGGGTGGGAAAAGAGTTCCGGCGTGCGCGGCCGGGCGAAGGGAACCTTGACGATCTCGGCGATCCGGCCGGGCCGCGCGTGCATCACCACGATTTCGTCGGCAAGGAACACGGCCTCGTCGATGCCATGGGTGACGAGGATCGTCGTGGTCTTCTGCGACGACCAGATGCGCTGCAGCTCGATGTTCATCGTGCGCCGAAGAATCTGGTCCAGCGCGCCGAAGGGTTCGTCGAGCAGCATGACCGAGGGGTCGCTGATCAGCGCGCGGGCAATCGCCACGCGCTGGCGCATGCCGCCGGAAAGCTGGCCGGGCAGGGCATCCTCATAGCCGGAAAGGCCGACCAGCGCGATCAGCTCGCGGATCTTCGCGTCATGCCTGGAGACCGAGCGCCCGAGCACCTGCAAGGGAAAGGCGACATTGGCATAGACGCTGCGCCACGGCAGAAGCGCCGGGTCCTGAAAGGCGATGCCCAGATCGCCATTGGCGCGGAACTGTTCCGGGTGTTTGCCGCGCACCAGAACCGCGCCGTTATCCGGCTCTTCCAGCCCGGCGATCATCCTGAGCAGGGTGGACTTGCCGCAGCCGGACGGACCGATCAGCGCGACGAAGGAGCCGCGTTCGATCTTGAGCGAGATCGGCTCCAGCGCCACGAACAGCCCCTTGGCGGTGCGATAGGTCTTGCCCGCCTGATCGATGATGAGGTCGACCGGCTGGCCGGCATCGTCCGATGCGGCGGCGACGGAGAGGTTTTCGGGGGCGGGAGCGATGGAGGGCTGCATGGGTCTCACCCGGAAATCTTTCGTCTAGAGCGTTTTGACGCATTTCCGGACGGAAAACCGCTTCGCACTTTTCCTGGAAATGCTTTAGTCCGGCCGCGTTCAGGCTGCCGGAGAGAGGCGATAGCCGAGCACGGCCTTGATTTCGAGGAATTCGACCATGCCGAATTCCCCGAGTTCGCGTCCGTTGCCCGACTGCTTGTAGCCGCCGAAGGGGGCGTTGAAATCGAAAGGCGGATTGTTGATGAAGACACGGCCGGCCCGAAGCTGCGCCGCGACCGCGTTGGCGTGGTCGTAGTCCTTCGAATAGACATAGGCCGCGAGGCCGTAGACGGAATCGTTGGCAATGCGAACAGCCTCATCCTCATCCTCGTAGGTCAGCACCGAAAGCACCGGGCCGAATATCTCCTGTCTGGCAATTTCCATGCCAGGAGTGACGTCGATGAACACCGTCGGGCGGACGAAATAGCCGCGATTGAGGTTCTGCGGACGGCCGGGACCGCCGAGAAGCAGGGTCGCGCCGCCATCGATGCCCTTGCCGATCATTTCCTGCACCTTGCGGAACTGCGCAGCGCCGCTGACGGGACCCATGGTGGTCTCCGCCGAGAAGGGATCGCCGACCACTACCTTGGCGGCCTCCGCCTTGATGCGCTCTACGACCTCGGGAAGCTGCGGGCGATGCACCAGCATGCGCGTCGGCGCGATGCAGGATTGCCCGGAATTGATGAAACAACGGGCAACGCCATCGCGAACGGCGAGATCGAGATCGGCATCCGGCAGGATGACATTGGCCGACTTTCCGCCGAGTTCCTGATGCACGCGCTTGACGGTCGGGGCGGCCGCGATGGCGACCTGAATGCCCGCGCGGGTGGAGCCGGTAAACGACACCATGTCGACGTCGGGATGGGCGGCGATGGCGGTGCCCACCTCCGGCCCCGTGCCGTTCACCAGATTGAAGACGCCGGCGGGTACGCCCGCCTCGTGCAGCACTTCGGCCAGGATGAAAGCGCTGAGCGGCGAAAGCTCGCTCGGCTTCAAGACCACGGTGCAGCCGGCGGCAAGTGCGGGCGCAAGCTTGGTCACGATCTGGTTGAGCGGCCAGTTCCACGGCGTGATGAGACCGCAGACACCGATCGCCTCATAACGGATCCGGGTGGTATCGAGCGTCGACTGGGCGATGGTGTCGAAATCGAAGCCTTCCAGAACACCGGCCGCTTCCTCGAAATAGATGAGGCTTGAACCGGTCTGCATGTTCCATGCGAGATCGAGCGGCGAGCCCATCTCGAGCGTTACGGCATCGGCCAGTTCCCTGCGCCGGTTGTTGAAGCAATCGACGATGCGGCGAAGCAGCGCCACCCTTTCTTCCGGCAAAGTCGCGGAGAAGGCGGGGAAGGCGCGGCGCGCGGCGGCAACGGCACGGTCGACATCCTCGGCGCTGCCGGCGCCGATCTGTGCCACGACTTCCTCCGTCGCCGGATTGACCACGTCGATGACCTCGGGACGGGCGGGCTTCACCCATTCGCCGTCGATGTAGAAGAGCGTCCTGTCGATCATGAGCTGATCAGATCCTTTCCAAATTCCGTTCCGCGCGCGCGATCGCGATGTCCTGATGCGGCTGCAGGTCCTGATAGGCCATGCCGGATACCATGGGCGTGAAAGGGTCTTCTATCGAACCCTTGAGCCCCGACAAGGCCTCGATGATGCCGAGCGCGTGGAACGGCACGGAGGTGCGGTGATAGCCCCCTTCATGGGTCATCAGAAGCCGGCCGCCGCAGAGTTCGTCGGCCACGGCCATCAGCGTTTTCGTCATCGCCGCAAAGGCTCCGCCATGCAGCATCATCCGGCCCTGCGGGTCGTAGGCGCCCGCATCGAGGCCAGAGGCGACGAGGATCATGTCCGGCCGGAAGCGCCTCAGCGCCGGGACGACGGCCCGCTCGATGACCGCAGAATAGGCACCCACACCGCAACCGGGCGGCAGCGGAATATTGAGGTTGAAACCTTCGCCCGCGCCACCGCCGATGGCCTCGACAGCGCCGGAATTGCCGGGATAGCAATTGTCCTGATGGATCGACATGGTGAGCACATCGGGGTCTTCCCAGAAGATATGCTCCGCGCCGTTGCCATGATGCACGTCCCAGTCGAGGATGGCGATGCGCTTCAGGCCGTGGACGGCCTGGGCGTGGCGCGCGGCAAGGGCGACATTGTTGAAGATGCAGAAGCCGAAACCGTGATCGCGTTCGGCATGGTGGCCGGGGGACGCACCAGCGCATAGGCGTTTGCGAGCCTGCGGGTCGCGACCGCATCGACCGCCTCCAGCACGCCGCCCACGGCAAGTGCCGCGATATCGTAACCGCCGGGGCCGAAGGGCGTTACGCCGGCAATGCGCCCGAGCGAGGCATCGCCGCCGTGCAGCGCGCTGAGCCGCCTGATCTCGGCGATGTAATCGGGCGCATGAACCCGCGCCAGCTCGTCTTCCGTCGCCGCTCTCGGCCTGACGATGTCGAGCTGTTCGGTCAGGCCCGCCGCATCGAGAAGGTTCTTGATGCGGCGCTTGCTGGCGGGGCTTTCGGCGGGCAGGTCCGGCTCGATCACGCCGTGGCCGGCGGACATGAAATCCGCCAGCGCCGAGGTATCGTGCCACATCAGCAGTTCGTGCCAGACGAGACCCGTCTTCAGACCCATCATGCCACTCCGAAGGCCACGGCCGTCGCGTCGAGCGCCTCGCGGGCGATCTCGAACACGGTGTCGAGCTCGTCCTTGGTGATGATGAGCGGCGGCATCAGGCTCATGGTGTCGCCGTTGGCGCGGAACGCCAGCCCGCGCTTCAGCGCCTCACCGGAGCAGTGGTAGCCGATCTTGGCCTCATAGGGATAGGCCTCGCGGGTGACCCGGTTCCTGACGATCTCGAGACCGCCCATCAGGCCGACGGAGCGCACATCGCCGATCAGCGGATGGCCGACGAAGGTTTCGAGCTTGGCGCGGAAATAGGGAATGAGTTCCTTTTCGGCGTTCTCGACGATGTTTTCCTCTTCCATGATCCGGATGTTCTCCAGCGCCACGGCGCAGCAGGAGGGATGGCCGGAATAGGTGAAGCCGTGCGCCCACTCGCCGCCTTCCTCGATCAGGAGATCGGCGACGCGGTCGGACAGGATGCAGGCCGAAAGCGGCAGGTAGCCGGAGGTGATGCCCTTGCCGAGCTGCATGATGTCGGGCTGGATGCCGTAATGGAATGAGCCGAACCACTTGCCGGTGCGGCCGAAGCCGCAGACGACCTCGTCGACCACCAGCAGGATGTCGTACTTCTTGCAGATGCGCTGGATCTCCGGCCAGTAGCTCATCGGCGGGCAGAGCGCGCCGCCGGCGCTCTGGGCAGGCTCGGCAAAGAAGGCGGCGACCTTGTCGGGGCCGATTTCGAGAATGCGCTCCTCAAGCCAGCTTGCAGCCAGAATGCCGAATTCTTCCGGGTCCATGCCCGGGCCGTTGCGATACTGATAGGCCGTCTTGATATGGGTGACGGAGGGCAGCGGAATGTCGCCGCCCGCGCCATACATCGGCGGAATGCCGGAAAGGCTCGCCGCCATGTGGGTGCTGCCGTGATAGGCCGCCTCGCGGGCGATGATGACCCGGCGTTCCGGCTTGCCGGCGAGATCCCAGTAGCGGCGCACGGCGCGCACGGCCGTCTCGTTGGCCTCGGAGCCCGAGGACTGGAAGAAGACGTGGTTCAGCCCTTCCGGCAGGATCTGCGACAGCTTTTCCGCCAGAAGCACCGCGCTCGGATGGGTGGTGTTGAAGAAGGACTGGCAGAAGGAAAGCGCCTGCATCTGATCCGCCGCCGCCTTCACCAGTTCCGGCCGGCCATAGCCGATGTTGACGCAGCCGAGACCGGAAAGGCCGTCGATGATGCGGTCGCCCTCGGTATCCCAGACATAGACGCCTTCGCCGCGCACGGCGACGCGCGAGCCGGCCTGCCGGAGCGAGGCGTGGTCGGTGAAGGGATGCAGATAATGGGCGCGGTCGAGAACCTGCCACGCCTGTGTTTCCATGTGCCGATAGTTCATGAATCTCACTTCTGGTGACTGTCAGCAATCCGTGGCTGACCCTGACCCGGATTTAAGCCTTCATGCTCCCCCCGCGCCAGTTCGACGCCTAGGCAGGGCCAGCGGCAAAACATGACGTTCAATGCATGTAGGATGGTTGCGGCGGGGACGGTTGGTGGGGTTGTGCAGGAAACTTCGTCAAAACAAAGAGATATGGCTTTTGGTATCCTATCTCGAAGTAACCGCCGATGACTGCTGTTCGTGGCCACCCCCCTCTGGCCTGCCGGCCATCTCCCCCTCAAGGGGGGAGATCGGATAGCTAATGCCGCTCGTTCCCTTTCAAGCATCAGTGCTGTCATAACGCAGGGGTTATCGGCGATTAAAACAGAGAGGCCGAGAAGATAGCCGCTCTGCCGATCTCCCCCCTTGAGGGGGAGATGCCTGGCAAGGCAGAGGGGGGTACCGCAAGTTCACGCTCAGCAGGCGCCCGCTGTACGCGTTATCCCCGCCAGGGAGCAGAGACCTCACCCCGCCGTCGCCTCGCAAAGAAAGCGCTGGGCGGCCTGTCCGTGCTCGAAGCGGAGCTTCTTCACATCCATGCCGACAGGCATTCCGTCCGTCACGCGCCACTCGCCGCCGACCATCACGCGGTCGGCCTGATGCGCGCAGCAGAGGACGAGGGCTGCAAGCGGATCGCCCGCGCCGGAGAAGCGCAGTTCGTCCAGCGTGAACATAGCGAGATCCGCCTGATAGCCGACCGCGATGCGGCCGATATCGGTGCGACCGAGGCAGCGGGCGGAACCTTCCGTTGCCCAGCGCAGCACGTCGTGGTGGGTGACGGCGGATGCGCCATAGGTCAGCCGGCCGAGCAGCAGCGCCTGACGCACGCCTTCCATCATGTTGGAGTTGTCGTTCGATGCCGAACCGTCGACGCCGAGGCCGACGATCGCGCCGGCCTCTTCCAGATCCTTCGTCCTGCACTGGCCCGACGCGAGCAGCATGTTCGAGGTCGGGCAATGGCAGACGCCGATGCGGTGTTTGCCGATGCGCTTGATCTCGTCCATGTCGAAATGAATGCCATGGGCGAGCCAGACCCGGTCGTTCATCCAGCCCACCTGCTCGAGATAGTCGAGCGGGCGGCAGCCGAAATGATGCAGGCAGTACTCGTCCTCGTCATGCGTTTCGCCGAGATGGGTATGCAGGCGGCAGTCGTATTTTTCCGCCAGCACCGCCGTATCGATCATCAGCTGGCGGGTGACGTTGAAGGGCGCGCAGGGTGCGAGCGCAACCGTCGTATAGGCACCGTCGCGGCGGTCGTGATACTTGGCGAGCACGCGCTCGCAATCGGCAAGCACGGTATCGTAATCCTGCATCAGCCGTTCGTCGGCGATGCCGCCGCTCTTCGAGCCGAGATTGATCGCGCCGCGCGTCAGCGCCACGCGCATGCCGAGCTTCGCCGCCTCTTCCGCCTCGATGTCGACGGCGTCAGGCATGTCGGGCGGGAAGACGAAGAGATGGTCGGACGCGGTGGTGCAGCCCGACATCAGAAGTTCGGTCAGCGCCAGCCGCACAGCAAGGCGGAAGCTTTCGCGTCCGAGATGGGTGCCCCACAGCGGATAGAGCGCTTTCAGCCAGGGAAAGAGTTCCTTGTTGATCGCGGCCGGATGCGCCCGCGTCAGCGTCTGGAAGAAATGGTGATGGGTGTTGACGAGGCCGGGAATGACGACATGGCGGCTCGCGTCGAATTCCTCGTCCACCGGGGCGGCGGGACCATCGGCCCCGACCAGTTCGACGATGCGGCCATTTTCCACGACGATGCCGTAAGGGGCATCGTCGGCCATGATCGCAAGCGGGTTCCTGATCCAGATGCGCATGTCAGGTATCCATCATCTCGGCGCTGAAGAGATCCTCGACCTTGAACGGCGTCGAGATCAGCCCGTCCTCCAGCATGTAGCGGGTGACGGTTTCCACGAGGTTCCGGTTCTTCGCCACGCCCGTCGGCCAGTAGTCGGTGCCAAGATGCTTTTCGGTGAAGAGCAGGTG
The DNA here is from genome assembly GCA_002600635.1 of Rhizobium sp. ACO-34A. NCBI lineage: Bacteria > Pseudomonadati > Pseudomonadota > Alphaproteobacteria > Hyphomicrobiales > Rhizobiaceae > Rhizobium > Rhizobium sp. ACO-34A. The sequence goes on along the minus strand of CP021373.1, from coordinate 132,851 downwards.
GTCCATCTGCCAGGGCAGCATGGTGGAAAGGGCGGCCGCCTCGAACAGGCGTTCGCGGGCGATCTGCTGTCCCCTGACGAAGGCGTCGTAGAGGGCGCGGACGATGCCCGGATTGGCCTCGGCGACCGGCCGCTTGATCGCCAGCACATGCATGGCGGGGAAAAGGCCGCTCTTCCGATAGTAGGAAATCTCCTCGCTCACCGGATCGTCGAACAGGCGGCGCACGGTGTCGGACGGCCATGTGCTCGGCGCGCGGGCGGTGTAGAGCGCATCGATCTCGCCGGACGCCAGAAGCTGGGCAAGGCCGGTATCGCGCCGCTCCTCGAAGGTGAAGCGGTCGGGATAGAATTGTGGATGCTCGTCGCCGGTGCGCGGCCCTTCGAAGCCGGCCGTCACATAGATCGGCGCGGTGCGCGGCAGGTCGTAGTAATCCTCGAAAATGCCGCGCAGCCAGACGGCCGCCGCCATGTCGAACACGGCGACGCCGATCTTCTTGCCGGCAAGATCGGCCGGCTTCCCGATGCCGCTTGCGGCGTTCACATAGACGCTCGAAAAGCGGAAATGGCGGGAAGGGAAGATCGGAATGGCGAGATAGGGCCTGTCAGGCTTTTCCAGCGTGCGCAGATAGGTGCCGAGCGGAAATTCGCAGGCGTCATAGGTATGTTTCGAAAGCTGCTCGTTGAACAGCGCCTGCACGCCGACCATGGTCACGTCGACGTCGAAGCCGACGATCGGGGCCTCGCCGCTGGCGATGGGTCTGGTGCGGTCGCTATCGCTCAGGCCGAGCTTCAGCGGGGTCTTGCTCATGATCCGTCCCTACTCCTTCTGGGGGTGTCTTTGGTCTGGGTGCCTTCAGGCGCGGTTGATGCGTTCGAGCAGAACGTCCAGCAATTCCGGCAGGGCGAGAGGCGTGGCGTTGGCGCCGCCGCGGCTGTAGATCGCCGTGGCGTGCGCGGTGTCGATATCGAGCCGTTTGGCCAGCCGCACCACGGCGTCCTTGCATTGTTCGATGGTCGGCAGGCAGTCGATCCTCAGATCCTGCGGCAGGCCGTCATTGGCGCCGACCAGCTCCATGAAGCCGTTGCCGACCTTGCGCCGGGAGGCGACGTTGTTGGCGGCGCGCTCGTCGCGGGCGATGACGAAGCTGCGATGGGTCAGCCCCGGCGCCACCCAGGAAACGATGTCCGTATAGTTGTGGCCGATACGGTTGATGACCCTGGCGACCGTGGACGACATCTCGTTATGCATCGTCACGTAGCTGCGCTTTTCCTCGTCGCCCCATTTCCAGCGCGTCGCCGAAGCCCTGACCGCGGTGGAATCCTCCCGCCACGGCGAGACCGCATTGCCGCGGTTCTCGAACAGGCCGGGATCGTCGTAGGCGCAGGCCGGCGAGGGCTTGCCCTTGTACTGCGCGATATGCTCGTAGGGCACGACGCCCATCGGCTCGGAAATCACCATGCGGTGGATGATCGTGCCCTTGCCGTCGGTGAGAAGGGAAAGGTTCAGCACCTCGGTGGTGAAGGGCGCCTCGATGCGGGCCTGCAGTTCCTGCGGCAGGTAGAGGCGGTCCATCGGCTTGAAGCCGCTGTCGAGCAGGCGCTGGTTGATCGACTGGTGCTCGGAGGAAAAGGGATAGGGCTTGGTCTTGGTGCAGGGCAGGAACAGCAGCACCTTGCGCTCGGCATCCGGCAGGGAGGGCTGGTATTCCTCCTCGATGAACTTCAGCCATTCGGCGATGCGCGGATGCTTCAGCGATTCCACATTGTCCTGCGGGCTGTAGAGGCAGAGCGTCGGATCGACGGCGAACGGGCTCTGGATCTTCCTGGCGGATTCGGTGATGCGCTGTGCGCGGTCTTCAACGGAAATCATGGTCAGCTTGCCTGTCTCTCAGCATCGGTTTGCGGAAGCGTCAGTTCGATCTCGCCATAGGCGGCGAGACTTTCGTAATAGGTATCGGCATCGGCGAGGAAGAGTTCGCGGGTGATGCCGCGCGACAGCCGGTCCAGCCCGAATTTCAGCGCCGAAATGCCCGCCGATCCGGCAAGGCTCGGCATGGCGGCATAGGTGTAGCTGAAGATGTGCCTGAGATAGGGTGCCGCGCCCGGCGTCTTCTCGGTGAACTGGAAGCAGTCGGAGAGATAGGGATAGCCGCCAAGCTGCGCATGTTCCTCGCCGGCCGGCGGCTGGTAGCGATCCGACCAAGTGGCGATCTCCCCGGCAAAGCGGGAAAGCTCGGGCCGCGCGGCAAAATCAACGCCGAAACCGGTGCCGATGATGACGAAATCATAGCGTCCGGCACCCGTCGGCGTCGTCAGGACCGCCTTGCCGTCCTCGTAGGCGACCGAAAGCACCGGGCTTCCGGTATGCATGGCAAAGGAGGGGAAACGGGCGCAGCGCTCGTAGGTATCCTGCGGCGGCGGCTGGTTGCGGTCGAAGATCGTCTTGACGAAACGCCACTTGCGGGCGTCGTCCAGATCCCCGAAATGGCGCATGAAGCCGGCGAATTCCATCCAGCGGTTGGGGTTGACGGTCGGTATTTGCCTGCGGCGCACGAAGAGATCGACAGATGCCGCCCCATGCTCCAGCGCCTCGGCCGCATTGTCGAAGGCCGATGCGCCCGCGCCGATCACCGCGATGCGCTTGCCGGCAAGGGCGGTGAAATCGATCCGCTCCGATGTGTGGGCATAAGCCTTGCGCGGCAGCACGTCGGAAAACATTTCCGGGATGATCCAGCGGCCGCATCCCTCGATGCCGGTCGCCAGCACGACGTTGCGGGCGAGGATGCGCTCCGGCGTTCCCTTCTTCGTCACGGTCACGGCGAAGAGATCGTCGGAAAGCGGCTCGATACCGGTCACCTCGACGCCGTTCTCGATCGGGATGCCCGAGACCCCCCGCAGCCATTTCAGGTAGTCGTTCCACAATTCCTTCGGAATACGGCCGAGATCGCCCCAGGAATCTTCGCCGAACTTCGCCTCCCACCAGGCGCGGACGGAAAGGCTGGGGATGCCGAATTCCGGGCCACTGACGCCTTTCGGGGTCCTCAGCGTCCGCATGCGGGCGAATGTGACCCAGGGGCCTTCCTGACCGGCCGGGTTGCGCTCGAGCACGCGGATATTGGTGATGCGCTCGCGCATCAGGCGGAAGGCGAGCGAGGTGCCGCTCTGGCCGCCGCCGACGATGACGACGTCGACCACCGGCTGTCCCTCATGGGTGCGGCGGCTCACCCATTCGCGGGCCGGATAGTCCACGCAGTCGAGATCGTGGCGCGCGCGCCGTTCCAGGGCTTCAAGCCGTGTGCCTGCTTCAGTCATTCTGTCGTCCATCCTTCTCTTCCCGCAAGACGTCTCGATGCGGGCGGAGGCCTTCAGGCCTCTCAGTGAACCTGTGTCTTGCGGAAATCCCGCGGCGAAACGCCGAAATGACCGCGGAACACCCGGCTGAAATGGGAGAAATCCTTGAACCCCCGGCGCAGCGCGATGGTGGTGATCGGCCAGCCGCGCAACAGCGGATCGGAAAGATCGCTGCGGATGCGCTCCAGCCGTTGCAGCTTGATCCACTGCGCCACCTGGCTCTCCTCGGAGGCGAAGAGTTCGTAAAGCGAACGCAGCGAGATCTGCTGGGCGCGGGCGATATCGGCCGGCGCCAGATCGGGATTGTCGAGATTGGCAAGGATGAAGGACTTGATCCGGCCGAGCTGAACCTGACGGCCCGCCGAAAGCGGCGTACGCTCGGCGCTGCCGAGAAGTGCCGTTGCCAGAAGCTCGATCACATGGCCCTCGATGCGGGCGCGGAAGGGAGCGGCGGCATCGTCCTCCTTGATGTCGCAAAGGGCGACCGCGAAATCGAAGAGGAAGCGGCCGGGAAGGGTTTCCGCCGAAATCTCGCGGGCGGTGAGCAGGTCTATGCCCGGCACGCGGTCCCTCAGCGCCGCCCGCGGCACCTTCAGGGAAAGCTGACGATAGGGGCCGTCGAATTCCATGCGATAAGGCTGGCGGCTGTCGTAGAGCACGATGGAGCGCGGATTGGCGATCACGTCGCGGCCGCTCTGGTTGAAGAAGCTCGTGCCTTCGATCTGCAGGTTCACCTCGTACCAGCGGTCGGAAGCGTTGATGTGTTCCTCCGTCCGGCTGACCTCCAGCGTCGTCGAGACGATGTCGGCAAGCGTCACCTCGCCGAAGGAGCGCCATGCGATATGCCCGTAGAAACCCGAATGGGTGGACCGGCGCACGCGGGTCGGCGGGAAAAGGGTGTTCGTCGCGTGATGCCAGAAATCGAGGCGATCATGCGGGGCGATTTCGTCGGTGCAGATTTTGCTCCAGCCTTCGGTCAATGCCATGGACATGGGCTTCTCCGTTCAGTGGTTGGTCACGCGTACGGTCCGGTTTTCCTCCCCGTCTCCGTCAGGCCTTTCCGGCCAGAAGCCTCCCCCATCCCTCGATCGCCACCTCGAGGCCGGCGATGCGGCAGGCCTCCCAGAAGGTGACCGCAATCGAGTCCACGATCGTCACGCCGAGCTCTTCCTCCATCTCGACGATCAGATCGGTTGCGTTGAAATTGGTGCAGACGACCGCGATGGCGTCGGGGTTCGACGCGGCGGCACGGCGCAGCACCTCGCGGATCGCATCCGGTTCGGCCGCGCCGATATCGCGGTTGGCGACGAGGCCGAGCGAGGCGACGTCGGTGATGGTGAAGCCGTGGCGGGCATATTCCACCGCGATCTGCGAGGAGATGTCGGCCGTGTAGGGCAGCGCCAGCCCGATCCTCTTCAGGCCGTACTCGCGGAAGGACTTGTAGAAGGCAAGCGTCGAGGTCGAGGCCGGAAGCCCCGTCTCCTTGGTGATCGCCTCGCAGAGCGCCAGGTCGTTATGGATGCCGCGCCAGCTGGCCGAGGTGCCGTTCCAGACGATGGCGTCGAGCGGCGCGTCCGCGAGAAGCCGTGCCGCCGCGAGCATCGGCTCCAGCTGGAACTGCGCCTCGGAGGAATTGTTGAGCGCCAGATGCGTGACCAGCGTGCGGGCGAAGTGGTGCGCGACCGAGCGGCCGAAACCCTCGTTCATCGCATAGGTCAGCGGCTCCAGCGCGGTGTTGGAGGAAGGCGTGATATGGCCGATACGGGTTACCTGGGTCATGGGGTGGCCTTGTTCTGGGAAGGAGAGTCCTGGGAGGGAAACCGGGGCGGAAAGATGCCGCTCGACATGCGGCTGGCGAAATAGAGGAGCGGCAGGCCGTCACCCAGCGCGACGCCGGTCACGGCGCCGATGAAGATGCGGTGATCGCCGCCGTCATGGATGCGGTGCGTCTCGCATTCGAAGGCGGCGAGCGCGCCGGAGATCAGCGGCAGACCCCGGCTCGAAAGCGTGGTCTCGCATTGCCGGAAGGGATCCGGCTGGCCGCTGGCGAAGAGGCGGGCGATATCCGACTGCTCTTCGGAGAGAACGCTGATGGCGAACGCGCCGGCCTCCTCGAAGACCGGACGGGAGCGGGCGTTGTCGCGCAGGCTCCAGAGCACCAGCGGTGGATCGAGCGACACGGAAGAGAAGGAACTGATCGTCATGCCGACGGTCAGTTCCCCGGCACGCGCGGTGACGACCGCGACGCCGGTTGCGAACTGGCCGAAGGCGCGCCGGAGGTCGGCGGGCGGGATTGCGGGGACGAATTCAGGCATGGGGGTCTCCTCTGCCCGCGAGATAGCGATTGACCGGCAAAGCCTCGCCGGCAAGGGACTGGGCATAGGCGACCACATGCGGCTCGAGCGCCGTCGAAAGCGCCTTCAGATCTCCGCTGGCCGCCGCAAGCCGGAGGCGGGCGTCCTTCACCCTTGCCCCGAGATCCCGGCAGGCCGGAGAGATGAGCACGCGGTCGCGAAGGGCAAAGCGGCCGTCCACGAGGACATCGGTGACGTTTGCGCCATCCGCCGAAGTCACGAGCTGGTTCACCGGATCGTTGAGCGGGATGAAGTCGATGGCCGTGAGATCGAGCATGGCGAGATCGGCGGGTGCGCCCGGGGCAATGCGGCCGGCGTTCGGGCGGCCGGTCAGCTTCTGCCCGCCAGCGGTTGCAAGCTTCAGCACTTCGGTCGCTCCCAGCCAGTCCTCGCGGGGGCCGGTCTGGATGTGGGAGACATAGGAAGCGAGCCGCATGACCCGCAGCATGTCGAGCGCATCCGACGAGTTTGCCCCATCGGTCGCCAGCGCCACATCGATGCCGCGCTCCAGCATCGGCCGGATGAAGGCGAAGCCCGCCCCCAGCCGCAGATTGCTGGCCGGGATATGGGCAATGGACGCGCCGTGGCGGGCGATCAGGTCGAGATCGCTGTCGTCCAGCCAGACGGCATGGGCGGCGATGAAGTTTTCTCCCAGAACACCCCGTTCCGCCAGATAGGCGATGGGCGACTTGCCCCAGAGTTTCTGCGCCGCCACCGCCTGCAGGCGGGATTCGGCGACATGCATGTGAACAGTCAGCCCGTTATCGGCGGCAAGGCCGGCGCATTCCATCAGGAAGCCCTCGGAGCAATGATGCGGAATGGTGGGCGACAGCGCCAGCGTGATGCCTTCCGGCAGCTCATGCCGCCGCGCGATGATGTCCCGCACGGCATCGAGCGTCGGGCGGCCGTCGATTTCGCCGTCCACATGCCGGCGCAGCTCTTCCGGCAGGGCCTCGAGCAGGCCGGGAACGGCCCTGAAGAGGCTGATGTCCGAAATCATCGGCGACAGCACCGCGCGAATGCCCGCATCCGCATAGCCGCGCGCCACGGTGAAGAAACCCTCGACCGTCGGCCGGGGAAATTCATAGACGAGATCGAAGCAGGCGGTGCAGCCCTTCATCAGCATTTCGGCGCCGGTCAGCAGCGCCGAGGCATACATGATGTCGGGATCGCGCCGGCCGGCGAGCCAGGGCGCGTTGGTGAGCGACGCCTCCAGCGTCCACTTGTCCGCCACGCCCTTGTGCAGGCTCATGTGACCATGGGTATGGCCGTTGACGAGGCCGGGAATGACCAGCCTGTCGGTTGCGTCGAAAAGGTCGGCACCGGGCGCATCGATCGTGCCGGCAGCGCCGACGGCCCTGATCGTGCCGCCCTCGATCAGGATGTCGCGGGTCTCGGCCGTGCCGCTGTCGATATCGACCGTCAGGCCGCCACGGATGAGGATCAGAGCGGTCGCTGTCATCGCTGACCCTCCGCCGGATGGGTGGCGATCCAGTGCCGCGCCACCTCGGAGCGGCCGGCGACCCAGACATCGCCGAAGGAGCCGACGAGATCGAGGAAACGGCTGACCGCCTCGAAGCGCGAGGGCTGGCCGGAAATGCGCGAATGCAGGCTCACAGTCATCATGCGCGGACGCCTTGCGCTCTCGGCATAAAGCACCCGGAAGGCGGCGGCGAGATGCTCGTACATGTCGACTGAGGTCCCAAGCTTCGCCGTCGCCAGCCGGTTGTCGTTATGGGTGAAGCTGTGGGGCACGACGAGATGCGGCCGGCCGGAAACGGCTGTCCAGTAGGGCAGGTCGTCGGCATAGGAATCCGCGTCGTAGAGAAAGCCGCCATGTTCAGTGAGAAGCCGGCGGGTGGCCGCACTCGGGGAATAGCGGCTCTGCCAGCCGAGCGGCGCGCGGCCAACCGTTCGCGTCAGGCTTTCGACGGCGCGGGCGATTGCCGCCCGTTCCTCGTCCTCGGTCATCAGGAAATGCCGCACGAAGCGGTCGCCATGGCAGCAGAGATCGAAGCCGCTGTCGCGGATATCGGCGGCGATCTCGCCATTGCGCTCCAGAGCCCGGGCGCAGGCATTCACCGTCAGTTTCAGGTCGCGTTCGGCGAAAAGCTCGCTCAGCCGCCAGTAACCGACACGGGAACCGTATTCGAACAGGGTTTCGGCGACGAAATCCCGCGTGCCCGCCGGCACTTCGCCGAATATGCCGTCGGTCAGCGCAATCTCGGTCGCCGGATCGCCATCAGGGATGGAAGGCTCCGCGCCTTCCTCCACGTTCAGCACGATCACCACGGCCAGACGCGCGCCGTTCGGCCAGCGCGGGTCGGGCGGGTTGCGGCCATAGCCGACGAAATCCCGCATCTGGTCGGCCACAACCGTCATGCCGCACCCATGAGCGAGCCGAGCTGTTCGGCGAAAGCGAGCAGGCGCGCATCGCCGCGGGGACCCGCGATCAACGACAGGCCGACCGGGCAGCCCTCGACAAGGCCCGCCGGAATGTTGATCTGCGGCAGGCGGCAAAGGCTTGCCACGCAGGTCAGCGCCAGCGTCTTCTCGCGGAACTCGATCTGGGCGCTGACGCCGGCTTCGAGCAGCGGCGGCAGGTCATGGGCGGTGGGCAGGATCATCAGCCCGTCATCGCCGAGCAGGTCGAGCAGGCGGTCCGTCAGCGTCTCGCGGCGGACGACCGCTTGCGCATGAGCGGCAGGATCGACGGTCGCGGAAAGCCGGATGCGCTGTTCCACGGCTTCGCTCAGCGTGCGGCCGGGCTCCATCGCCCAGTTGCCGAGCGTCGACCAGAGGTCGTGCAGCTGCAGCGGGCGGAAGGTGTCGAGCCAGTAGTCCACGCCTTCGGCATAAAGCGTAACCTCGGTCGCGCTGCCAAGGCCGGCCGCCGCCTTCAGGAGTACCTCGCCGATGCCTCGGACCGGAATGTCGAAGGCATCGCGGGCGATCAGCAGGCGCGGCGCGGTTTTCGCCTCGACGGGACCGAAATAGGCCTCCGCCACCCGGCGCAGCGTCACCGGATCGCGGGCGAGCCAGCCGACGGTATCGAAGCTCGGGGCCATGGCCATGACGCCCGCGACCGAGACCCGCCCGAAGGTGGTGCGCAGGCCGTAGAGACCGCAGAAGCTTGCCGGAACGCGGATCGAGCCGCCGGTATCCGAGCCGATGCCGAAATCGCAGATGCCGGCCGCGACCGCCGAGGCAGAGCCGCTGGAGGAGCCGCCCGGCGCCCGGTCGGGAGCGGCGGGATTGATCGGCGTGCCGTAATGCGGGTTCATGCCGAACATGCCGCAGGCGACCTCGTCGGTCTGGGTCTTTCCCAGCATGCTGGCGCCGCTCATCAGCGGCACCAGCACGGAGGGCGCGGTAGCAACGGCCTTGCGGCTTTCACGCGCGCGGTCCGGGTTGCCGCAGGCGGTCACATGGCCGGCGACGTCGAAGAGATCCTTCACCACGAAGGTCAGATCGGAAAGCGGCCCCTCCTCGCGCATCACGAGGGGGTGCGGCTCACGCGAAACGAATGCGCTTTGCGAAATGCGTTCCCTGTCCAGCATGGCCCGCCCTCACTCGGCGGCCGGACGGACGGCGGCGGCTTTCGGCAGGTCGTAGGTATCCATGAAACCTTCGACGAAGCCCTTAACGTTGTCCCAGTCGTAGAAGCGGAAGGAATTGCCGCGGGTGACGAAGGACGGGCCGGAATAGAACATCTCGTATTGCAGGTGGCGCGAACCGAATTCCGAGCCGATCGCATCCCAGGTAAGCTTCATCAGCTTGACGCGCTCCTCGGAATCGCAGACCGCCGAGCGCTGGGTCTTGCCGATGATCCCGGCCGTTACGGGATTTTCGAAGTCCTCGTAGGAGGACGGCACCATGATCAGGCCGCCGCCGGAAAGGTTGCGGATCGTTTCGACCACTTCCGGATAGGTGGTCTGGGCGATCACCTGCGCCGTGCAGAGCAGCGAGCGGTCGGGCACGAAATAGCCCTCATAGGTCTCGCCCTTCAGCTCCATCGCGGTGACCAGCGCCTCGATATTGCTGACCTTGGCGGCCATGAGGCCGAGCGTTTCGCGCACCTGCGGATAGTTGATGATGTTGTTGGTCTCGGCCACCTTGCGGGCGAGGCCCAGCAGGAAGCGCAGCTTCACCATCAGGCGCACGATGCACTGGTAGTTCTGGAAGACGTGGGTGCGGGTGGAATGCCACTGCGCCTGCGACATCCTGAGGTCCTGATTGACGAAGACGCGGTCCCACGGGATCTTCACGTCGTCGAAATAGACCACCGCGTCGTTCTCGTCGAAACGATGCGAGAGCGGGTAGTCGAAGGCGGATATCGCATTCGCCTCGTAGCTGCGGCGCGACATCAGGGTCAGGCCCCTGGAATTGATCGGAGCCGCCGCGGTGAAGGCATAGGCTTCATCGCCCGCCTGCATGGCCTGGAAACCGGAAATCAGCAGTTCGTCCGCCAGCACGCCGCTGGTCGCCAGCATCTTGGCGCCGCGAATGGTGATGCCTTCCGAATCCTCGTCGACCACGGAGGCGACGAGATGCTTGTCGGGCTGGTTGCCCGCCGATTTCGCCTTGTCGGCCTGCGGATTGATGATGACGTAGGAGAGGAACAGGTCGTTGTCGCGGGCATAGCGGTAGTAGGATTCGACCGCCGCCGCCCTGGCCGGGTCATATTCCTGGAAGACCGGAAGCCCCATGCGGAAGCCGGCGATGGTGGAGGCCACATGGTCGGGCGAACGGCCGATCATGCCGCAGCTCTGCTCGGCCCAGCGCTCCATCGCCTGCCGGCGGCGCACCAGCGCGTTGTAGGTCTGCGGCAGTTCCCAGGCGCGGTTGACCGCATCGCCCGTCGTCGGCGACACGAAGGTCATGTCCTCGATATTGGCGGGATCGCACTGGTAGTCGTAGAGGGCGGCGACGGAAGCCGCGGCGTTCCTGAACGCCGGGTCGCTCGCAACATCCTCTACCTTGCGGCCGTCGATGTAGATCGAACGACCGTCATTGAGACTTGAAAGATAGGATTTTCCATTCCTGGCCATATTTGGGGACTCCGCAATCGCTTTCCGGAATCCGACGCCAAGCTTTTTACCCATTGCAGTCGGAGAAAAAATGTAAAATGATGCTAGAAAATTGTTCATCATCTTGTCAAGCCTAAAAAATAGGCAATTTTTGATGCAATTTTGAGCAGGAAAGCCTGAAAACAGGTCCTGCCTTCACCGTGGATCGCTTTGGTCGCTTTTCAGCGAGCGGTTTTTTGCGCCGTGAATTCCGGTTCCGCGTTGTCATGCCCTGCCATCCGCGGCGACGCGAAGCCCGTCATCGCCGGTCCCGGCCCCCCATTCCGCCCGTCATCCTCCCGCCCCTCATTACCCTCTTGGAGAATATCTCATGAAAAAGGTCGTGCTGGTCGCGACGGGAGGCACGATCGCCTCCAGATACGATGCCGGACGAGGCGACGTGGGTGTCGGTTCCACCGGCTCCGCCTTCGTCGATCTCGCCCGCCACAGATTGCCCGATGTCGAGGTGGAGGCCGCCGATTTCGCCGCGGTCGGCAGCTACATGCTGACCCTGCCCATGGCCTTCGACCTCGTGAAGACCATCCGCGCAGAACTTGCCCGGACCGATGTCGATGGCGTCGTCGTCACCCATGGCACGGATACGCTGGAAGAAAGCGCCTATCTCGCGGACCTGCTCATCGGTTCGGCAAAGCCTGTCGTCTTCACCGGCGCGCAACTGGCGGCGGACGACCCCGAATCGGATGGCCCCCGCAATTTCCTCTCCGCCGTCATGGTCGCGGCCAGCGAGGAAGCGCGCGGCATGGGCGTGCTGGTGGTGTTCGAGCAGGAAATCCATGCGGCCCGCGACGCCACCAAGACCCATGCCTCGCGCGTCGGCACCTTCGGCTCCATGGAGCATGGCAAGCTTGGCGAGATCGATCTGGGCAGGGTGATCTTCCACCGCAGGCCACTCGTCGCCAGCCGCTTCGACAACAGCGAAATCGAGGTCAATGTCGATCTCGTCAAGCTCGCCATGGGGCTCGACGCCCGCTTCATCGATTGCTCCGTCGCCTCCGGCGCGAAGGGTATCGTGATTGAGGCCTTCGGGCGCGGCAATGTCACGCCAGAGGTGCTGAAAGGCATAGAGCGGGCGCTTGCGGCGGGCGTCACCGTCGCCGTCACCACCCGCTGCCCGAGCGGCCGCGTCGCGCCGATCTATACCGGCAGCGGCGGCGCGGGCCTCGAGCGCGCCGGCGTGCATTTCCTCGGCGATCTCAGCGGCATCAAGGCAAGGCTGCTGCTCGCCGTGGTGCTCGCCTCCGGTCTGGACGAAAAGGCCCGCGCCGAGGCGCTGGCCGCAGCCTCCGCCTGACCGTTTCCAGCAGTTTTCCCGACACAGCAAAGCCAGATACAGAAAAAAGGAGACAGGACATGACAAAGGAAATTCTGGTCGGCATCGGCGTGGACGTCGATGCGGTCGCCGGCTGGCTCGGCTCCTATGGCGGCGAGGATTCGCCCGACGATATCTCGCGCGGCCTGTTTGCCGGCGAAGTCGGCTCGCCCCGCCTGCTGAAGCTGTTCGACAGGAAGGACATCCGCACGACATGGTTCGTACCGGGCCATTCCGCCGAAACCTTTCCCGAACAGATGAAGGCGGTCGCTGCCGCCGGCCACGAGATCGGCATTCACGGCTACAGCCATGAAAACCCGATCGCCATGACCCGCAAGCAGGAGGAGGACGTGCTCGACAAGTGCATCGAGCTGATCGGCAACCTCGCCGGCAAGGCGCCGACCGGCTATGTCGCGCCGTGGTGGGAGTTTTCCAACGTCACCAACGAGCTGCTGCTGGAACGCGGCATCAAGTACGATCACTCCCTGATGCACAACGACTTCACGCCCTATTACGTGCGCGTCGGCGACGAATGGACCAAGATCGATTACAGCCGCGAGGCGAAGGACTGGATGAGGCCGCTGACACGCGGCGTCGAGACCGACCTGATCGAGATCCCGGCCAGCTGGTATCTCGACGACCTGCCGCCGATGATGTTCATCAAGAAATCGCCGAACAGCCACGGCTTCGTCAATCCGCGCGATATCGAGCAGATGTGGATGGACCAGTTCGACTGGGTTTACCGCGAGATGGATTATGCCGTCTTCCCGATCACCATCCATCCCGACGTTTCCGGCCGTCCGCAGGTGCTGCTGATGCTGGAACGGCTGATCGACTATCTGAAGTCCCATGAAGGCGTGCGCTTCTGCACGCTGGACGAGATGGCCGACGATTTCGCCAGGCGCTTCCCGCGTCGCTGAGGCCAAGGCCTTTCAGCGCCGGATGGGAGAGGAAAGGCCTCAAGACGGGCGGTACCGCAAGGTGTCGCCCTGCTCGACGACAAACGCTGCCTACCCACCCTCCGACGTCATCCTCGGCCTTGTGCCGAGGATCTACCGACGTCCAACAGGATCAGGCGTTTGCAGATGCTCGGGACAAGCCCGAGCATGACGACGGAGAAGGTTTCTGCCCTTGTCCGCAGTCTAAATGCCCCTGTGGGGCCAGCCTTCAATCTGCCGGTAAAGGCCGGATGGACGCCCTTGCATCCTCTTCCGTCATGACGGCGTGGACGCGGCCACGTCGAGCAGGCCCTCGCTCTTCAGGTCCGACCACAGGGCAGGGGGCACCGGCACCGCGACGGCTGAGAGATTGCGGACGATCTCGTCGGGATGGACGGCACCGAGCACGATGGTCGCGACCGCGGGATGGGCAAGCGCGAACTGTACGGCGGCATGGGCGAGTTTCACGCCATGGGCCGAGCAGACCCGCTCGATGCTTGCGACGCGGGCGAGGATATCGGGCGGAGCGGGCTCGTAATTGTAGCGTGCGCCCTCGATGGCACCGGTCGCCAGAATGCCGGAATTGAACACGCCGCCCAGCATCACGCCGATGTTCCTCTTGAGCGCCAGCGGCAGAAGGCTCGAAAGCGCCGGCTGTTCGAGCAGCGAATAGCGGCCCGCCAGCAGGAACACGTCGAAATCGCCCTCGCGGATGAAGCGCTCGCACCATTCGTGATCGTCGAGACCGAGGCCGATGGCCCTGACCAGCCCCTGGCTGCGCAGCGCATCGAGCGCCCTGAACCCGCTGTCCATGACCTCGCGATAGCGGACCTCCACCATGTCCTCGCCCTGGCTCCACGGATCGACATCGTGGACGAGCAGGATATCGATGCGGTCGGTGCCGAGCCGCAGCAGCGATTGCTCGAAGGAGCGCATGACGCCGTCATAGCTGTAGTCGAAGGCCGGCCGGTGCGGCAGCCCGCCGACAAAGCCGCGCGGCGGCGGCGGTGGCGGCTCGCCATGTCGGGAGGCAGGCGACATCACCCGGCCGATCTTGGTGGAAAGGATCACATCCTCGCGGGCAAGGCTTCTGAGCGCCGTTCCGACGCGGTGCTCAGCAAGACCGTTTCCATAGTGAGGCGAGGTATCGATCAGGTTGATGCCACAGGCGACGGCGCTTACGACCGTCTCGATCGCCGTTACCTCGTCCAGCCGTTCGAAGAAATCGCCGAGCGGCGCGGTGCCGAAGCCCACGGGCGAGACCTCGATCCCGCTCTTTCCCAGTGAGGTCGTTCCAAGTGCGTTACGCGCCTTCATGTCCATTCTTCCGCGCCGGTCTCCAAGGCCAGCGGACCACCCCGGCAGGGTTGCCGCCCTCACGACGGGCGAAACTGGCGGAGGGAAATCGGACTGTCAAAAACTCTCACGGCCACCGCAGCGGCGGCAAAGTTATTGCGCTCGCCCAGTCCACTGGCTGCGCACGGCCCGACCGGCGTTTTCCCGTGGCCGGCCATCGCAACCCGCCTCGCAGGCGCGCCCTCGCGAACGGACCCGCCCGTCAGGTCATATAGACGCCACCGGTGACATTGATGCCCTGTCCGGTCATGAAGCGGGCGCTTTCCGAGCACAGGAAGACTACGACATCGGCGACATCCTCGGGCGTCTCTATGCGGCCGAGCGGCGTCAGGCCGACATATTCGTTGAACACCTGTTCCGGCGAGATGCCGCGCAGCGTCGCTTCCCACTCGATTTCGCGGCTCTGCATGCCGGTCTTGACGAAGCCGGGGCAGACGGCGTTCACCCGGATGCCCTGCGGCGCCAGTTCGCGGGCAAAGGCCTGCGTCCAGCCGAGCACGGCGAACTTGCTGGCGGAATAATGCGCCAGAAGCGGCGCGCCGACCTTGGCGGCCAGCGATGCAGTGTTGACGATGCAGCCGCTGCCTTTTTGAGAGAAATGACGCCCGGCGATCTGGTTGGTCAGGAAGATGCCGCGGGTGTTCACATCGAAATTGAAGTCCCATTCCTCATCGGTCAGTTCCAGCGCCTTCTGCATGGTGGAGACACCGGCATTGGCGATCAGGATATCGATGCCGCCGAGCTTTTCCACGGCCGTCGCAAACGCCGTCTCGACCGAGGAGCGCTTGCGCACGTCGATCTCGACCGCAATCGCGCCGTTGCCGATCTCCGCCGCCGCATCTTCCGCCGACTTCAGATTGATGTCCGCAATGGCGACCGTCACGCCCTGGGCCGCGAGCGCGCGGGCAATCGCAAGCCCGATCCCGGTGCCGCCTCCCGTGAGAAACGCGCGGCGGTTGCTGAGTTCAGGGAAAACCGGATGGGTCATGGATACTCCTTATTATGCTGCGCCACGATAAGAAACAAAATCGAACTTATCAAATGTTTTTTTTGTTTGCTTACGTTCGTTTCTCTGTCTATGCTTCCTGCAACTCACATCCGTGTCGCGGCTTCCGGAGCCGTGCCGCGCCTCCCAACAGGCCCTTCGCCGCGCCCAGCGGCACGGGGCCGGAAACATCGCCGGACGGGCAGTTTCGCCCGCAAGTCTGACGCCGCTGAAGGATCTGCAAATGGTTTTTGATTGCTTTGGAGCCCGCAAGAAAGTCGTGATTTCCATGGCCCATATCGGGGCATTGCCGGGCTCTCCGCTTTATAACGCCGATGGCGGCGTGCAGAAGCTCATCGATGACGTGATGTCGGACGTGGAAAAGCTCCAGGCCGGCGGTGTCGACGCCATCATGTTCGGCAATGAAAACGACCGTCCCTATGTCTTCAAGGGCTCGCCGGAAAGCATCGCGGCGATGACCGCCATCGTGCAGGCGATCAAGCCGTCGCTGAAGGTGCCGTTCGGCGTCAATTATCTCTGGGACCCGCTGTCGAGCGTCGCCATCGGCGCGGTTACCGGCGCAAGCTTCGTGCGCGAAATCTTCACCGGCCTGTTCGCTTCGGACATGGGCCTGTGGGAGCCCGATTGCGCCGGAGCTGCCCGCCTGCGCGCCAATCTCGGCCGCAAGGACATGAAGATGCTGTTCAACATCAATGCGGAATTCGCCCATTCGCTCGACCAGCGCCCGATTGCGCTACGCGCCAAGAGCGCCGTCTTCTCCTCGCTTGCCGATGCGATCCTCGTTTCCGGCCCGATCACCGGCCAGCCGGCCAACCAGTCGGATCTGCGCGAAGTCTGCGAAGTCATCAAGGACGTTCCGGTCTTCGCCAATACCGGCGTGAACATCGACAATGTCCGCGACATCCTCTCGATGGCGCAGGGCGTCGTCATCGGCACCCACTTCAAGGTCGATGGCAACACCTGGAACGCAGTTGACGCCAGCCGCGTCAAGCGCTTCATGGACGTCGTCGAAACCCTGCGCTGATACGGAACTCCTCATGACCGTCGTTCTTGGCCTGGATATCGGGACAACCTCGACCATCGGCATTCTGGTCGGGCTGCCCGGCCGCATTCTGGCAACCGCCACCCGCCCGGTGACGCTTTCCTCTCCCCGCGCAGGCTGGGCGGAGGAGAACCCGGCGGAGTGGTGGGAGAATGTCCGCGCCATCGTCGCGGAGTTGCTCCAGCAGAGCGGCCTCGACGCCACAGCGATCAAGGCCATCGGCGTCACCGGCATGCTGCCGGCCGTGGTGTTGCTCGATGCCGAAGGCAAGGTGCTGCGCCCGAGCATCCAGCAGAGCGACGGCCGCTGCGGGGCGGAAGTTTCCGAACTCCGGCAGGAGTGGGACGAGGCCGATTTCCTCAAGCGCGCCGGCAACGGCATCAACCAGCAGCTGGTCACCGCCAAGCTGCGCTGGATCGAACGCCACGAACCCGATGTCTTCTCCCGCATCGCCACCGTGTTCGGTTCCTACGACTACATCAACTACCGCCTGACCCGCTCCCGCGCGGTCGAGCAGAACTGGGCGCTCGAAGCAGGCTTCGTCGATGTCTCGACGGGGCTGATCGACGACGAACTGGTGCGGCTCGCCCATATCGGCCCGGATGTCATTCCGCCGAAGCGGGCCTCCCATGAGATCATGGGCGCGGTCGATGCACGCGGCGCTGCCGAAACCGGCCTTGCGGCCGGAACGCCCGTCGTCGGCGGTGCCGCCGACATGATCGCCTCGGCGCTCGGGGCCGGCGTCATCGATGCCGGCGACGTGCTCCTGAAATTCGGCGGCGCGGTCGATATCCTCACCGCGACCGATGTGGTAAAGCCCGATCCGCGCCTCTTCCTCGATTACCATCTGGTGCCCGGCCTGTTCATGCCGAACGGCTGCATGTCCACCGGCGGCTCGGCGCTCAACTGGTTCGTCGAGACCTTCGCCGGCGGCGAGCGTGAAGCCGCGCGTGCGGCCGGAAAAAGCATCCATCAGCATCTGGACACGCTCGCTTCCGCGCGGCCCGCAGGCGCCGACGGGCTGACCATCCTTCCCTATCTGCTGGGGGAGAAGACGCCGATCCACGATCCCGCGGCCCGCGGCGTCGTGGAAGGGCTCACCCTTTCCCACGATATCGGCCATCTCTGGCGCGCGCTGCTGGAATCCTATGCCTACGCCATCCGCCATCATGTCGAGGTTCTCGTCGACATGGGCCACGATCCCCGGCGTTACCTCGTCTCCGATGGCGGCTCGCAGAGCACCATATGGATGCAGATCGTCGCGGATGTGCTCGATGCGCCGGTACAGCGGCTATCGGGCCATCCCGGCTCCTGCATCGGGGCGGCATGGACGGCGGCAATCGGCGTCGGCCTCGAGGACGACTGGCGCGGCGTGACCCGCTTCGTCACCTTCTCGGAAGTGCTTGAGCCGCAGCCCGGAAATGTCGAGTCCTACCGCGACGGCTACCGCCGCTACCGCGATCTCTACGACCGGCTGGCACCGCGCTGGAAGGCGGGATCATGAGCATGCCCGGTTTCCGGGCCGTCGCCTGGGATATCGACGGAACGCTGGTCGACAGCGAACCGCTGCATCACCGCGCGCTGGTGGCGGCGTCGAAGGGGTTCGGCGTCGATCTCACCGACCTGCCGGACATGGCGTTTCGCGGCGTTCACATGGGCGACGTGTGGAAGCGCCTGCAATCGCGCTTTCCGCCGGGGCTTGCCGAACAGGAGTGGCTGGACGCGATCAATCGCCATTATATCGAACACCGCCACAGCCTCACCACCATGCCCGGAGCCGTCGAGACCATCCGCATGCTCGCCGATCTCGGCATTCCCCAGGCCTGCGTTTCCAATTCCTGCCGGGCAGTGGTCGATGCCAATCTCGACGCGATGGGAATTTCTTCCTGTATCGGCTTTTCGATCAGCCTCGACGACGTGGCGGAAGGCAAGCCTTCGCCCATCCCCTACCGCATGGCCACCGAACGGCTTGGCCTTCTCCCCGGTTCGATCGTCGCCATCGAGGACAGCTTCACCGGGCTTGCCTCTGCGAGAGCCGCCGGTCTCTATGCGGTGTTCTACACGGCGCAGGGCGAGGATATGGCGGCAGAGGGCGCGGGCGTGAAACCGGATATGACGGTCACCACGCTTTCCGACATCGTCTCGCTGTTTTCGGCCGCACGGGCAGGGAACCTCGCGCGCCGGGCGTAGGGCAGGGTTCAGCCGTTTTGGGTTTGGCGTGCGATCTCGTGCGGAGTGAAGACAGTATCATTCCACCGGAGTTCCTAGCCTCACCCCCCTCTGCCCTGCCGGGCATCTCCCCCTCAAGGGGGGAGATCGGCAGAACGGCGATCCTCTCGGCCTGCTAACCTTTCTGCCGCCTTTCGGAAAACCACCACATCACGAGGGGAGCGAGCGGCTTCACCCTTCTGATCTCCCCCCTTGAGGGGGAGATGCCCGGCAGGGCAGAGGGGGGTGCCCAAGGCCACCACGGTGTCCCATACCAAACCTCAACCACCCCCATCCTGTGCAACCTGTACTTTCGCACAGAGGTGACCATAATCGTCTGTGCATTGCGTGTTTGATTCGAACAGGCTTTGTTTGAAACATTTTCCCTTTCGGCTAAGCTGGTATCCATCCTTGCCGCAAGGGCATTGGCGACGAACGAAAGACAAGAGCAGATGGCGAGGGAACAGTCGGCGGTGAAAACGAACGAGCGGCCCAAATTCCTGGCGCAGGTCCGGCAGGCTGCGATCGTGGAAGCGATCGGCCGCGTCGGCTCCGTGACGGTCAGCGATCTGGCGCAGCAGCTTTCCGTTTCGGAAATGACCGTTCGCCGCGATCTCGTCGAGCTGGAAAAGGAAGGCAAGCTGATCCGCACCCATGGCGGCGCGGTCAAGCCCGACCGTGCCCCAGCCATGCCGGCGAACGATACCGCCGATAGCGAGGAACCCGCTTTCGAGACCCGCCTCGTGCGCAACGAGAACCTGAAACGCCGCATCGCCTATGCCGCCGCCGATCTGGCGGCCGGTGCCCGCAGCATCGCGCTCGATGTCGGCACGACCACCTATTTCGTCTCGGAAACCCTTTCCGTCCGCCAGCACACCAAGATCTTCACCAACAGCATCCGCAGCGCCGCGCATCTCGCCGGCAAGGGGGCCGAGATCTATCTCGCCGGCGGCCGCATTCGCGGCGAGGAAATGTCGACCAGCGGCGCTTCCGCCATGAGCCAGTTCGAATCCCTGTGGTTCGACGTCGCCTTCGTCGGCGTTTCCGGGCTGACCCCGGACGGCATCTTCGACTATTCCTTCGAAGAGACCGACATGAAGCGCATCTATCTCTCCCGCGCCTCGCGGCGTGTGGTGTTGTGCGATTCCACTAAATTCAACAACATGTCGCTGGTCTATGTCGCCGCACTCACCGAGTTCAACACGCTGATCTGCGACGAGATGCCGACCGGCGACCTCTACAAGGCGCTGACCGACGCCGGCGTCGAGATCATCGTCGCCGGCTGAGCGGCCCTTTTTCTTCCCCGGATCCCTGACCGCCATCGCCTGTGAATGGTAGACTGTCCGCGACTCGCGAAAGGCGGCAGGACATGGCAGACGGCAACTGGGAAGAAGACAAGCTCACCGGCAGGTGGGGGATTTTCCAGGACCAGCCGAACCATGGCTGGATCGAGTGGCACGGCGGGCCGCCGCCCTTCGACAACGGTTCCGTGGATGTCCGCCTGCGCTCCGGCAGACTGATCCGTTTCCGCCATCCACTGTGGATCGGCCGACGCCCGGGCAAGCAGGAAAAATGGGCCCATCTGGGCGATAATCTCGACTTCATCGCCTATCGCCGGCATCCGCAGGAAGTCTTTGACTACGACCCGGATGAAAAACTTCCGTTCTGAACGCCCCGCCTCGAAAAACACCAGACAACCCGATAAATCTGGCCGGAACGAAAGCGCATCAGGTTGCCTTTTGTTTCTTTGTGTTAGATATTGTTCTTTATTGATGATTTAGCGTCCCAAGGCTGTCGCCCGCGTTCACGGGGGTATTTCCGGGACGAAAGAACGGTTTCGCGATCATGGTCACTGTCCTGAAAAGCATTTATCCCGATCCCTCGGCCGGCGAACGGCTGCCTTCGCTGATTGCTGATGTCGGCCGTCACAGCGGCGAATTTCCGGTGCTGCTCGCCAATCACCTGCCCATGGTTCTGGAAGCCATGGGTCGGCTCGGCGCTTCGCCGGCGCGGCTCGAAGAATATGCGGAGCATTATACCCGCATCCACGCCGTTCCCTTCCCGCCGTCACCGGTGACGCTCATCGACGAGACCAACTGGGAAAGCGCGCTCGGAAAGCGCGAGCATGAAGGCGATCTCCGGCGCTTCTTCGAAGGCGTCGTCGCCGAAATCGGCGGGCATGCCACCATTCGTCGCTATCTGCCGCGGCTCTTTCCCGGCATCGCCGCCTCCGCCACCCATGGCCTGATGCGGCTTGCCTATGCGGTGCTACGCGATGACGACGCCGAAATCGCCGTCGCCCTCGGTTACTGGGCCGCCACCTATCTGTCTTACGACGCCATTCCGGCGGAAAACCACCGCGATGTTGCCGATCCGCTTGCGCCGATCCTTCAAATGCATGCCGATCTCCGGCTTCGCGATGTCGATGCCCCCACCTATCTCCTGTGGAAATGGATCGAGGCCATGGGCAGGCTCCCGGCGTTTCAGGGATATCTCGGGCGGCTCGCACCAACGCCGGATCTGCTGGACCGCATGCGCCCCGCATCGCTCACGCTCTTTGCCGCCACCATGAGCTTCGAGGCGCTGCATGCCGTCACCGGCTGCCACTGGCTCCGGCTGGTCAGCCCCCATCTGGACGAACCACAGCGGCTCGCCATGCATTTCTGGGAAGTCGTCATGGCGCTCTATCCGAAGATCGGCATGCCCGACCTGCCTTCGCCCGAGGTTCTCGACCGCTGGCGCGCCGTGCCCGTGCCGCCCGACGACGTCATCGCCGCCGCCGCCGTCGCCTCCAATGACGAACACGACCACTCGCTCGTCTTCTCCGCCTTCGAGGAATTCCGCTACACCGGCGACCCCCTCTACAAGGTCGTCGCCGCCCGGCGCGTGGGGCTGGTGGAATTCGGGGACTGAGTGCATCAGGGGGCGCGATCATGCAACCCGGATGGCGGGCGCATTTGCGGACTTCGCTGAGAAGAGGAGGGCCGGGAGCATTGCACAGAAGCGCGCCGCATCTTCCGTGTTCCAGAGTGTAAAAGCCCACGCTGGTTCTCCGTGGTTACCCCCCTCTGCCCTGCCGGGCATCTCCCCCTCAAGGGGGGAGATCAGCAGAACAGCTGGTCTTTATACCTTCCCAACGTTCTCCCCACATGACGAAAGTGTTTTCATTAGAGAGGAAACGAGCGGCATCCACTTTCCGATCTCCCCCCTTGAGGGGGAGATGGCCGGCAGGCCAGAGGGGGGTGAGGCCGAAGGCCGAAGGCATACCGCGCAAAAGTGTGCAGCGGTTTTGCGATAACGGCATGCGAAAAATCAAAGACTATGTTGCCGCAGATCCAGCAGTCATTCAGTGCCTAAGCCCCGAGGCCAAGACCGAACACGGACAGATGAAAGCCGCAAAGCCGGCAAAGGCAAAGGCAAAGGCAAAGGCAAAGGAACCCATGCCCGAAGCCAGTTGCCTTACAAGCCGTCTGATTTCAGTTGGCTCGCTTCAAAACCTGTTGTCGCAAGCGTCAGCCCCAAACGCAGCCCCCCTCAATCCGCCCCTCAGGCCACCCCGTCGCAGCAATATTCCGGCTGGAAATGGATCTTGTCGTAGCCGTCGAGCGAGCGGTAGAAATGCTCGGCATCGGCCTGGAAGAGGCCGCGGCAGAGGCCGGAGACCAGTTTCGGCACGCCGGATTTCAGGCCGGTAATGCCGTTGCAGACCGGCCCGAGGCTCGGAACCGCGGCGTTGTTGAAGACGTGGATGTCGGCGAGCATCGGCAGCGCGCCCGGCGCCTTTTCCTGAAATTCGAAGGCCGGGCCGAGATAGGGATAGGCGAGCAGGTCGCTGTCGTCCTCGCCCTCGTTGGGCACGAAACGGTCGGCCCAGGTGGCGACCGAGCCGATCAGGTTGGAAAGCTCCGGCCGGCAGGCGAGATCGACGCGGTAGCCGGTGCCGAGCAGCAGATGGTCGAATCGGAAATCGCCGGCGCTGGTGCCGATCAGGATGTCATCGCCATCCATGGCGACCGAGCGCAGGTCGGCTCCCGTCACCAGCCGGCAGGCGTCGAAGGCCATGGCGCGGTTGAACATCTCGTTGGTCGGCGGCGTCTTGAAGGCGAACATCCGCCGGGTAAAGCGGTAGCGGCTGCGATCGTCGAGATCGGCGAAATGGTTGAGGAAGCCCGGAAAATTCGACCAGTCCAGCAGTTCCGTGCGCGGCATGACGGAGGAGCGCGCCAGAACCGTGACGCTTTCCGCGCCTGCCTCCAGCGCCGTCACCGCCCAGTCGAAGCTCGATGCCGCAGCCCCCAGCACGCCGATCCGCTTGCCCGCGAGAAAAGCAGCATCGATCTCCTCGCCGCTATGGGTCCAGAGGTCGCGCGCAAGGTTTTCGCGGATGACGCCCGGCACGTTCAGCTGGCCGGCGCCTTCCAGACCGGTGGCGATCACCACCTTGCGGCCGGCAATTTCCTTCGCCACGCCATGTTCTTCCACCTGCAGGCGCAGATAGCCGTAGCCCGATTCGATTTGGCCGGGTTCGATGCGGATGAGCCTGGTGTCGTTGCGCACCTTCAGCCCGAGAACCGCACGGAACCAGCCGAGATAGGCCATCCAGTCGACCCGGTCGATCTTGTCCAGCGCGTCCCAGTTCCGCGCGCCGAAGCTGGCTTCATGCCAGGCGCGATAGGTCAATGAGGGTATTCCGAGATCCGGCCCGGTCAGCGTCTTCGGCGAGCGCAGGGTGCGCATGCGCGCCGTGGTGATCCACGGCCCCTCGCGCCCCTCCGGCGCGGCGTCGATCAAAACCACGCGCTGGACGCCCTGCCGCTTCAGCCCGAAGGCGACTGACAGGCCCGAGAGGCCGGCGCCGACGATGACCACATCGGCCATCACCTCGCCCGCGGCGTCGTGCCGCTCCGGCACCCACTCGCGCTGGCCGGCTTCGATCATCGCCAGCTCGCGCGCCACCTGTGCTTCAAGTGCCGCAAGCGCCGCCGCTCCAAATGCGGGGCAGGGGGAGGCTGAAACATCCGCTGTCGATGGCTGCATGGCGATTTTTCTCCGGAAAACGTCATCAGAGTATCGAGAGTGGAAAAGTTGTAAAGTGTTTGATTGTGTTGTTTTCAATTTTTTCGCACATGCACACCCGGTAATGCACGCGCTCAGACCATTTTTCGGCGGAAAACGGATACTGAACAGACGCAACAAAAATATCAAAGCAAAAACAATGGGATGAAAAATCAGGCATTTCTGCCTGAAATTGGGTCAAATCGCGATTACGCTTTCATCACCTTGCAAAAGGATTAATCAGAGAAGATGGAAGTGGTATGTTTTTTGTGATAGATGTGAATTTTTGTTTGACTTGAAATCGGTCATGACTAACCTGCCATCATCCCGTTCCGAAAAAAGAAGAGGTTGGCAGTCCATGATGAAACTATCCTCACCACGCATGACCGTCCGGGCCGGCAGGCTGGCGGTATCGGTTCTCGCGCTCATGGCGTCCGCCGCCTATGCCGAGGCCAAGTCGCTCGACGGCGTGACGCTGACGATTGCCTCGATGAACGACGGTTTCGCCAATGTGCTGCAGACGCTCGCCCCGGCCTTCAAGGAAGAGACCGGCGCCGACGTCAAGGTCGAGATCATGGACTACGGCACGCTTTTGACCAAGACGACCGCCGACTTCATCGGCGACACCAAGGGCTACGACCTCGTCACCATGGACATCGTCTGGGCCGGCTCCTATGCGGAAAACAAGTATACGGTCGACCTGACGGATTGGGTCAAGCGCGACGCCGCCGAACTCGAGCTCGACGACATCTACCCGGTCATCCTGACGTCGCTCGGCCAGTATGAAGGCAAGTATGTCGCCTATCCGCTGGCCGCCTATGCCAACGTTCTCGCCTATCGCAAGGACCTGCTGGAAGCCGCCGGCCTTTCCGTTCCCAAGACCATGGACGAGCTGGTCGCGGATGCGCTGAAGCTCAACGATCCCGCCAAGAAGCAGTACGGCTTCGTCGCCAACGGCCAGAAGGGCCCGGCCGTGGCGCAGGACTGGATGCAGTACAACAGCCAGCTCGGCGGCTCGATCCTCGACAAGGAGGGCAATCCGGCGCTGAACTCCGAAGCCAACATCAAGAGCCTCGAAGTCTACAAGAAGCTCTTCACGGAAGCGGCTCCTCCCGGCGCCATCGAATATGACTGGGGCGGCCGCGAGGAAAGTTTCCGCCAGGGTCTCGCAGCCTTCATGCAGACCTGGTCCGTTGGCGCCACCTCCTATTCCGATCCCAAGGTTTCCAACATCGTCGGCAAGGTCGGCATTTCAGTCGCTCCGGTGACCGAAGGCATGACGCCGCAATACGGCGTCGGCGGCTGGGGCCTGTCGATCAATGCCGATATCGATGCCGCCAAGCAGGAAGCAGCCTGGACCTTCATCAAGTGGGTCACCAGCAAGAAGATCCACAAGGAATTCAACATGCTCGGCGCCGGCGGCTTCATCCGCAAGAGCGAACTCGATGACGCCGACCTGAACGCCAAGTTCGACTTCCTGCCGGTTCTCAAGGAAACCTACGAACACGGCAATGGCGAGTTCCGTCCGCGCATTCCGCAGTATCCGGAAATCCAGGATCTGCTCGGCACCGCCGTCAACTCGGCGCTTTCCGGTTCGGTCACGCCGAAGGATGCTCTCGACAAGGCTCAGGCAGCCGCAGAAAAACTGTTCTGACGAACAGCTCCGCCCGCCGTCGCGACAACGGCAGGCGGCCCCCGATTGCAACGCGCGCGAAATTGCGAGCAGTATGACAGAACCCGGCATCTGTCCGTCACGACGGGGACATGCCGGATTTGCAGCAGTTCCATCGGATATGTGCGCGGCATCGCGCTCGGGAATTGCATAAAGACAAGAAATGCAGAGCACTGACGGCGACATGTTTTGCCGAGGGCGCTCTAGAGTGGAGCGCGTTGGACCTGTGCGTTACAGCTTCTCAGACCGTCGCAGGTTTTTCCTGTTCTTCATGGCAGCCCCTGCCGTCCTCTATGTCGCGGCCATCGGGCTGTGGCCGCTCGGGCAGGGCATCTGGTACAGTTTCTACCGCTACAATCTTCTGCGGCCCGCCCGCACCAAGTTCGTCGGTTTCCAGAACTACATCGACATATTCTCGGATCCGTCGACCCAGAAGGCCATCCTCAACACCTTCCAGTTCACCATTTTCAGCGTCGGGCTGCAGCTCGTGTTCGGCTTCGGTCTCGCCCTTCTCCTGTGGCGCGACAGCCGCTTCAACCGCATCGTCCTTGCCTTCCTGCTGATCCCCGCGACCATCACCCCGCTGGTGGTCGGCCTGATCTTCAAGGCGCTGCTCGGTGCCGACTACGGCCTGATCGGCTATTTCCTCTCCGAAGCCGGCATCGGCCCGCGCAGCGGCCTGATGACCAGCGGCGACACGGCGCTGTGGATGCTGATCCTCATCGATTGCTGGGAATGGACGCCGCTGATGGCCCTCATCCTGCTTGCCGGCCTTAAAGCCCTGCCGAATGACGTGCTGGAAGCGGGCAGGGTGGACGGCGCCACCGCATGGCAGCGCTTCCGCCTGCTGATCCTGCCCTTGATGCTGCCCTCGGTGTTTCTCGCGCTGACGCTCAGAAGCATGGATGCCTTCCGCGTCTTCGACACGGTCTTCGTCACCACCGGCGGCGGCCCCGACGATGCGACGAACACGCTGATGATGCTGGGCGTCAAGGAGGGTCTGCAATTCTTCAATGTCGGCTATGCATCGGCCGTCGGCAATGTCACCCTGCTGTTCATCGCGCTGATGGCGACGGTGCTGATGCTGGTGGTACGCCGCGCCGATGTCCGGATCAACGGGAAGTAACGCGATGGCCATGGTCACCAAACGCCGCATCATTGTCGAGCGCACCGCCATTCTTGCCATCACCGTGCTGTTCCTGCTGCCGGTGTGCTGGTTGATCTCGACCGCCTACAAGCCTTCGAACCAGATCTTTTCCGTGCCGCCGCGGCTGTTCTTCGAGCCGACGCTCGACCAGTTCCGCAAGGCGTTCGCCGCCTTCGACGTGGTGTCGCTGGTGCGCTCGTCGCTGATCATCAGCATCGGCACCACGGTGCTCTCGCTGCTGCTCGGCGTTCCCGCCGGTTATGCGCTGGCGCGGGCCAAATCGCGCTATGCCGCGGGCTTTGCCTATTTCTTCCTGGCGATCCGCATGATCCCGGCGATTGCGGCGCTCATCCCCTTCTATCTCTTGATGCGCGATATCGGCCTGCTCGGCAGCTGGTGGGCGGTCATCGTCTTCAACACCATGCTCAACTGCGCCTTCGTGACGTGGATGATGTTTTCCTACTTCAAGTCGCTGCCCCCCGACATGGAGGAGGCGGCGCTGACGGACGGCTGCACGCAGATGGGGGCCTTCCTCAAGGTCGCGGTTCCCGCCACCCGTTCCGGCATGATCGCCTGCGCGCTGTTCTGCATGATGTTCTCGTGGAACGACTTCCTTCATCCGATGTTCCTGACCACGCTCGATTCCAAGCCGATCTCGGTGGCACTGCTCACCGCTTACGGCACCAAGGACATCACCTGGGGCACGCTTGGCGCGCTCGCCCATTTCTCAACGATCCCGATTGTCCTGATGGCGCTGTTCATGAACCGCTACTTCGTCCAGGGCGCGACAAACGGCGTACAGTAGGATTACCGACATGGCCCAGATTTCGTTTCAGAACGTGTCCAAGACCTATGCGGGCGGCAAGTCCGCCGCGCTGACGGACCTGAACCTCACGATCAGGGACGGCGAGTTCATGGTGCTTGTCGGCCCCTCCGGCTGCGGCAAGACCACGGCGCTGCGCATGATCGCGGGGCTCGAGGAGATCACCGGCGGCACGCTGAAGATCAACGACACCGTCGCCAACGATCTCGCGCCCCGCGACCGCGACATCGCCATGGTGTTCCAGTCCTATGCGCTCTATCCGCATCTGACGGTCGGCGAAAACATCGCCTTCGGGCTGAAGGTGCGCGGCGCGACGTCCGAGGATGTCGCGACCAAGGTGCGCGAGACGGCCGCCCTTCTGGAACTCACCGAATTCCTCGACCGCAAGCCCGCCCGCCTTTCCGGCGGCCAGCGCCAGCGTGTCGCCATGGGCCGCGCGCTGGTGCGCTCGCCCAACGCCTTCCTGATGGACGAGCCGCTTTCCAACCTCGATGCGCGGCTGCGCGGCCAGATGCGCGCGGAAATCTCGCGGCTCCAGCGCATGCGCGCCGTCACCACCGTCTACGTGACCCACGACCAGGTGGAGGCGATGACCATGGGCCATCGCGTCGCCGTGATGAACAAGGGAACGCTGCAGCAGCTCGACAGCCCCCGCAGGCTCTATGACAGCCCGGTCAACATGTTCGTCGCAAGCTTCATCGGCTCGCCGCCGATCAACTTCATGGAAGCGATCCTCGTCGCCCATGAAGGCGCGCCCGCACTTCGCATCGGTCCCTTCCTGCTGCCGCTGCCGGCCTCCGCCGACAGGCTTTCGCCCCGCATCGGCGGCAAGGTCATCGCCGGCATCCGCCCCGAGGCCTTCAAGGTGACGGCCGGTCCGACGGGACCGGGCACGCTTTCGGCCAAGGTGCTGTTCGTCGAGGATCTCGGCGCCGATCTCCTGCTGCATCTCGATTCCGGCGAGATCTCCGTGGGCCATGCCGACATGACCGAGGACGACCGCGACGTGATGAAATCCTCGCCGAAGCTGAAGGCGAGCATCGACGGCAGCCACCGCGTTTCCCGCGACGAGACCGTCACCTTCACGATCGATCCCAACGCTATCCTCGTCTTCGACGCGGACACGGGAGTAACCCTGTGACGACGCCCGAAAACGAGGTTGCGACCGGCGGCTTCTGGCCGCTCGGCGGTCCTGTCTCGAAGACGGAGATCGCGCTCATCATCATCGACATGCAGGTGGATTTCTGCGCCCCCGGCGGCTGGGTCGACCAGCTCGGCGAAGACGTCTCCAACACCCGCTCCGTCATCGAACCGATCCGCGACGCGCTGGACGCGGCCCGCGAAGCCGGTATCACCGTCATCCACACCCGCGAGGGCCACAAGCCGGATCTCTCGGACCTTCATGCCAACAAGCAGTGGCGCACCCGCGTCCATGGTCTCGGCATCGGCGACATGGGCAAGACCGGCCGCATTCTCGTGCAGGGCGAACCGGGCTGGCAGATCATTCCGGAACTTCAACCCGTCGAAGGCGAGCTCATCATCGACAAGCCGGGCAAATCCTCCTTCCACCGCACGGAACTGGCCGACGAGTTGGAAAAGCGGGGTATCACCCGCCTCGTCGTCACCGGCGTCACCTCGGATTGCTGCGTGCAGTCCACCCTGCGCGACGGTTTCGAATACGGCATCGAATGCGTGCTGCTCGAAGACTGCACCGCCGCCGTCGAGACCCCCAATCACGAGGCGACCATCGAGATCCTGAAGTCCTTCGGCGGCCGCTGGGGCGGCGTTTCCGACCGCGCCGCGTTCAAGGCAATGCTCGATGGGGCTCACGGAGAGAAGGCCGATGGCTGAGCACGACATGAAAACCTTCGGCTCAATCGCCGCCAATCCTTATTCCTGGCCTTTCGACGGGGTCTGGTCGGCGCAAGATACCGCGCTTCTGCTGCTCGGTTTCCAGAACGGCATGATCGCGGAGCTTTCCGCTACGGCGGAACTCGAAGCCGCCGCATCCCTGCTCGATGCCGCGAAATCCGCAGGCATTGCCGTAGTCGTCGCTCGCCGGGGTGTAGATGGCGCGCAGGACCCGCTTGCGGCGCGCCGCCGCCTGCTTGGCGACCGCGTGCCAGACAGGCATTCCCCGGAATGGCAGATCAGTGACCGGCTGGCGCTTCCCGAGGATACCATCCTCGTCGATCTCGGCGGCGACAACGCCTTTATCCGCACCGGGCTGGAAGACGAGCTTCTCCGGCGCGGCGTGCGCAACCTCATCGTCGCAGGCCTTCCGACCGAAGGCATGGTGCATGCCACCCAGCGGGCGGCCAACGACATGGGTTTCGAATGCATCGCGGTCGCCGATGCCTGCAAGGGCACATCCGACCCGCGCCACACCGCGCAATTGCGCATCACGACCTTCGGCAACGGCCTTTTCGGCGCCGTTGCCGCCACCGCCGACATTCTGGCGGCGCTCAAGACATCGCAGGAGTAGCATCATGTCAGAATTCATCTGGTCCGACGCCACGGGCAGTCTCGATCTCACCACGCTTTCCGAGGCCTATGCCTCCGGGGCGCTCACGCCGACCCGCGTCGTCAACGCCATCTACGACCGCATCGAAGCGCGCGGCGACGACCACGTCTGGATCTATCTCGTGCCGCGCGAAACCGCGCTGAAGGCGGCCGCCGAGCTGGAAGCGGAAGGCCATGACGGCCGGCCGCTCTGGGGCATTCCCTTCTCGGTGAAGGACTGCAACGATATCGTGGGACTACCGACCACCAATGCGCTGAAGGAAGGCGCATACGTCGCCACCTCCAGCGGTCAGGCGCTCGACCGGCTGTTTTCCGCCGGTGCGCTTCTGATCGGCAAGACCAACATGGACCAGTTCGGCATCGGCCTCGTCGGCATGCGCTCGCCTTACGGCGCCTGCTGCTCGGTGTTCGACGAGCGTTACATCTCGGGCGGCTCCTCTTCCGGTTCAGGCGTTTCCGTCGCCGCCGGCCTGTCGAGCTTTTCCATCGCCAACGACGCCGCCGGTTCCGGCCGCGTTCCGGCAGGCTTCAACAACATCGTCGGCATCAAGCCGACGCCGGGTCTCGTCAGCAATGCCTGCGTCTCCGGCGGCGGCTGCGTGAAGACCATCGAAACGCTGTCGGTGTTTTCGCTCACCGTCGAGGACGGCATGAAGGTGCTCGACCTGATGGCCGGCTACGACCCGTCCTACCCGTTCTCGAAGCCGGAAGCCGACGACGTGCCGCTGGTTCCCATCGCGCCGGCGCAGGCATTCCGTTTCGGCGTACCGGCCGGCGAGGCGCTGCGCTTCTTCGGCGATGCCGAGGCCGAGCGCCTGTTCAAAGAAGCCGCCGAGCGGCTCATCGCCATGGGCGGCGAGAAGGTCGAGGTGGATTTCACCCCCTTCGAGGAAACCCAGCGCATTCTCTATGACGGCCCGTGGATTTCCGAACGCGCGCTCAGCCTCGACAGCGTTCTGGAGAAATACCGGGATGCGATCCATCCGGTCACCCGGCAGATCCTGTCGAAATCCGGCAATTTCAGCGCCATCGACACCTTCGGCGCGATCCACCGCATCGCGGAGCTGAAGCGCGACACCCGCGCCGTGTGGGACGATATCGCCGTGCTGATGGTGCCGACCACGCCGACGATCTACACCAAGGAAGAGATCGCGGCGAACCCGATCGAGCTGAACAGCAAGCTCGGCATCTACACCAACTTCGTCAACCTGATGGGTCTTTGCGGCGTCGCCGTGCCCAATGGTTTCCGCAAGGACGGCCTGCCGCTCGGCGTCACCTTCCTCGCGCCCGGTTTCGAGGAAGCCCGCGCCGCCGGCATCGCCGCCGCCTTCCACCGGGCGACGGGCCTCAACCTCGCCAAGTTCGACAACCCCTATCCGGAAGCGACCGAACAGCTGCTGCCGGAAGGCTACCGGGAGATCGCCGTGGTCGGCGCCCATCTCACCGGCATGCCGCTCAACTACGAACTCACCGAGCGCGGCGGCTTCTTCCGCCGCTCCACCACCACCAGCGGCGACTACAGGCTCTATGCGCTGAACGGCACCGTGCCGGCAAAGCCGGGCCTGATCCGCGCCGAGGGCGGCGCGCCTGTCGCCGTCGAGATCTGGGCGCTACCGGTTGCGGGCTTCGGCGATTTCATCGGCCGCATTCCCGCCCCGCTCGGCGTCGGCAAGCTGACGCTGGCGGACGGTTCGCAGGTGACCGGTTTCCTCTGCGAAAGCAGCGCGATTGCCGGCCAGCCGGATATCACCGCTTATGGCGGCTGGCGGGCCTATCGCCAGAGCGCGGCCTGACACGACAGGCCTCCCGGACAAGGGTCCGACGATCCGCTCGCCGGGTCCATTTTATGCAATTCCAAACGCAAGGCGGCTGCACAGCCTTGCTGGAATTGCTCTATACCTTGCGGGGGAGGCAGCGATTGCATTCCCCGCACCGGATTTCGACGGAGCGCATGAGAAAGGGCGAAAGGCTTTGACCGACACCGTTTTCACCAATGCCAGGCTGGCGGATGGCCGCCTTGTCGATATCGCCGTCACGGACGGCCGCATCGCCACCATCGAAACCGCGGGAACGGCTGTCGCCACCGGGTCCACGGTGGATATCGCCGGCGCGCTCCTCGTGCCGGGCTTCGTCGAAGGGCACATCCATCTCGATACCAGCTTTTACGGCGACAAGTGGATACCGCATCGCCCCTGCACCAACGGCTTCGACGTGCATGAGCGCGTGACCTTTCAGGCCGAGAACATGGCGAACGCCGCGCCGATGGGGACACGCGCCCGCAACCAGCTCGACCTCTGCATCGCCAACGGTTCGTTGCAGATGCGCAGCCATGTGATGGTCGACGGTTCGGTCGGGCTGAAATCGCTGGAAACCATTCTGGCCGTGCGCGAGGAATATCTCGATGTCATCGACATCCAGCTCGTCGCCTTCCCGCAGAGCGGCATCCTGAAAAGCCCCGGCACGCCGGCGCTGCTCGATGAGGCCATCAGGCTCGGCGCGGATCTCGTCGGCGGGCTCGATCCGGGCAGCTTCGACCGCGATGTCAGCGGCCATCTCGACGTCGTGTTCGGCGTCGCGGAAAAGCACGGCGTCGATGTCGATATCCACCTGCACGACGCCGGTACGCTCGGTGCCTTCACCATCGAGGAAATCTGCGCGCGCACCACAGCACTCGGCATGCAGGGCCATGTGGTGGTGAGCCACGCCTATGGCCTCGGCGACCTTGCACCCGATGCCGCCCGCAAGATCGCCGGGCTGATTGCCAAAAGCGGCGTTGCGATCATGACCAATGCGCCGGGAGCCAACAATTTTCCGCCGGTCGCCCTTCTCGCCAGCGAGGGCGTGACCGTGTTTTCCGGCAGCGACAACATCCGCGATTCCTGGTGGCCCTATGGCGATGGCGACATGCTGCGCCGCGCCGAAATCATCGGCTACCGCTCCGGCTTCTACACCGATGCCGAACTGTCGCTCGCCTTCGATGTCGTGACATCGGGGGGTGCCAAGGCGCTAAGGCTAGAAGGCTATGGCATCGTGGTAGGCGCGAAGGCGGACTTCACCACGCTCGA
This sequence comes from Rhizobium sp. ACO-34A, assembly GCA_002600635.1. Lineage (NCBI taxonomy): Bacteria > Pseudomonadati > Pseudomonadota > Alphaproteobacteria > Hyphomicrobiales > Rhizobiaceae > Rhizobium > Rhizobium sp. ACO-34A. Next base: position 99,913 of record CP021373.1, on the reverse strand, counting down.
CGCCGAACATATGGCCCAGGCGGTCGTCGCCGTGCCGAAAGGCCGCCGGGTGTTCAAGGCCGGACGCCTCGTCGCCGAAAACGGCAAGGTCCTGCGCTGATGGAGCCGGCCGGCGGCGGGATGACGGACAGGAGCACCGCAACCAGCCGCAAGGGCATGGTGGTCGCGCCGCACTGGCAGGCGAGCGAGGCCGGCGCGGACGTGCTGAAACGCGGCGGCAATGCCATCGAGGCGGTGATTGCGGCGGGTGCCGCCCTATCCGTGCTCTACCCGCATTTCTGCGGCCTCGGCGGCGATGCCGTGTGGATGATCGGCGATGCCTCGGGCAAGGTTTCCTGCCTGCTCGGCATCGGACAGGCGGCCGAAGCGGCGGGTGCAGCAGATATCGACGCGATACCCGTGCGCGGTCCCGGCTCGACGCTCACCACCGCCTGTCTGGTTGACAGCTGGCAACGACTCATCGACCTCTCCTCCACCCGGTGGGGCGGCCGCGAAACGCTCGGGCTTCTGCTCGAACCGGCCATCGCCCTTGCCCATGAAGGCTTCGAAGTCAGCCCCTCGCAGCGCTTCTGGTTCGATTTCCGGGCCGGCGAACGGGAGGCGTGGCCGGGCTTTGCCGCGCTCTTCACCGGCGAGGGCATCCAGCGCCAGCCCGAGCTTGCCCGCACGCTGGAGGCCATCGCCCGCGAGGGTGCCAGAACCTTCTATGAAGGCGAACTTGCCGCCGGCATCGCCCGCGGACTGACTGACGCCGGTTCGCCGCTGACATCTTCGGATCTCGCCGCAACGCAGGCCCGTTTCGCGGAGCCGGCAAGCCTCGACTACCGGGGCGTGACGCTCTTTGCCCCGCCGCCGCCGACGCAGGGCACCACCACGCTCGGCATCATGGGCGTGCTCGGCCATCACCCGATGCCGGACAAGGACCCGGCGAGCGCCGGTTACTATCATTTTCTCGTCGAGGCGGTGAAACAGGCCTTTCTCGACCGCCACCGGCTCGGCGATCCCGATTTCGGCGATATGGGGCCGATGGCGGCAATGCTCGATCCCGCCCGTCTCGCGGCAAAGGCGTCAGTCATCGATGCCGGGAAGGCGATGGACTGGCCGCATGTCTACCGCCACGGCGATACCTCCTTCCTCGCCGCCGTCGATGCCGAGGGGCGCTCGGCCTGCGTGCTGCAGTCCATCTATTTCGACTGGGGAAGCGGGGTTGTCGTGGGCGACACCGGCATTCTCTGGCAAAACCGGGGAGCGGCCTTCAGCCTCGATCCGCAAAGCCCCAACCGTCTCGCGCCGGGAAAGCGGCCCTTCTACACCCTCAATCCCGGCCTCGCTCTCAAGGACGGACGGCCGCATCTCGTCTATGGCACGCAAGGCGCGGACGGCCAGCCGCAGACGCTCTGCCTGCTGCTCAGCCTGCTGATCGACCACGGTCTCGATCCGGCCGAGGCGCTGGCACGGCCGCGCTTCCTGCTCGGCAAGACCTTCTCCGACAGCCGCGACAGTCTCAAGCTGGAAGAAAATGCCGGAGAGGCGGTGTTTGCAGCACTTCAGGCGTTGGGACACACCGTCTCGCCCATCGGCGCGCTCAGTCCGCTGGGCGGGCAGGCGGGCGTGATCCGCATCGATGACGACGGCACCATGCATGGCGCGCACGATCCGCGCAGCGATGGCGGGGCCATCGCTCTCTAACCAAACGGGTTCCCAAAGGAAAAGACGGCATGCTGTTCGATCTGGTGATACGCAATGCGCTGACGGAGCCGAACGGCGAGCGGGTGGATATCGCCGTCAAGGACGGCGTGATCGCGGCCATCGAACCCGCCTTCCGCTGCGAGGCAGTGACCGAGACCGACGCGAAGGGAGCGTTTGCCTTCAGCGGTTTCGCAGAAAGCCATATCCATCTCGACAAGGCCGGCATTCTCGGCCGCTGCACCATCTGCGAGGGCACACTTGCCGAAGCAGTGAGGGAGACGGCCCGCGCCAAGAAGGGCTTCGAGATCGAGGACGTCTACGCCCGCGCCTCCGCCGTGGTGGAAAAGGCGATTGCAAGCGGCACGACGTGGCTTCGCACCTTCGTCGAGATCGATCCGCGCGCCGGCTTCCGCTCCTTCGAGGCGATCCTCAGGGTGAAGGCGGACTATGCCTTCGCCATTGACATCGAGATCTGCGCCTTCGCGCAGGAAGGGCTGACGCAGGAGCCTGAAACGTTTGCCATGCTGGACAGGGCGCTGTCGCAAGGGGCCGACCTCGTGGGCGGCTGCCCCTATACCGATCCCGATCCGCGCCGGCATGCGGAACTGATCTTCGAACTTGCGCTGAAGCATGACGTCGCCGTCGATTTCCATCTCGACTTCGACCTCAATCCCGAAAACACCAATCTCCCCGCCGTGATCGAGGAAACGATGCGGCACGGCTGGGGCGGGCGGGTCTCCGTCGGCCATGTCACCAATCTCTCGGCGCTTCCGGCGGAGGCTGTCAGGGCGATTGCCATGCTTCTGGCGGAGGCCGGCATTGCGCTCACCGTATTGCCCGCGACCGATCTCTTCCTCAACGGCCGCGCCTACGAAGCGCTGGTGCCGCGCGGAGTCGCGCCGGCGCACCTGCTGGCAGAATGCGGTGTCGTCACCTCGATTGCCACCAACAACGTGCTGAACCCGTTCACGCCCTATGGCGACGCCTCGCTGGTCAGGATGGCGAACCTTTACGCCAATGTCGCCCAGCTCTCGCGCGACGACGACATGGCGCTGGTCTTCTCCATGGTTTCGGCCTCCGCCGCGAAGCTGATGGGCAAGGCACACGGCCTTGCCGTCGGAGGGGAGGCGACCGTCGTGCTCCTCGATTGCGCCGGCCCCGCCGATGCCGTGCGCGAGGTCGCCCGCGTTATCGGCGGCTGGAAGAACGGACGGCAAAGCTTCTGGAACGGCCTGCCGCAGATCTTCCGGCCCGCCGGGAGAGCTTGAGCGACAGGTTGCACGCTTCCGCAGGGGGGCTCGCCCCCGATGCCGACCGGAACCGGACGAGGTTGCGGCTTTCCTCCGCCAGGACGCTGTCTTCAGGAATTACCGTTGTTCACTCTCTCCCTCAACGTCCTAGCCTGTTCCTCGAGACGGTTGATCAGCAGCGTGAGTTCCTGTTCCTCGAGTTTTTCTATCCCGACAAAGGAATTCTCCGCCTGGCTGGTGAGGATGAGTTCGTCGAGTTTCGCCTGCAGCGCCCGCACGTCGCGGTTCTGGGAATTCTGGAGAACGAATACCATCAGGAAGGTCACGATGGTCGTCGCCGTGTTGATGACGAGTTGCCATGTCTCCGAATAGTCGAAGACGGGGCCGCTGACCGCCCACACGACGATGACGGCAAAGGCTACGACAAAGGCGACCGGCTTGCCGGTCCATTCGGCGACGCCGCTGGAGAATATCTCGAAGACATGATGCTTTCTGGCTGCCTGTGACATCGTCGCGCCTCCGTATCCGGGATTGCCGATGAACGTGCAGCAAGGCGGAAAGGTCCGGGCAGCCGTGTCCGGTCGTCACTTCGACCGGACGGCGGGCAGCGCCCGTCTTTTTCCTCAGGCCGGAAGGGCTGAAAGGTGCTCGTGGACGGCGAGCCAGCGGCCATCGGGCTGGCGGGCAAAGACGATGGTCTCGCGCTCGTTGTTGGTCACGGCTTCCCCGCCCGCTTCGAGGTCGGTTTCGACCGAGTGGGTGAAGACGGCGGCATCGCCGAAGAGCTGGACATTGCGGTTGGTCGAGCGGCAGGCGCGCACTGCAAAACCGTCGCGCGTTTCCCACAACGCCCATTCCGCCTCGTATTCGGCGCGGCTCGAAAGCGTGCGGTCGAGATTGTAGAAGATGAAGGTCGCCTCAGGCGAAAAGGCATCGAAATAGGCGCGGGTGTCGTGGCGGCCGAAGGCGTCGACAAGGGCTTCTGCTGCGGCGAGAACGGCGGTCCGGGTATCGGTCATGTCTTTGGTTTCCAGGGGATTGTCGTGTTGGCCCATATGGGCTTTCAAGCGGACTTTCAGGCGGGCTTGACGCTGCTGATCAGCGCCGCCACCGGGCGATGCTGCGCGGCGACGCGCACCTTCAGCTCCTCGAGCGGCATGGCCTCGACCTTGCAGAACTCGATGAACATCATGTTGAGGTTGTTGAAGAAGACTTCTCCGACGGCGCGGGCGTCGACACCGGCGATCACCACGCCGCGGCGCTGGAGGGTCTGGATCAGTTCCACCACCTGCGCACAGAGACACTGATCGAGTTCGGTATAGCGCTTGGACAGCGGCGTTTCCGGCTGCTGGATCGAATAGGCCATGGCGGTGCGCCACATCTCCTTGCTGAGATAGACCAGCGAGTGATCGTAATACTGTTCGATCAGCGCGCGCAGCGCCTCCTCGACGTTGAGCGGCGGGTTGGCGACGATGCTTTCGCCCGCCTCCAGCACCTCGGTCACTTCCATGGAAACGGTGGCGACGAGGATGTCGCCCTTGTTCTGATAGTAGTTGTAGAGCGTGCCGACGGAGACCTCCGCCATCTCGGCGATGTCCTCGATACGGGCGGCATCATAGCCCTGTTCGCGAAACAGGGTGGTGGCCGATTCCAGGATGCGGCGGTTCCTGTCGGCTTTCTGTCGTGCGCGCAATCCGGCCATGGTCAGCTCCGTTTGAATCTCCTCAAAATTGAGATTGACTTAAAAAATGAATTCATTCAATCTTTTTCTCAAGGCACCGAAACGAGTGCCAAAACGATCAACGCGAGGGCTCGACGGGGGTCTTCGACAAGAGGGAAACAATATGGAAAAGACCGTACCGGGCGGGCTCTCCCGCCGCATGCTTCTCGCGACCGCCGCCATCTGCGCTTTCTCCGCCAGCGCTTCCGCACAGGAAGAGCTCAACGCGCTCGTCTGGTGCGACCATACCGATCCGGCGCTGATCGAGCCCTTCGAAAAGGCCAACAACGTCAAGGTCAATCTCAAGGAATACGAGGGCACGGGAGCCGGCCTTTCCATCGTCGAGCAGTCGCGCCCCGGTGACTGGGACGTCTTCGTGATCGATGGCGTCGACGTGCCGCGCGCCGTGGACATGGGCATTCTGGCCGAACTGCCCGCCGACAAGCTGCCGACCGCCGACATCTTCCCCGAAGTGCGCATGGAAGCCAATAACACGAAGGATGGCAAGATCTACGCCGTCACCGAGAAGTTCGGCTACAACACGATTTCCTACGACAAGACCAAGGTCGATCCGAAGGACATGGAAGACCTGTCGATCTTCTGGTCCGACAAGTACAAGGGCCGCATCGCGCTCTACGATTATTACCTTCCCATGATCGGCCTGACCGGGCTTGCCATCGGCAAGAAGACCGCCGACCTCACCGCCGACGACCTGCCGGCGATCAAGGAAAAGCTGTTCGAGATGAAGAAGGTCGCCCGTCAGGTGAGCGACGTGGTCGCCTCGCAGACCGCGCTCGTCAGCGGCGAAGTCGACATCATCCTCGGCGGCGGCGAATGGGTAACGGCGGGCCTCACCACCGAAAAGCCGAACCTCGACTGGACCGTGCCGAAGCAGGGCGCGCTGCGCTGGGCGCAGTCGATCGGCGTGTTCAAGGATTCCGCCAAGCAGGATCTCGCGGTGAAGTTCGTGCAGTATATCCTGAGCCCCGAGGGCCAGTCGAAGCTCGCGACCTCCTCCTGCTACTGGGGCATGCCGGCCAATTCCAAGGCAGGCGAACAGCTCACCGACCAGCAGAAGACCGCGCTGCGCTGGGACAAGCAGCCGGAATACCTGAAGAACACCCAGCTCTACCCGGTCGTCGATGCGGATCTCGACGCCGCCATGCAGGACGCCTGGACGGAAATGCTGCAGCATTGAGATGAACGAGGCCCAGGTTCGGTCGTTATTCGCTCGCCCGGGTCTTCAAGTCCCCCTCTGCCTGCCGGCATCTCCCCCACAAGGGGGGAGAAACGGGCGGCGGGCTCTCATTCAATCAGGGCGGCAATCCGGGGTGACGTGCGTGCGGCGCGTCGATCTCTCCCTCGTGGGCAGGAGATGCGTGCCACACACGGTTATCCTGAAAACCGGATTCCCGCCTTCCGGCAGATTCTGAACGTCAAGGGAGAAGCGACGCCATGACGACCACGCCGCTTGAACGGGCGGAACGGCGAAAGGCCTGGGGCTTCGCGCTGCCGGCGCTGATCTTCACCATCGCCTTCTTCCTCGTTCCCTTCCTCTACATGGCCGCGATCAGCTTCTGGAAGCGCGAGGGCCGCGAGATCGTGGCGAGCTGGACGCTCGACAACTACGCCGCCTTCTTCGGCAAGCCGCATCTCCTGAAAGCCCTGTTCAACTCGCTGGAGGTGACGGCCATCGTCACCGTTATCTCCATCCTGCTCGCCTATCCTCTGGCGTGGATCATTGCCGAGCGCGTACCGCGCCGCTGGCAGCGGTTTGCGCTGATCATGGCGATCCTGCCGTTCTGGACCTCCTATGTGGTGCGCTCCTATTCGTGGCTACTGGTGCTTTCCGGCGGCGGGGTGGTCAATCAGGCGCTGATGTGGACCGGCCTGATTTCCGAACCGCTGCAGCTTTCGGCAAACCGCGTCGGCACCGTCATCGGCTTCGTGCATTTCTTCGTCATGCTGCTGACCCTGACGATCTACGCCAATCTCGTGCAGCTCTCGCCGAACTACCGCCGCGCGGCGGCCGATCTCGGGGCGAACGGCTTCCAGACCTTCCGGCATGTCATCCTGCCGCTGACGCTGCCCGGCATCATGGTCGGCGCCTTCCTGACCTTCGTGCTGTGCATCGGCGACTACATCACGCCGCAGATCCTCGGCGGCAACAACGAACTGGTGCTGCCGCAGGTCATCATGCTGCAGCTTGGACGCCGCGCGGATTTCCCGATGGCGGCCGCCCTTTCGCTGGTGCTGATGGTAGTGGTGACGATCGCCTACCTCGCCTGCGCACGCTGGCTGAAGATGGAGAGGACCTGACCATGCGGCACCTCAACACGGCGCTTTCCACCCTTTATGCGAGCGCGCTCTACGTCTTCATCTTCCTGCCGGTCGCTGTCCTCGTGCTCTTCTCCTTCCAGGACGGCACGCTGCCGGTGCCGCCGCTGCATGGGCTGACGCTGCGCTGGTATGGCGAAATCTTCGCCGACGCCAAGCTGATGTCGGCGCTTATGCATTCGCTGGTCGTGGCGCTCGCCTCCTCGGCGGTCGCCTGCGTGCTCGGTTTCCTCGCGGCTTATGCCTTTGCCCGCTACACCCTGCCGGCATCCGCCCTGCAGCGCGCGCTGATCGTCGCGCCGATGACGGTGAGCACCCTGATCATCGGCCTTGGCCTGCTCTCGCTGTTTTCGCGGTTCAATGTCACGCTGTCGCTATGGACGGTCGGCATCGGCCATGTCGTCATCAACCTGCCGCTGTGCTTTGCCATCATCTATGCCTCGATGGGCGGGCATCAGGTCAATATCGAGCGGGCCGCGCGCGATCTCGGGGCCAGGGACTGGCAGGTCATGGCGCTCGTCACCGCGCCGATGCTGGCGCCCTCGATCCTTGCCGCCTTCTTCCTGTCGGTCACCTTCAGCTGGGACGAGTTCATCGTCGCCTTCCTGCTGTCGCGCTTCGACGTGACGCTGCCGGTCGAGATCTGGAGCATGCTGCGCTCCGGCCTCGATCCGAAGACCAACGCCATCGGCAGCGTCGTCTTCCTCATCTCCGTGGTGTTCCTCATCGTCATGGAACTCGCCGTCTTCAGAAAATCCGGGAAATCCAAATGACCGCCGACGTCTCGATCAGAAACGCAACGAAAGTCTTCGGCTCGTTCCGCGCGCTTGACGACGTCTCGCTCGATATCGCCGCCGGCGAGTTCATCGTGCTGCTCGGCCCCTCCGGCTGCGGCAAGACGACCCTTCTCTCGATCCTCGGCGGCTTTCTCGAGCCGACCTCGGGAACGATAGCGATCGGCGGGCGGGACATGACCCATGTCGCCCCGGCAAAGCGTCCGACGACGACCATGTTTCAGGATTACGCGCTCTTTCCGCACATGAAGCTCTCCGACAATGTCGGCTTCGGCCTGCGCATGCGCGGCATGGGGAAGGCGGAGCGGGACGACAGGGCGCTTGCCCTTCTCGATCTCGTCGGCCTCAAGGCATCCGCCGGAAAGAAGCCGCATGAGCTTTCCGGCGGCCAGCGGCAGCGCGTGGCGCTCGCCCGTGCGCTCGCCGTCGATCCCGACGTGCTGCTGCTCGACGAGCCGCTCGGCGCGCTGGACCTCAAGCTGCGCCGCCAGATGCAGGACGAGCTGAAGGCGATCCAGAAACGCGTCGGCACCACCTTCATCCATGTCACCCACGATCAGGAAGAAGCGATGGCGATCGCCGACCGGATCGTGGTGATGAACCACGGGCGCATCGAGGATGTCGGCGCGCCCTCCGATATCTACATGCGGCCGCGCTCGCTGTTTGCCGCGGGCTTCATGGGCGAGGCGAATTTCCTCGACGCCCGGATCGACGGCGTTTCCGGCGATGAAGTGCGGGTGGAAACGGCGATCGGCCAGGCCGTGCTGCCGGCCTCGGCCTTCACGGCAGGGCAGCCTTCCGAAGGCGGCAAGGCGACGCTCTGCATAAGGCCCGAGCATTTCCGCACCGGCGGCGAAGGCGGGGCCGCGATTTCGCTCGGCAGCGCCCGGATCGTCGACAGCGCCTTCTTCGGCGCGCATCTGCGCTGCCACCTGCAGCCGGAACGTCCCTCGGGCGTGGCGATCACCGCCCACCTTCCGCAGACGGCAAAGCCGCAGACTGGCGACCTGCTTGAACTTGCGGTTCCCGCCGATACCATCGTCGCGCTCGTCTGAGCCTTCAAGGAGCCCGCAATGAAGCCGCGCATGCGCCCGCAGGACTGGTACAGCGTCCGCCGTCTCGATGACGACGTGACCTTTATTTCCGAACCCCATATCCAGGAATTCTATCGCTGCAACATCTGGCATGTGCGCGGGCGCGACCGCGACATGCTGGTGGATAGCGGCATGGGCGTGGTGTCGCTGAGGGAATGGGTGCCGCTCACGACGGAGCGCGAGCTGATCGCGGTGGCGAGCCACACCCATTTCGACCATATCGGCTGCCATCACGAATTCGAGTGCCGCGCCGTGCATTCGGCGGAGGCCGATCTTCTGGCCGATCCGACGCGCGAGAACACGCTGGCCGACCCTTACGTGACCGACGAGATCTTCGACGCGCTGCCGCCGGAGCCCTATTGCTCGAAATGCTATGCGGTGAAGCGGGCGCCGGCGACCCGCATTCTGGAGGATGGCGACGTCATCGATCTCGGCGACCGGCACTTCGAGGTGATCCACACGCCGGGGCATTCTCCCGGCGGCATCGCACTCTACGAGAAGGCGACGGAAATCCTGTTTTCCGGCGATATCCTCTATGACGGTCCGCTGATCGAGGACACCTACCATTCCAACGCCGCCGATTACCTCGCCTCGATGGAGCGCCTGCTGACGCTTCCGGTGCGGCTGGTGCATGGCGGCCATTTTCCAAGCTTCAGCGGCGAACGCTACCGGGACCTCATCGCCGGCTGGTTGAATGAGAAGCAAAAGACGACCTGACGGGAGAAGCACATGCTCGACAAACGCAAATTCTACATCGACGGCGCATGGGTGGACCCGATTGCGCCCAATGACCTCGACGTCATCAACCCGGCGACGGAACAGCCCGTCGCGGTGATCTCGATGGGCAGCGCCGCCGATATCGACCGCGCCGTCGCGGCCGCGAAGAAGGCGTTCCAAAGCTACAGCCGCACCAGCCTCGACGAGCGCATCGCGCTTCTGGAAAAGCTGCTGGCGATCTATACACGCCGCTATGACGAGATGGCCCGCACCATCACACTCGAACTCGGCGCGCCCATCACCATGAGCACCGAGCAGCAGGCCCATGTCGGCATCGGCCATCTCGAAGGCTTCATCGATGGCCTGAAGCGCTTGAAGACGCGCGAGGAACTGCCGAACGGCGACCTCGTGCTGCGCGAGCCGGTCGGCGTCTGCGGGCTGATCACGCCGTGGAACTGGCCGATCAACCAGATCGCGCTCAAGGTCGTGCCGGCACTCGCCACCGGTTCGACCTGCGTGCTGAAGCCTTCCGAATTCACACCGCTCAACGCCATTCTTTATGCGGAAATGGTGCATGAAGCGGGCTTCCCGGCAGGCACCTTCAACCTCGTCAACGGCGACGGCCTGAATGTGGGGGCCGCCCTTTCGAAGCATCGCGACGTCGACATGATGTCGTTCACCGGCTCGACCCGGGCGGGAACGGCGGTCAGCCGCGATGCGGCCGAAACGGTCAAGCGCGTGACGCTCGAACTCGGCGGCAAGTCGCCCAACATCGTCTTCGAGGATGCCGATCTGGAGGAGCGCGTTACCGGCAGCGTGCTCGAATGCTTCAACAATTCCGGCCAGTCCTGCGATGCGCCGACCCGGCTTCTGGTGCAGCGCTCCGTCTATGACAAGGCCGTCGATATCGCGAAACGCGCGGGCTCGGCGGTCAGCGTTGGCAATCCTGAGGAAGAGGGCGCCCATATCGGGCCACTCGTCAGCGACATCCAGTATGGCCGCGTGCAGGCGCTGATTACAGCCAGCATCGCGGAAGGCGCCGAACTTCTGGTCGGCGGCGCGGGCAGGCCGGAAGGCTTCGAGACCGGCTATTACGTCAAGCCGACGATCTTTGCCGGAGTGAACAACGGCATGCGGATCGCCCGCGAGGAGGTGTTCGGACCGGTGCTCGCCATCATTGCCTTCGACACCGAGGAAGAGGCGATCGAAATCGCCAACGACACCGCTTATGGCCTTGCCGCTTATGTCCAGACGGGCGATGCGGCGCGGGCTGAGCGGGTGGCCGGCCGGCTTCGCGCCGGCATGGTGCATATCAACGGCGCTCCCCATCGCTATGGCAGCCCCTTCGGCGGCTACAAGCAATCCGGTAACGGCCGCGAAGGCGGTATCTTCGGGCTGGAAGACTTCCTCGAAATCAAGACGGTCCACCGTCCCGACGCAAACTGAAAGCATTCCGAGATGACCATACCCAAGACCATGAAGGCCGCGATTGCCGAGGCCTCCGGCGCACCGCTGGTGATCCGCGAGGTGGCCGTGCCCGAACCCCGGCGCGGCCAGTTTCTGGTGAAGCTCGAAAGCTGCGGCGTCTGCCATTCCGACCTGCACCTGCGAAACGGCGACGAGAACCTGCCCGACGAGATGTATCCGCTGATCCTCGGCCATGAGGGCATCGGCCGCATCGTCGCCATCGGCGAGGGCACGGAGACCACGCTTTCGCCCGGCAACCGCGTCGGCCTGCCCTGGCTCTACGATACCTGCCTCGATTGCGGCCCGTGCCTGACCGGGGCGGAAACCTTCTGCACCCACCAGCATGCGCGCGGTATCCATTACCACGGCGCTTTCGCCGAATATGCGATCCTCGAATCCCGCTTCGCCTGCACCATTCCCGACGGCATCGATCCCCTGCAGGGCGCGCCGCTGCTCTGCGCCGGGCTGACCGCATGGAGCGCACTGCGCAAGACCGAGCTTCGTCCGGGCAAGACCGTGATGGTGATCGGCTGCGGCGGGCTCGGACAATATGCGATCATGATCGCCAGGGCCCATGGCGCGACCGTGGTCGCAGTCGACCGCGATCCGGCAAAGCTCGAGGAAGCCCGCCGGCGCGGCGCGGACCATCTGGTCGAGGCCGGCCCCGACGCGGGAGCGAAGGTCAGGGAACTCGGCGGGGCCGATATCGCCGTCAACTTCGCGCCGACGCCCGCCGTGTGGAAGACCATCGAGCAGGCGGTCAACCCGATGAGCGACATCATCGCCATCGCGCTGGTCCACGATCCGGTGCCGCTTTCGATGATGTGGCTGATCGACGGCGGCCACCGCGTGTTCGGCTCGTCGGTCGGCTCGCGACAGGACCTGCGCGATTTCCTCGCCTTCGCCGACCGCGCGAAGCTTGCCATCGATATCGAGACGATCCCGCTGTCCGGGGTGAACCAGGCCATCGACAGGCTGCAGGCCGGCGAGGTCGCGGGGCGCATCTGCATCGATTTTTCCGCCGCCTGATACCACCCGGAACCCGACCACGCGGCGGCCTTCCGGGCCGCCGCGCGCAGCGCCTTGCCGCCCGTGTTGCAGCGCGGCGAACTCACGAAGAAATGTATTTCGAAAATCGGCCCGTCCGCTGGATTTTTGTATCTCCTCCGCAGGGAAGGGATATGGTCTGAGTGGGAGGAAGTCAGAGTCGATGGAGCAACTGCTATGACAATCACAGTGAACTCGAGAACGGCCACCCATCCGATCGAGCCGGTCTTCCTCAATCGCTGGTCGCCGCGCGCCTTTACCGGCGAGGCGATCTCCGAGCCTGAACTGCTCTCCCTGCTGGAGGCCGGCCGCTGGGCTCCCTCGGCCTTCAACGCGCAGCCGTGGCACTTCATCTATGCGCGCCGGGACACGCCGCAGTGGGAAAAGCTGCTCGGCCTGCTCAACGACTTCAACCGCAGCTGGGCGCAGACGGCTTCGGCGCTGGTCATCATCGCATCGAAGACCACCCTGCAGGCACCGGGTGCGGCGGAAGAAACCCCGTCCTACACCCATTCCTTCGACGCCGGCGCAGCCTGGGGCGCAATCGCCCTTCAGGCCGCCTATTCGGGCTGGCAGGCCCATGGCATGGCCGGCTTCGACCATGAGCGGACCCGCAAGGAACTGAACATCCCGGATAACTACCGGATCGAAGCCGCCTTCGCCATCGGCCGCGTCGGCGACAAGTCGATCCTGCCGGAAGCCCTGCAGCAGCGCGAAATCCCGAGCCCGCGAAAGCCGCTCGCCGAAATCGCCACCGAAGGCTCCTTCGAGCGCGGCTGATCGGCCTCCTCGTTCTGCATGAATGCGACGCACCGGTGAGGTCTCACCGGTGCGTTTCCGTTTGGGGACGGGCCTGCCTTCTCTTCCGACGTCATCCTCGGCCTCCTGCCGAGAGCCTGCAAACACCCGATTTTGTCGAAGTGGGTAGATCCTCGGGCCTGTCCCACTGGTGTCCGGTTTAAATTTTGTGGACATGGTGCACGGTGTTGATTCTACTCGATTTCAGACGTTTCGCGGCGTTCTGGACACGAATAGGAGATCAATGTCATGCGGCATGAGAATAGCGTCTTTCATCAGATCCAACAGCCTATTCCGTGGTCGGTGTTCGATCGGCTTGTGGATGAGCACAAGGCTGATCACCGGGTGCGCCGGTTGACGACGAAGGCGCAGTTCCTGGCGTTGCTGTTCGGTCAGCTTTCGGGCGCTGGCAGCCTGCGCGAGATCGAGGCCGGGCTGTCGAGCCACGCGGCGCGGCTCTATCACGTCGGCGGCCGGCCGGTCGCCCGCGCCACGCTGGCCGACGCCAATGCCCGCCGTCCGGCCGATGTGTTTTCCAAGCTGTTTTCCCACATGGCCGCCCACGCCGGGCGCAGGACACGCCGCCATCTCGGCGACAGCCTGCGCGTGCTCGATGCCACCCGCGTCAAACTCTCCTCTCTGTCTCAGGGCTGGGCCGACATGATCGGCGGCAAGCATGCCGCCAAGCTGCACATAACCTATGATCCCAACGCAGACGCGCCGCTGTCGATGGCCTTGACCGGCCAGAGAACCAACGACATCACGCCTGCCAAGAAGATCGCGATCGAGCCCGGCGTCACCTATGTCTTCGACCTCGGCTATTACGATTTCGCCTGGTGGGCCAGGATCGACAGGGCAAAGGCCTGCTTCGTCACCCGCCTGAAGAGCCATACCATCGTCACCACGGCCATCACCGCGAAGGACGAGGCAGGCGGCGCGACCAAGGCAAGCGCCGCTCGCAGGCCGGCCACGGTGTCAGCCGGGCGGTCAATCGGGCTCGCGGGCAAGGCGCCAGCCGACGCGACCGCCACCATCCTGTCCGACAGGATCGGCCACCTGCCCAAGCGCATGGCCGGCTCGCGGCGCAATCCCTTCCACAGACAAGTGCGCGAGATCACCGTCCGGATCAGCACAGGCAAGGTCATCCGGCTGGTCACCAACGACCTCGACGCACCGGCACAGGAGATCGCCGGTCTCTACAAGCAGCGCTGGCGCATCGAACTGTTCTTCAAGTGGATCAAGCAGAACCTCAAGATCCGCCACTTTCTCGGCGCGTCGGAAAACGCCGTGCGCATCCAGGTCTTCGTCGCCCTCATCGCCTATCTCCTGCTGCGCGCCGCTCAAGCCTGCCAGCTCGCCATCACAAAGCCGCTCGCCTTCGCACGCCTCGTGCGCCTCAACATCATGCATCGCCGCCCAATCGACACTCTGAAAAGAGCGCGTGAAAAACCAAAAGCCGATCCAAGCCAATTCTCGCTACCGCTCACCGGAAGTTAAACCGGACAGCAGTGGGACAAGCCCGAGGATGACGTCGGAGAGGTTTCCGTCTTCGTCAGCAATCTGGCGCATCGGTGATAGCCTCACCGGTGCGTTTCTGCCCCGCATCGTTACTTCGGCCGCTTCAGGATTTCCGCCGCAACCGAAGTCGCGGCGGAAGCGGGCATGGGCATCTGCCAGACCTACGACTTCATCATCCGCGACCGCATCGCACGCGGCAGCCTTGTCGAGATCCTGCCGGAGGCATCGGGGCGCACCCGTCCCTTCTCGGTTCTCTACGTTCCCCATCGCAGCCTCTCGGCGGCGACGCGGGCCTTCATCGACATGCTGGTGGAATGATCGCCGGAAAAGGGCGAAGCCGGCTTATGCCTCGTCGCCGCGGCGGCCGGCGAGTTCGATCACCTCGTTGGTGATTTCCTCCTGGCGAAGCTGGCGGGAAAGGGCGGTCAGCTCATCCAGCGTCTTGCCGACATTGGTCTTCGCCGCGATCATGGCGCGGGTGCGCGCCTCGTTTTCGGCGGCGAAAGAGATGATCGCGGCCTCGCAGAGTTCGGCGAAGACATATTCCTGCGCCAGCCCCTCGACGAGGCGCTGCGGCGGAAGCGTAATCAGCGGCGGGTCCGCCGGCCGGGCGGTCTCGAAGCGGCTGTAGTCGAAGGGGATCAGGCGCTTCACCACCATGTCGGTCCGCGTGCCCTGCGAAAGCCCGGTGTGGACGATGGTGACCTCGGTGATGTCCTCGCTCTCCAGCCGGTCGTCCAGCGCCTGAACGATGCGCTCGGCAAGCTCGGCGGCCTCAACGACATGGGAGATCATGCGGGTCGACCAGTCGATCCCGATACCGCGTTCGTCGGCGACCATCAGCCCGCGATCCCCGATCAGAAACAGCGCGTGCGGCCGCTCGCCTTCGGCCTCGACGAGCGCCCCGACAGCATCGAGAACCCGCTCGTTGAAGGTGCCGGCAAAGCCCTGCTCGGCGCAGAAGGCGACGATGGCGTGACGACCGCCATCCGTTGAGGACGGCGGCATTTCCGGCAGCAGCGACAGCGCCTCGCCGATGGCCGCCGCAATCGAGCCGGCATAGGCGCGGATACCGTCCAGCCGCTCGCGGGCCTCGCGCGAACGGGCGACCGCGATGCCGCGCATGGCGGTGACCACCGTCGAAAGCTGGCGCACCGAGCCGATCCGGACCTCGAGATTGGCGAGCCGCTCGGCCATGGCTTACGCTTCTCCATCCGCCGGCGTCGCGGAGATCGAGGCGGCCAGCCGTTCGATGGCGGTCACGAGATCGGCCCGCTGTTGATCGTCGAGCTGCTTTCCTTCGGCAATCGCGCTGGCCGCCGCCGTGGCGTGGGCGTCGAGATGGGCGGCAAGACGGGTTCGAAGGGTCGCGAGTTGCGCCGCCGAAAGACCGTCGAGCGCGCCGGTATCCAAAGCGGCCAGAAGCGCGATCTGGTCGATCATCCTGAGATTGGAAAAGCGCGGCTGCGACAAGAGCATGCGGATATGTTCGCCGCGCTGCATCTGCGCCTTGACGCGGGTATCGGAAATGCCGCCAAAGCGGGTGAACATTTCCAGCTCCTGGAACTGCGAATATTGCAGGCGGACGCGGCCGGAAACCTGCCTGAGCGCCGGGTGCTGCGCCTTGCCGCCGACGCGGCTGACGCTGAGGCCGACATCCACCGCCGGCCGCTGGTTGGCGGTGAACAGGCGGGAATTCAAGACGATCTGGCCGTCGGTGATGGAGATCAGGTTGGTCGGGATATAGGCCGAGAGGTTGCCGGCATCGGTTTCGGCAATCGGCAGCGCGGTGAGCGATCCGCCGCCAAGCTTTTCCGAGAGCATCGCGGCCCGCTCCAGCATGCGGGCATGCAGGTAGAAGACATCGCCCGGATAGGCCTCGCGGCCCGGCGGCTCGCGGGTGAGCAGCGCCAGCTCGCGATGGGTCGCGGCATGCTTGCTGAGATCGTCGATGACGATCAGGGCATGGCCGCCCCGGTCGCGGAAATATTCCGCCATGGTGAAGCCGGCAAACGGCGCGATCCATTGCAGGCCGGGGGAAGACGAGGCGGGCGCGACGACGAAGATGGAGCGGTCCATCGCGCCATGGCTGCGCACGGCCTCGATGACGCGCTCGACAGCCGTCGCCCGCTGGCCCACCGCGACATAGACGCTGACGATGTCGCTGTTCTTCTGGTTGATGATCGTATCCATGGCAATCGCGGTCTTGCCGGTGGCGCGGTCGCCGATGATGAGTTCGCGCTGGCCGCGGCCGAGCGCGAAAAGGGCATCGACCACGAGAATGCCGGTCTCGACGGGCCGCGAGACGAGATCGCGGTCGATGATCGCCGGCGCGGGCTTCTCGATGGGGTCATGTCCATCCGCGACGATGGGCGGGCCGCCGTCGAGCGGACGTCCCAGAGGATCGACCACGCGGCCGAGCAGACCGCGCCCGACCGGCACGCGCACCACTTCGCCGGTTCCCGTTACCCGCGATCCCGCCTCGATGGCCGCACCGTCGTCCAGCAGCACGGCGCTGATCGCATTGGCATCCAGCGTCAGCGCAAAGCCGGTGCGCCCGCCGTCGAACATCAGGAGTTCATTCAGCCTGACATCCGGCAGGCCGGAAATCGCCGCCACGTCGTCGGCGACATGCTCGACCCGGCCGACAGCCTCCGCATCAGGCGCGAGCACCGCGCGCTCGATGGCTTCGCGGCCCCTGGAGAACCAGTCGGAAACGGTGTTGTCTGCTGCCGTCATGACGTTGCGGCTCCTCGGCCCAGTTCCTCGGCAATGCGGTCGAGATCGGCGCGGAAACTGTTGCGCACCAGCGCATGCCGCGTATCGATCTCCAGACCGGCGATCAGTTCCGGATCGCTCACCACGCTGATCTCGACCGGATGGCCGAACGCGGCGGACAGGTGCGCGCGGCAGGTCTCTTCCTCGGTCGCCGTCAGCGGCCGGGGCGCTTTCAGCGCCAGCGGAACGCCGTTGGCGACGCCCGACCGGCTTTCCTGCGGCAAGGCCGCGACCGCGTCGGCAAGACCGTCGATGAAGCCCGAGACCTTCGCATCGTCGGGCAGGCGGGAGAAGAGCCGGCGGGCAATCTCGACGGCGAGCGCGCGGGCATGGGCTTCATCGGCGGCGGCGTTTTCCTTGCGGCTGCGCTCGATCTCGGCATTGGCGGCGAGCCGCACCTTGTCCGCCTCGCTGCGGGCATCGGCGAGCATCGCGGCCCTTGCGGTCTCGCCCTGAGCTGCGGCGGCTTTCAGCACCTCGTCGCGGCCGGCGGCCGTCCTTGCCGCTTCCTCGGTCGCCTTCTGCCGTTCCGCCTCGGCGGTCGCCTTCACGCCTTCGGCATCCGCCAGAAGCTTCGCGGCCGCGGCCTGTCGCGCCTCGATGATCGCGGCGACGGGTTTCAGCAGGAAGCGCTGCAGAATCCAGACGAGCACGAGGACGTTGATCGTCTGAAGGGCGAGGGTCCACCAGTCGATGTGCATGGCGCGCGGGGCCTCAGGCGGTGGCGTAAGGGTTGGCGAAGAGCACCAGCAGCGCGATGACGAGGCAGTAGATCGCCATGGTCTCGATCATCGCCAGACCGACGAACAGCGTGCGCGACAGGGTTCCGGCCGCTTCCGGCTGGCGGGCGATGGCATCCATGGCGGCGGCGACCGCGCGGCCTTCGGCGAGCGCCGGACCGATGGCTCCGAAGGAAACGGCAAGCGCTGCCGCGATGATTGAGACGATACCGATCACGTTCATGGGGACTTCTGCTCCTTGGCAGATGGCAGGGGGCCAGGTTGAGGGGCGGGCGTTGGTCCGAACGGCTTTTCCTGAGACGCGGATGCCGCCTCGCTGATCGCCGCGCCGATGAAGACGGTCGCCAGCACCGCGAAGATGTAGGCTTGCACGGCACCGGTCAGCAGATCGAGCGCCATCAGCGGAATGGGCACGAGAAGGCCGGCGAGCGACAGCACGATGCCGACGACGAAGACGCCGCTCATCACATTGCCGAACAGGCGCACGATCAGCGAGAACGTCCGGGTGATCTGCTCGATGATGTTGAGCGGGATCATCACCCAGCTCGGCTCGGCGAAGGTCTTCAGATAGCCGGCAAGCCCGAGCGCGCGAACGCCGTAACCGATGGTCGCCGCCAGCACGATCAGCGCCAGCGCCGCGTCCGTCTCGATATGGGCGGTCGGCGGCTCGATGCCGGGCACCAGCGACGACCAGTTGGCGACAAGCACATAGATGAACAGCGAACCGATCAGCGCGCGATAGGGGCGGGGATCGGCCTGCATGGTGTCGCGTATCTGGCTGTCGATGATCTCCACCACCATTTCCAGAAATGCCTGGGTGCGGGAAGGCTTGAGCGACAGGCGGCGCGTCACGAGCCACGATCCGAGGCCGAGCAGCAGCATGATCACCCAGGTCACGACCACCGGCTGGGTGATCGATACGGGGCCGATATGAAACAACGGCTCGATGGCAAGCGGCGAGTTCATGGCATGCTCCTGACGCGCCGCAGGATCACGCCGCGCACGATCAGCATGCCGAGCGCCGCGCAAAGAAGCGCAAGCGCGCCGAGCCGGGAGACGCCGTAAAGCGCGAGCGTCAGCACGGCAAACCGCCCGATCTGCATCACGAAGGCGCGCAGCACCTCGCCGCCGGCAAAATAGCGGGTGTTCCACCACAGCATGCCGAAATGCACGAGGCCGAGCAGGCCGCCGACCGCAAGACCGGCCAGCGCCTTGAGCGCGAGCATACCGTTTGCGCTGGCGAAAAGGGTATCGATCATTGGCGGTGCATCCATTTCCATGCGGAGCGCAGGCCGAGCGCCGCGCCGATCATGATCAGCGGGGCGGTGAAGAACACCCCGGTCGCGAATGTCCGGTCGAGCCAGCGGCCGACCACCAGCGCCAGCAGCGTCGGTACCACGATGCTCCAGCCGAGAATGCCGATCTGGCCGAGCCTTGCGCCGAGCGAGGGCTCCGGGTCATCCACGCCCTGCCGTTCGCGTTTTGCGGCGCGGCGGGCGGCTTCGGTCAGTTTCTCTTCTGCCGGCGGCTCCTTCGGCGGGGTCGTTGGCGGGGGCTGTATCGGGGGCGTCATGGACCGAGGCCTCCGAGCGGGTTGATGCCGTTGGCGCTGCCGGCATCGGCGCGCAGCAGGCGGGTGAGCTGACGCACGGCATTGGCATGCAGCCGCATTGCCTCGACGCGCGAACGGCGGCCGGTATCGGAAAGGGCCGCGCGCATCGTCTGCACCTCGGCTTCCAGCCGGGAAAGATCGTCACCGACGGTTGCCTGCCGGCAGGCGATGCGGATCTCGCGGCCACCAGTGATGGAAAACACGCCGCCGCTCTGGGCGCAGTAATGCATGGCCCCGTCGCGATCACGCCAGCGGATCACGGAGGCCGGCAGAACCGTCAGCAGGTCCGCATGGCCGGGAAGAAGCCCGAAGCTGCCGCTCTCGTCTTCCGCGCGAACGGAGGCCACATCCTGAAGATCGACCAGCAGGGCCGAAGGCGTCGAAATGAGAAGATGCAGACCTCCGGTCATGCCGCCGCTCCTTCATTCTCCTTGGCGCTTGCAGCGCCATTGGCCGCACCATCGGCCCCGTTGCTCGTCTTGTGCGCGGCCTCTTCCTTCTCGCGGGCCTCGTCCAGCGTACCGACCATGTAGAGCGAACTTTCCTGCCAGCTGTCGCAGGCGCCCGACAGGATCGCCTTGCACCCGGCAATGGTGTCGGCGATCTTCACGGAGCGGCCGGGAACGCCGGTAAAGGCCTCGGTGACGGCAAAAGGCTGGGTGAGGAAGCGCTGCAGCCGGCGCGCGCGCTCGACGATGCGGCGGTCGTCGCTGCCCAGTTCCTCGACGCCGAGAAGCGAGATGACGTCCTGCAGCTCGCGGTAATGCTCGATGGTCCTGCGCACCTCCATCGCCACCTCCGCATGTTCCTCGCCGACCACCATGGGGTCGAGCAGGATGGAGGACGAGGCGATGGGATCGACAGCGGGATAGATGCCTTCCGCCGCCATGTCGCGGGACAACACCACCATGCTGTCGACATGGGCGGCAATGGTGGTGACCGCCGGGTCGGTAAAGTCGTCGGCCGGAACATAGACCGCCTCGATGGCGGTGATCGCCGCATCGCCGACGGAGGCGATCCGCTCCTGCAACGCCGCGACCTCGCTTGCAAGCGTCGGCTGGTAACCGACGCGGGACGGAAGCCGGCCGAGCAGGCCGGAAACCTCGGCCCCCGCCTGCACGAAGCGGAAGACGTTATCCATCAGGAGCAGCACGTTCTGATGCTTCTCGTCGCGGAAATATTCGGCAATGGTCAGCGCCGTCATCGGCACCCGCCAGCGCGCGCCGGGCGGCTCGTTCATCTGGCCGTAAACGAGCGCGGTGCGGGTGAGAACGCCGGAACCGGTCATGTCCAGCAGCATTTCATGACCCTCGCGGGAGCGTTCGCCGACACCGGCGAAAACGGAAATGCCCTGATAGCTTTCCACCATGGCGTGGATCAGCTCCATCACCAGCACCGTCTTGCCCACACCCGCGCCGCCGAACATCGCGGCCTTGCCGCCCTGGGCGAGCGGTGTCAGCAAATCGATCACCTTGATGCCGGTCTCGAAGATCGTCGAGGCCCCGGTCTGGCGGGAAAGTTCGGGCGGGGCGCGATGGATGGGTCGAAGCGGCGCATCGGCCGGAAGCTCCGCGCCGCCATCGCCGATCCTGCCGGTGACGTCGAGCAGGCGTCCGAGAACGGCCTCGCCGACCGGAACCGTGATCGGCCCGCCGGCGCTGCGAACGGGCGTGCCGCGCCGGAGGCCGGTCGTGGCCTGAAGCGCGATGGCGCGCACGGTCAGCGGATCGATATGGGCCTGAACCTCGGCGACCACGGTCCTGTCCGTACCGTCCTCGATAATCAGCGCATCCTCGATGGCCGGCAGCCCGCCGCCTCCGGGAAAGGCGATATCGACCACAGCGCCGCGAATGGCAATGACCTTGCCCTCGATCGCACTCTTGTTGCTCATGCGGTCCCCGTCGTCCGTGGCTTCCAGATCCGCAGGACATCATGCGCCCCGCAAACCCGCCTTGACCTCGGTCAAGTTCGGCGACGCAGACAATCCTTCGCCCGGAGTAGACAGCGCATTGCCGCAACTGGCAAGGCGCGCGATTGCATATTGGCCGCGCCCCAACTCGAAGCCGCCCCAAAACCGCCATGTGACGGCGACATTCGGAGCCATTCATGCTTAGGTTGAAGCATTTCGCAGTCAGCTCAGCTTTTGGGGCGGAATTTCAAGGCACGTCGCACGATATCATGCCTCCAGGCTTGAAATTATATCTTCAAATATATATTTCTTGGAACGATCGATGGCTTACAAGGTGCAATTTCACTCTGACTTCGTTCCCGAATGGAAAGAGCTGGAGATGGGTTTGAAGGAGCTTGTTGGCGAGGTATTGGACCATCTGGAAGACGAAGGTCCGTTTCTGGGACGCCCCGAGGTGGACACGCTTTCAGGTTCCAGCCACGCCAACATGAAGGAGATCAGGGTCAGATTTGCAAAGCAGGTCTGGCGGTTTGCCTTCGCTTTCGATCCTACGCAAAGCGCCATTATCCTTTGCGGCGGCGACAAGCAGGGCATGAATCAGTCGCTATTTTACAGGCAACTGATCAACAAGGCCGACCGGCGCTTCGATGCCTGGCTGAAGGAGAAGCAGGATGAGCACTGAGTGGAAGACGTTACGCGCCGAACTCCCCGAAGACGTTCGTGCCCGGCTCGATGCGAAACGCGAAGAGCGCCAGCTTGGCAAGGCCCTGGCCGAAGTGCGCAAGGCAATGCTGGCAACGCAGCAGGAGGTTGCCGCGCGCGCGGCCATGACGCAGAACACCGTCTCGAAGCTCGAAAGCGCCGACGACATGCTGATATCGTCCATCGTCCGCTACATGCATTCCATCGGCGGCGGCGTCGAACTCGTGCTGAAAACGCCGGATGGAACGGTAAGGCGGGTCGATTTCGATCCCGAGATTTACGTGAAGCAGCCTGCCTGACCGCACGGCAATGCCATCCGATCGACCGGCCGGTTTCACTTGTGCCGAGTTTGACCAAAGTCAGATGCGACGGGCCGCTTCATTTTGTCCCTGATGAGGTCCGGCCGCTTGCGGCAAGGGGTGGGGGTTCGTATATCCAGCGGCAAACGGTCAACGGAATCCGACATATTGCCGAACGTTTCGAGGAAAGCCGGCCGCGGCCGGTCGGGCGCGAAAGGCGCGCTTGCCGGTCCCGGAAGGGTCGCGGTGGCGCTTGCCGTGATCGCCCCGCTGTGCTGGCTGCCGCAGGCCGGTTTTGCCGCCCATGCCATCGGGCGGATAGCGGACGGAGCGGGCGTTTCCGGCGTGGTTTACGACGCCATCGGCTTCATCCTGCTCGGGCTGCTGCGCGCGGCACTTGAAGCGCTTTCCGGCCGTCTTGCCTTCACCTCCGCACGACGCGAACTCACCGCCAGCCGCATGAGCGCGCTTGCAGCCCTTGCGGCCCGCTCGCCGGTCGATATCGGCCGTCCTTCCTCCGGGCAGGCGGCCAGCGTGATCGCCGAACAGGCGGAAATGATCACGCCCTGGCTCTCCCGCTATGTGCCGGCCAGAATGAAGGCCGTGGTGGTGCCGCTGGTCATCGTCGCTGCGATCCTGCCTTTCTCATGGATTGCCGCACTGGCGCTTCTTCTGACGGCGCCGGTCATTCCGCTGTTCATGGCGCTGGTCGGCATGGGAGCGCAGAAGGCGAGCGAAAAGCAGCTTTCCCGCATGGGCGACATCAACGCCTTCCTCATCGACCGTCTCCGGGGTCTTGCGACCATCCGCACGCTCGGCGCGGTGTCCGATACGGCCAGACGCCTGCGCGTCGAGGCGGAAGACCTGAAGCGCCGCACCATGGCGGTGTTGAAGATCGCCTTCCTCACCTCCGCGACGCTGGAGCTTTTTTCCGCCCTCGGCGTGGCGCTCACCGCCGTCTATGTCGGCTTTCACCTGCTCGGTTTCATCGGGTTCGGCGCGTGGGGCGGCAAGCTGACGCTTTCCGAGGGCCTGTTCGTGCTGATGGTCGCGCCCGCCTTCTTCGAGCCGCTGCGCGAGCTTTCCGCCGTCTGGCACGACCGCGCCGCGGGCGAGGCGGCGCACAAGGCGCTGACGACACTCGCCGAACAGGGCATGCCCCTGCCGAAATCCCGCAAAACCTCCGACGACGCCTCCGACACCGGTCCCGCCACGGGCAAAGCCGCCCTTCTGGCGGAAAACCTGCGCTACACCCATCCCGGCCGGGAAGCCCCGACGCTTGAAGCCTTCTCGCTCTGCGTCGCGCCGGGAGAGAAGATCGCCATCATGGCGCCGAGCGGCGCGGGCAAGTCGACCCTGCTGTCGCTGATCGCCGGGCTTGCCGCAACGGAGACCGGATCGCTGCTGCTATCGGGGCATTCACCGGCGACAGCGCGGGAAACAGGTGAAATCGCCTGGATCGGGCAATCCGCCCATGTCTTTTCCGGCTCAATCGCCGCAAACGTGTCGCTCGGCCGGGACGAGGTCAATGCCGGGGCGGTTGCTTCCGCGCTTGCGGTCTCACGTCTTTCCCATGTTGCCGAAAGCCATGGCCGTGCACCGCTCGGCGAGGGCGGAACGGGCCTTTCCGGCGGCGAGATCGTGCGGCTTGCCATTGCCCGCGCCGCCGCCTCCGTGAAGGCGCGGCTGATCCTCGCCGACGAGCCGACCGCCCATCTCGATGCCGCCACGGCGGATCTGGTGACGAACAGCCTGCTCGACCTCGCCGAGGGAAGAACGCTCGTCGTCGTCACCCATGATGCGGCGCTCGCCGCGCGCATGGACCGGATCGTGACGCTTGCGGCGGAGGAAAACGCATGAGGTCGCTTCTCGTGGTTCTTCGCCGGTTCCTCAAGGAAAAGCGGCTGGCGATGGCGATGGGCTTCCTGCTCGCCGCTCTGACCGCGATTGCCGGGATCGCGCTGCTGTCGCTCTCCGGCTGGTTCATCACGGCAACGGCCTTTGCCGGTCTGACGTCCGCGACCGCGCTTGCCTTCGATGTCTTCGCGCCCTCGGCCGGTATCCGCTTTCTCGCGCTGTTTCGCACCGCCGCCCGCTATGGCGAGCGCGTCGTCACCCATGACGCCACGCTTTCGGTGCTCGCCGGCATGCGGGAAACGCTGTTCCGGACCTTCGCCACGGCGCGCTCGGCGCGGGCGCTGGCGCTTCGTCCCGCGCGCCTGCTCTTCCGCCTGACGCTGGATGTCGATGCGCTGGACGGGCTTTATCTGCGGCTTCTGGTGCCGGCTGGCGTGGCGCTCGCCTCGGCGCTGTTTGCGGTCCTCTCGCTCGCCTTCATCGATGGACGCGTTGCGCTTGCGGTCGGCCTGTTCCCTATCCTCCCGGGCTTCGGCATCGCGGCGATCGCCGCGTTGAAAGCGGAAAAGCCGGCCCGTCTGCGTGCCGCAGCACTTGAGGCCGTGCGCGGCCGGGTCATCGACATGATCGCCGGCGCCACCGATCTCCTGATGGCAGTCCGCCTCGAGGCATCGCGTGCAAATGTCGAGGCGGCGGAAACCCGGCTGGCTGAGACCGACGACCGGCTGAACCGCATCGAGACGATGGCCGGCTTCGGCCTTGCCGCGCTTGCGCCCGTTATCGGCGGCTGTCTTCTCGTGGCGCTCGCCTTGCTGGTCGAGACTGATGTCATCGGCGTGCCCATAGCCGCCTTTGCCCTGCTTCTGGCGCTTGCCGCGATGGAACCCTTCACGGCCCTGAAGCGCGGGGCACTGGAGGCGGGACGCATTCTCGCCGCCGCCCGCCGCATCGCGCCGCGCCTCGAAGAGAGTCCGCAGGAAATCGCCATCGCGCCGCCGCCGCCGGGGCTCGCTCTTCTGGCCGAAAACATCACCGTGCGGCATCCGGGCGCGAGCCATCCGGCGCTCTCCGGCCTGTCGCTTGAAATCCCGGCCGGCGAGATCGTGGCGCTGACCGGCCCGAGCGGGGCCGGGAAATCGACCCTGCTGGCGCTGATCTCAGGCGAGATCGAAGCCGAGGCCGGTCATTTCGCGACGCAGCCCGCAAGCCTTCTCACCCAGCATGTCGAGCTCTTCGCCGATACGCTCTCCGGCAATCTCCGGCTTGCGAAACCGCAGGCGAGCGAAGCCGAGCTTTGGGCCGCACTTGAGGCCGCGGGCCTTGCGGAAACCGTGAAAGCCCTGCCGCAGGGGCTCGAAACCTGGCTCGGGGAGGGCGGATCGGGTCTTTCCGGCGGCGAGAGGCGGCGGCTGTCGCTGGCCCGCCTGCTGCTGACGGATGCGCCGCTATTATTGCTCGACGAACCGACCGAAGCGCTCGATGCCGAGACAGCCCGCGACATCGTGGCGCGTCTGGCAGCCGCGAGGGCCGGGCGCACCATCCTGATTGCGACCCATAGCGCACGCGAAGTTGAAATTTCCGATCGCATACTTGTTGTTGACAATGGTCAATTACGTGGCAATTTCAAGTGTATGGAGTCGGCCTTCACCGAGGTTGCGTCAGGACTGCGCAAACGTTGAGCGACGTTATTTTGTCGCATTGCGTGCACTGCGGGATAACAATAAGCAATTCCCAGACGGTGGTTCCAGCAGTCCAGGGACGTCATGCGCTTTTCCGGCTCCATATCGCAATTCATGCGCATTCTGTGCGCGGTTGCGCTTTTCTCGGTGGGTTTTGCCCATCGGGTACCGGATGTGCATGCAGCTGACATCGTCGCGGCGGCCACCCAGCTGCCGGACGGCACTATTCCCGAACTCTGCCTCGCCGGCTCGCAGGACGGCATCGGCAGCCAAGGGTACCATCTGAACCGGTCGTGCGAGGCCTGCCTCGTTTCGGGGGCAACTGTCCTTCCGCTGCCGGCAGACGATGCGGGCGACCGGCCCGTGCCGCATGAGGCGGTCCTGCGACCGGATCGGGCGCGTTTCGATGCGCCGCCCGTGCTGATTTCCAGGGCAGCGCCGAGAGCGCCGCCAACGGCCTGATGGCCCAACGCGCCTGACGCCGCACCGCCAGCGGCCTCGGGCAAACATTCCGGCAATTCATTTCTGGAGATCGAGAGATGGAACTCGATATCGTGGCGCTGTCGCGTCTTCAATTCGCACTCACAGCGCTTTACCACTTTCTCTTCGTACCGCTCACCCTCGGGCTGTCGATCCTGCTCGCCATCATGGAGACGGTCTATGTCATGACCGGCAGAACCATCTGGCGACAGATGACCAAGTTCTGGGGCACGCTTTTCGGCATCAACTTCGTGCTCGGCGTCTCGACCGGCCTCGTCATGGAATTCCAGTTCGGCATGAACTGGAGCTATTACAGCCACTACGTCGGCGACATCTTCGGCGCGCCGCTCGCCATCGAGGGCCTGATGGCCTTCTTCCTCGAGGCGACCTTCGTCGGCCTGTTCTTCTTCGGCTGGGACCGCATGTCCAAGGTCGGGCACCTCATCGCCACATGGTGCGTGGCGCTGGGCTCGAACTTCTCGGCGCTGTGGATCCTGATCGCCAACGGCTGGATGCAGAACCCGGTCGGCTCGGTCTTCAACCCGCAGACCATGCGCATGGAGGTCAACGACTTCTTCCTCGTGCTGTTCAACCCGGTGGCGCAGGCAAAGTTCGTGCACACCGTTTCGGCGGGCTATGTCACGGCTTCCGTCTTCGTTCTCGGCGTTTCCGCCTGGTACCTGCTGAAGGGCCGGGAACTGGAGCTTGCCAAGCGCTCGATGACGGTTGCCGCGTCCTTCGGTCTCGCCGCCTCGCTTTCGGTCGTCGTTCTCGGCGACGAAAGCGGCTACGAGGCCTCCGAACACCAGAAGATGAAGCTCGCCGCCATCGAGGCCATGTGGGAAACGGAGCCGGCGCCGGCCGCCTTCACCGCCTTCGGCTTTCCCGATCAGGAGGCCCGCGAGACCCATTACAAGGTCGAGATTCCCTGGGTCATGGGCCTGATCGGCACCCGTTCGCTGACAACCGAAATCCCCGGCATCGACAGCCTCGTCAGGAGCGCCGAGACCCGCATCCGCCGGGGCATCATCGCCTATGACGCGCTGCAGACCATCCGGGCCGCCGGCACCACGACGGCCATCGAACCGGCGCTGCGCGCGCAGTTCGAGAACAACGGGGCCGATCTCGGCTATGCGCTTCTCCTGAAGCGTTACGTCGACGATCCCCGCACGGCAACCGACGAGCAGATCGCCAAGGCAGCCGCAGACACCATTCCGAGCGTGCCGACCCTGTTCTGGGCCTTCCGCTTCATGGTGGCGCTGGGCTTCTACTTCATCGCGCTGATGGCCGTCTTCTTCGTCATCTGTAGCCGTCACTCGCATACCAGGCGCCCCTGGCTCCTGAAGGTCGCGGTCTTCTCCATCCCGCTGCCGTGGATCGCCGCGGAACTGGGCTGGATCGTCGCCGAGGTGGGCCGACAGCCGTGGATCATCGAAGGCGTGCTGCCGACAGCCGCCGCCGTCTCCAATCTCGGTGCGGCGACGCTGCTCTTCACCATCGCCGGCTTCGCCGCGATCTACACCGTCCTCTTCATCGTCGAGATGGGGCTGATGCTGAAGGCGATCCGCAAGGGACCGGAGCCGGACGACCAGCTCCCCGGACATCCGGAACCAGAGCTCATCTCGAAGACCATCGTACCGGCGGAGTAAGACCATGATCCTGCACACGCTTATCGATTACGAAATCCTGCGCGTCATCTGGTGGCTGCTGCTCGGCGTCCTGCTCATCGGCTTTGCCGTGATGGACGGGTTCGACCTCGGGGTGGCCACCCTCCTGCCCTTCGTGGGCAAGGACGACACCGAACGGCGCGTCGTCATCAACACCATCGGCCCGGTCTGGGAAGGCAATCAGGTGTGGCTGATCCTCGGCGGCGGGGCGATCTTCGCCGCATGGCCGCCGCTCTATGCGGTGTCCTTCTCGGGCTTCTATCTGGCGATGTTCGCGATCCTCTTCGCGCTCATCCTGCGCCCGGTCGGCTTCAAGTACCGCTCGAAGCGCGAAAGCACCACATGGCGCACCGCCTGGGACTGGGCGCTCTTCGTCGGCGGCCTCGTGCCGGCGCTGGTCATGGGGGTCGCGGTCGGCAATGTCCTGCAGGGCGTGCCGTTCCACTTCGCCGACGACCTGCGCATCTTCTATGACGGCACGACGCTGTTCGAACTGTTGAACCCCTATGGCCTGCTTGCCGGCATCCTGTCGGTCTCCATGCTGGCCATGCACGGCGCCGGCTGGCTGACGCTGAAGACCTCCGGCAACGTCAACGCCCGCGCCCGCAGGATCGGCATGGTCGCGGCCGTCCTGACCATCGTGCTCTTCGCCATCGGTGGCGTCTGGTTGACGATGATCGACGGCTACCGGTTCACCTCGGAAATCGCGCCCGCCGGCCCCTCGAACCCGCTCTACAAGACGGTCGAGGTCGCGTCCGGCGTCTGGTTCCAGAACTACGCCGCCTATCCCTGGATGATGATCGCGCCGGCACTCGGCTTCCTTGGCGCGCTCGGTTCGCTGCTTGCCTTCGCGGCGAAGAAGGACGGGGTGCCGTGGCTGTTCAGCTCGGTGTCGATCCTCGGCATCATCTCGACGGTCGGGCTTTCGATGTTTCCCTTCATCCTGCCGTCGAGCGTCGATCCGCGGTCCAGCCTCACGGTCTGGGACGCCTCGTCCAGCCACATGACGCTGTTCATCATGCTGGTCTGCGCCGTCATCTTCGTTCCGATCATCATTGCCTACACCTCGTTCGTCTACCGGGTGCTGTGGGGCAAGGTCGACGCGAAGGACATCAACGATCCCGCCAACCACGCCTATTGAGGAAAGGAAACCTTCATGTGGTATTTTTCCTGGCTTCTCGGCCTGCCGCTTGCCGCAGCCTTCGCCGTGCTCAACGCCATGTGGTACGAGCTGATCGACAGCAAGAAGAAAGAGGACGCCGCCAAGGCTGCCGCCAAGTCCAAGTGACGCGACAGCGCGCTCCCTGAACAGAAACTCCGTGCGGCGGGAAAGCCTGACTTCCCCGCCGCACGCCTTCCGGCACGAAGACCGGGCCAGCCGGTCAGCTGACCGGCATCACGAAAATTTTCCCGGCACATCCGTTACGCCTCAAACCCTGGCCATGACGCGCGCAGCGCCCTTTCAGCCGGCCAGCAGGGCGGGCTTTCGCCCCGGATTTCCACGGCCTTTCCCGCTCTTCCAGCCTCTCCCATAACCGGCAATCCGCCCGGATCGCCCCATCGATTTCCAGTCGATTTTCACGGGATTTTCCCCATGCGGGCTACTTGACAGAAAGCCGGGCAGACATCACGGTAAAGCGGTTTAGTAAATCGCTTTACAAAAACACCGAACCGAAGGTTTGCGAGACGCCATGTCGAATAAACGGGCCACCAGTCTCAAGGATGTCGCGGACGCGGCCGGCGTCTCCGTTGCCACGGTTTCGCGCATGCTCAACGGCTCGCTGCAGCTTCCGCCCGAGACGAAGCTCAGGATCGACAAGGCCATCCAGGACCTCAAATACGAGCCGAACCCGCACGCCCGGCGCTTGAGCCGGGGACGGTCGGATACCATCGGTCTCGTGGTTCCCGATATCGCCAACCCCTTCTTCGCCACGCTGGTGGCGACCATCGAAGAGGAGGCCGACAAGCGCGGCCTGGCGCTTTCGCTGCATGCGACGCTCAACCGTCCCGGCCGCGAGATCGCCTATCTGAGGTCGCTCGGGCGCAACCATGTCGACGGCCTCGTCTTCGTGACGAACCATCCCGACGACGGGGAACTGGCGGCGCTCATCAACCAGACCGGCAAGGTCGTCGTCGTCGACGAAGACGTGCCGAACGCCATGGTGCCGAAACTTTTCTGCGATAACGAGCAGGGCGGGTATCTCGCCGGCCGGCATCTGGCCGAGTATGGCCACGCCCGGGTGCTCTATATCGGCGGACCGCAGGAAATGATCAGCACGAGGCGCCGCTACAAGGGCCTCGAACGGGCCATGATCGAGCATGGCACGGGCATCGACGGTCTCATTCGCTACGAGGGCGATTATACCGTCGAGTTCGGCCGTGCCGCCGGCCGGCGCTTCCTCGACGAGGGAAAGCCGGCCACCGCGATCTTCGCCAGTTCCGACGAAATCGCCATCGGCCTCATCGAGGTCCTGCGCGGGCAGGGCGTCTCCATCCCCGGTGAGGTCTCCATCGTCGGCTTCGACGATGTGGGACCGCTCCATCTCTTCGCGCCGCCGCTCACCGCCATCCGCCAGCCTGTCCGGGCGATCGGCGAGCGGGCGCTATCCCTTCTCCTCGAGACAGACTGGCAGCAGCGCGAGGACTTCACCTCCGAAGAGCTGCTGCCCATCGAAATCGTCGTGCGGAACTCCGTTGCGCCGCCGTCGAAACCATAAATGCAACGTAAAAGCCCACCAACCAGAGGATGAACTCATGAACAGCTTGAAACGCAGGACATTTACCGCCGCCCTCGCCGCCACCGCCTTCACCGGACTGTCGTTCGGCACGGCCTTCGCCCAGGACGCGCAGAAGACCTTCGCCCTCATCCAGATCAACCAGCAGGCCCTGTTCTTCAACCAGATGAACGAAGGCGCCCAGAAGGCCGCCGATGCCGCCGGCGCAAAGCTGGTGATCTTCAACGCCAACAACGATCCGGCCGCCCAGAACAGCGCCATCGAGACCTATATCCAGCAGAAGGTTGACGGCATCGCCGTCGTCGCCATCGACGTCAACGGCATCATGCCGGCCGTGCAGCAGGCCGACGCCGCCGGCATCCCGGTCGTCGCCATCGACGCCATCCTGCCGGAAGGCCCGCAGAAGGCGCAGATCGGCGTCGACAACGCCAAGGCAGGCGCCGACATGGGCGCCTTCTTCCTCGACTACGTCAAGGCCAGCATGGACGGCAAGGTGAAGTACGGCGTGGTCGGCGCGCTGAACTCCTTCATCCAGAACGTTCGCCAGGAAGGCTTCGAAAAGACCGTGACCGGCGCTGAAGGCGTCTCCACGGCCGGCGTCGTCGATGGCCAGAACATTCAGGACAACGCACTCGCAGCCGCCGAAAACCTGATCACCGGCAACCCGGACATGAACGCCGTCTACGCCACCGGCGAGCCGGCCCTGATGGGCGCCATCGCCGCTGTCGAAAGCCAGGGCAAGCAGAAGGACGTCAAGGTCTTCGGTTGGGACCTCACGGCCCAGGCGATCGCCGGCATCGACGCCGGTTACGTCACCGCCGTCATCCAGCAGGATCCGTCGGCCATGGGCGGCGCTGCCGTCGACGCGCTGAAGACGCTTGCCGGCGGCGGCACGGTCGAGAAGACGATCTCGGTTCCGGTCACGATCGTTACCAAGGACAACGTCGAACCCTACCGGGCGATCTTCAAATGACAGGTGAAGGACAGCACCCAACCGCTGTCGCAGGGACCGGGGGAGACAATCTCCCCCGGGAACCCGGCGCAGACGGAGCGCGCAAGCCCCGCATTTCGCTTCGCGGCATCCGCAAGACCTTCGGTTCCCACCAGGCGCTGCGCGGCGTCGATCTCGACATCTATTCCGGCGAATGCCTCGGCCTCGTCGGCGACAACGCGGCCGGCAAGTCGACGCTGACCAAGATCATCTCCGGCACCTATATCCCAGATGACGGCTCGATCACGCTCGAGGGCAAGGACGTCCGCTTCACCGGCCCCGCAGATGCCCGCGACCGCAACATCGAGATGGTGTTTCAGGACCTCAGCCTGTGCGACCATATCGACGTGGTCGGCAATCTCTTCCTCGGCCGCGAGCTGACCAGGGGTCCCTTTCTCGACCGTCCCCGGATGATGGAAGAGGCCCGCGCCATGCTGGACGCGCTGGAAATCCGCATTCCGCGTCTTGGCGCCCGCGTCGAGAAGCTTTCCGGCGGCCAGCGTCAGGCCATCGCCATTGCCCGCGCCGCCTCCTTCAATCCCAAGGTGCTGATCATGGACGAGCCGACATCGGCGCTCGCCGTGGCGGAAGTCGAGGCCGTTCTGGCGCTGATCAACCGGGTCAAGGCCAAGGGCGTCTCGGTCATCCTCATCACTCACCGCCTGCAGGATCTCTTCCGCGTCTGCGACCGCATCGCCGTCATGTATGAGGGCACCAAGGTGGCGGAACGCGACATCGGCAAGACCGATCTCCAGGATCTCGTGCAACTGATCGTCGGGGGGAAGCATTGAGCGCCTATACCGAACGCGCGGCCGGCTCGCCCGTCGCCGATTTTCTCTCCGAACATGCGCAGGTGGTGTCCATCGCCGTGTTCTTCGCCGTCTGTTTCCTGTTCTTCTCGGCAACCACGGACACCTTCCTGACCGCCGGCAACATCCTCAACGTCCTGCGGCAGGCAGCGCCGATCCTCGTCGTCGCCATCGCCATGACCTTCGTCATCATCACCGGCGGCATCGACCTGTCGGTCGGTTCGCAGGTGGCGCTGATCAATGCGGTCGCGGCGCTGGTTCTCGCCATGGGCTTTCCCTGGCCCGTCGTCGTCGTCGGCATGATCGTGTTCGGCGCGGCACTTGGCATGGCGCAGGGCTGGTTCGTCGCCTATCAGGGCATCCCGTCCTTCATCGTCACGCTTGCGGGCCTGTCGATCCTGCGCGGCTTCGCGCTCTATCTGACGCAGGGCTATTCCATTCCGATCAACAACGTGCCGGGCTTCTTCGCGCTGGGTCGGGGCGAAGTCTTCGGCTTTCCGGTTCCGGCGCTGATCGCGGTCGGCGTGGCGCTCATCGGCTATGTGGTGATCGCATCGACCAAATACGGCCGTCAGGTCGTGGCGGTCGGCTCCAATCTCGAAGCGGCGCGGCGCGTCGGCATGCCGGCGAAGTGGATCCTGTCATCGGTCTACATGGTCTCGGGCATCGCCTGTGCGCTGGCAGGCCTGCTGATCGCGGCCCGTCTCGGCTCCGGCTCGTCCAACGCCGCCGTCGGCTTCGAACTGCAGGTGGTCGCGGCGGTCGTTCTCGGCGGCACCTCGCTGATGGGCGGACGCGGCAGCATTCTCGGCACCATCCTCGGAACGCTGACCATCGCCGTGATCGGCAACGGCCTGATCCTCATGCATATATCGCCCTTCTTCACGCAGATCGTGACGGGCGCGATCATCCTGGTGGCGATCTGGCTCAACACCCGCATCTTCACCACCAATTTCCGCTTCGGCGGAAAGAAGAAGTGAGGCGGCCGTGGCGAGCGAGCTTTCCGAAGCCCATGTGCGTTCCGGCAAGGTGATGACGGTGGCGGGGCCGATCCCGGCTTCCGCGCTGGGCGTCACCCTGATGCACGAGCATATCCTCAACGACTGCCGCTGCTGGTGGCATGCGCCGAAGACGCCGGAGCGGCAATATCTCGCCGAGGGCTTCGTCTGCATGGAAATCCTCGGCGAGCTTCGCCAGGATCCCTTCGTCAACAAGCACAACATCACGCTTGACGACGAGCCGCTGGCAATCACGGAACTCAAGGACTTCGCCCGCGAGGGCGGCCATACCGTGGTCGAACCGACCTGCCAGGGCATCGGCCGCGACCCGGCGGCGCTCAGGCGCATCTCGAAAGCCTCCGGGCTCAACATCGTCATGGGCGCCGGCTATTACCTCGGCTCCTCCCACCCGGCCAAGGTGGCCGGGATGACGATCGACCAGATCGCCGACGAAATCGTCCACGAGGCGAATGTCGGCGTCGACGGCACCGATGTCAAAATCGGCCTCATCGGCGAGATCGGGGTTTCCTCCGATTTCACGGCCGAGGAGGAAAAGTCGCTCAGGGCCGCGGCGAGGGCGCAAGGCCGCACCGGCCTGCCGCTGATGGTGCACCTGCCGGGCTGGTTCCGGCTCGGCCACAAGGTGCTCGACATCGCAGAAGCCGAAGGGGCGGATCTCCGCCACACCGTGCTCTGCCACATGAACCCCTCGCATGAGGATCTCGCCTACCAGAGCGAGCTTGCCGCACGCGGGGCCTTCATCGAATACGACATGATCGGCATGGATTTCTTCTATGCCGACCAACAGGTGCAGTGCCCGAGCGACGAGGAGGCCGCCCGCGCCATCGTCAAGCTTGTCGAACGGGGCCATATCGACCGCATCCTGCTGTCTCACGACGTCTTCCTGAAGATGATGCTGACGCGCTATGGGGGTAACGGCTATGCCTACATCCTCAGGCATTTCCTGCCGCGGCTGAAGCGGCACGGACTGGACGACGCGCAACTCGACATCCTCATGCGGGACAATCCGAGATCGGTGTTTGCGGCGAAAGCCTGATACCGCCAAACGAATTCAGAAACGGAAAGAACATGACCAAGAAAGTCCTTCTCGTCGGCGAAAGCTGGATCAGCTCCGCCACCCATTACAAAGGCTTCGACCAGTTCGGCAGCGTGACCTTCCACCTCGGCGCGGAACCGCTGGTCAAGGCGCTGGAAGGCAGCGAATTCGAGCTGACCTACATGACCGCCCATGACGCGGTGGAGAAGTTCCCCTTCGAGATGGAAGGCCTCGACGCCTACGACACCATCATCCTCTCGGACATCGGCGCCAACTCGCTGCTGCTGCCGCCGGCCGTATGGCTGCATTCGAAGACGGTTCCGAACCGCCTCAAGCTCATCAAGGCATGGGTGGAAAAGGGCGGCAGCCTGCTGATGGTCGGCGGCTACTTCTCCTTCCAGGGCATCGACGGCAAGGCTCGCTGGCGCCGCACGCCGGTCGAGGACGTGCTGCCCGTCACCTGCCTGCCCTATGACGACCGCGTCGAAATTCCGGAAGGCACCGCACCGGTCATCACCAGGGCCGACCACCCGACGGTTGCCGGGATATCAGGCGAATGGCCGCTGCTGCTCGGCGTCAACGAGGTCGAGGTGCGCGAGCGCGCCGACGTCGAAGTCGTCGCCCGCCTGCCGGAAGACCAGGGCGGCCATCCGCTGCTCGTCACCGGCACCTTCGGCAAGGGCCGCTCCGCGGTCTGGACCTCGGATATCGGCCCGCACTGGCTCTCGCCCGCATTCTGCGAATGGGAAGGCTATGGCCGCCTCTGGAAGAACATCCTCGGCTGGCTGAACGAAAAGAAGTAACCCGCGCAAGGATGAGACGCCGCATTCCTGCCCCTCATCCGCCTGCCGGCACCTTCTCCCCGTAAACGGGAAGAAGGGAGCAGGTCGCAACGCCTCCGATCCCCCTCGCCCCGCTTGCGGGGAGAGGGTGCGCCGAGCGAAGCGGAGGCGGGGTGAGGGGCCGTTACCAGAGCAATTCCAGCAAAAGCGGGAACCGGTTTTGCGTCCGGAAATGCTCTAAACGGCCAGTATCTTCGCGAGTTCTTCGGATGTCGGGAAGGCGAGGCGGGTGCCGCGACGGCTGACGGTGAGGGCTGAGGCTGCCGCGGCATGGCCGATGGCGCGGGCATCGGGTTCGACCCCGCGCAGCGCCGCCGAGGCGAGCGCGACGGCCATGAAGGTATCGCCCGCGCCGGTGGTGTCGATCGCCCTTGCGGCGACGGCGGGAATTGCGGCGACAGCCTTGTCGTGGCTCGCCAGCAGCGCGCCGTCGGCACCGAGGGTGAGAACCACATGCCGGACACCCGCCTCGATCAGGCGGGTTGCGGCGGATGCATCCGACGAACCGGCAAGGCTTTCGGCCTCGCCACGGTTCAGGAAGGCGATGTCGACGAAGGGCCAGAAGCCGGCGAAATAAGGCCTGAGAGGCGAGGGGTTGAAGGCGGTGACAAGACCGCGTCCCTTCGCTTCCCGGAGAATATCGCGGGTGGCGTCCTCGCCGAGATTGCCCTGCAGCACGACGAGATCGCCCTTGGCTGCTGCGTCGAGCACGGGCAGGGCATCGGCAAGCGTCAGCGAGCCGGCGGATTCGGTGGTGGTGACGATGGCGTTTTCGCCATCGGGCGTGGTGAAGATGATGGAGAAATCGCTGGAGCGGCCGGCAACTGCGACGAGATGCGCATCGACGGGCTCTTCGGCAAGCTGATCGCGAATGGTCCGGGCGCGGAAATCCTCGCCCACGGCTGAAACAAGCGTGGTGGCAAGGCCGGTACGGCTCATCACCACCGCCTGGTTGGCACCCTTGCCGCCAAGGTCGCGCGTTTCCTCGCGACCGAGGATGGAGGCTCCGGCCTCCGGCATGGACGATACGGAGATGGTTTCGTCTACGGCGACGTTACCGATGACATAGGCTCGCATGGCGGGACTTCTCGACCGAGAGAGATTTAAGAAGGGACGGAAATGCAACAGATATCCGACAACATTTCGAGCGCCATAAGGGAAATCTTCGGCACAGGCAAGGCGCTGATCGGCATGATCCATTGCCCGCCCTTTCCCGGCGCCCCGCGCTATCGCGGCGCGGCGATGGACACGATCTACGATACCTGCATGCGCGATGCCG
Source organism: Rhizobium sp. ACO-34A (assembly GCA_002600635.1). Classification (NCBI taxonomy): domain Bacteria; kingdom Pseudomonadati; phylum Pseudomonadota; class Alphaproteobacteria; order Hyphomicrobiales; family Rhizobiaceae; genus Rhizobium; species Rhizobium sp. ACO-34A. Next base: position 63,048 of record CP021373.1, on the reverse strand, counting down.
AGGCTCTGGTCGAAGGCGGCATGCACGGCCTGATGGTCGAAAACCACGGCGACATCCCCTTCTCCAAGCCGGAGGATATCGGGCCTGAGACCGCAGCCTTCATGTCGGTGGTGACGGACCGCATCGCGCGCGCCACCGGCGTTCCGCTCGGCGTCAACGTGCTCGCAAATGCGCCGATCCCGGCATTCGCCATCGCCATGGCCGGCGGTGCGAAGTTCATCCGCGTCAACCAGTGGGCCAACGCCTATGTCGCCAATGAAGGCTTCATGGAAGGCCGCGCGGCGGAAGCCATGCGCTACCGTTCTGCGCTGCGCGCCGAGCACATCAAGGTCTTTGCCGACAGCCATGTGAAGCATGGCGCGCATGCGATCACCGCCGACCGCACCATCGGCGAACTGACCCGCGATCTCGCCTTCTTCGACGCCGACGCGGTGATCGCCACCGGCCAGCGCACCGGCAATTCGGCCACCATCGAGGAGATCGAGGAGATCGGCCAGGCGACCCACCTGCCGCTGCTGGTCGGCTCCGGCGTCACCAACGACAACGTCGTGGAGATCCTCAAGCGCACCAGCGGCGTCATCGTCGCCTCGTCGCTGAAAGTCGACGGCGTGTGGTGGAACCCGGTGGAGCCGGCCCGCGTCAAGGCCTTCGTCGAGGCTGCCCGCCCGGCTCTGGAGGCCTGACATGACCGAGACGCTTTCCGAGCAGATCCTGCGCGAGAACCAGCCGGTGTTCGACGCCATGGTGCATCACCGCTTCGTCGAGGACATCAAGGCCGACCGGCTGCCCAAGGCGGTGTTCGAACGCTACCTCGTATTCGAGGGCGATTTCGTCGATGCCGCCATCTCGATCTTCGCCTTCGCCGCCGCCAGGGCCGACACCATCGCCCGCAAGCGCTGGCTGATCGGCGTGCTCGATGCATTGGCCAACCAGCAGATCGCCTATTTCGAGAAGACTTTCGCGGAACGCGGCATCGATCCCTCCACCTTCGACACCGCCATTCCCGAAGTCGCCGCCTTCCGCGACGGCATGGTGGCGATTGCCCGCGACGGCGGCTATCTCGACACGGTCGCGGCGATGTTTGCGGCGGAATGGATGTACTGGACCTGGTCCAAGGAGGCCGCCGCCACGAAGATCAGCGATCCGCTGCTGAAGGAATGGGTCGATCTCCACGCGCATGAGGATTTCGCCGCCCAGGCGCTGTGGCTGAAGGCCGAACTCGACGAGGCCGGCAAGGACATGCCGGCGGAGGAGCGCGCGCGGCTCAGCGCCATCTTCGGCAAGGCGCAGGCGCTCGAAATCACCTTCCACGACGCACCTTATCTATAGAGATACTACTATGACCATGTTCGCCATCGACGGAAACCGCCTGAACCGCCGCCTTGCGGAATTCGCCGAAATCGGCGCGCTGCCCAAGGGCGGCGTCAACCGGCAGGCGCTGACCGAAGGCGACCGGCAGGCCCGGCGGATGCTGGCGGGCCTTGCGCTCGCCCGCGGCTTCCGGGTCTTTCAGGACCCCATGGCGAACCTCTTTATCCGCCGTCCCGGCCGCGACGAGACGCTGGCCCCGCTGATGATCGGCAGCCATCTCGACAGCCAGCCGGCGGGCGGACGCTACGACGGCGCGCTCGGCACGCTCTCGGCCTTCGAGGTGCTGGAAAGCCTCGAGGACGCCGGCACCGAAACGGACCGGCCGGTGGAAGTCGTGGCATGGACCAATGAGGAAGGCTGCCGCTTCGCGCCGGGTTGCATGGGCTCGATGGCCTTTGCCGCAGGCGCGATACCGGAGGAATGGGCGGAGAAGCAGGCGACCGACGGCGCATCGTTTACGGAAGAGCTTGCCGCAACGATCGAAAGCCTTCCCGAAGCGGAAATGCGGCCTCTCGGCTTTCCGGTCCATTCCTATATCGAGATCCATATCGAGCAGGGTCCGTCGCTGGAGGCGGAAAACATTCCTATCGGCGTCGTCACCGGCATTCAGGGCACCCGCTGGCTGGAGGTCACGGTGACAGGCCAGACGGCGCATGCCGGAACGACGGGCCTTTCATACCGCCGCGACCCGATGCGGGCGCTTTCGGCAGCACTTTCCGGCCTCTACGACACGATCATGCCGGAAGACGAGAATGCCCGCTTCACCGTCGGCAGCCTCCGGCTTTCGCCGGGTTCGGTGAACGCCATTCCGGAAGATGTCAGGTGCACGGTCGATATCCGCCATCCCGACCCCGCAAGCCTCGATGCGCTGGAAGCGAAGATTGCCGCCGCCTTTTCGAAGGAGGCGGGCAGGCAGGGCTGCACGGCCACGATCCGGCGCCTGTTCGACATGGCCCCTTGCGTGTTCGATGCCGGCCTGCAGGACAAGATCGAGGAAGCCGCGTCCAGCCTGCAAATGCCGAGCCGGCGCATGCTGTCGGGCGCGTTCCACGATGCTCTCTTCGCCAACCGCGTCGCACCCGCCGCGATGATCTTCGTGCCCTGCCGCGACGGCCTGAGCCATAACGAGGCGGAATTCGTGGAACCGGAGCACGCCACCGCCGGCTGCCGGGTGATGATGCAGGCCGTGCGGATGCTCACGGCATCGGTGGACGTCTGAACCTCCTTCGGCTGAAGGGGTTCGATCACCGGTTCAGGTGATGAGAATGGCGCGGAAGTCGTTGACGTTGGTGCCGGTCGGGCCGGTGATGAAAAGGTCGCCGCTTAAGGAAAACGCGTTCCATGCATCGTGATTGGCGAGAAGCGTGCGGCCATCGCCGCCGCGCTCGCGGATGCGGCGCGCGGTCTCGCCATCGCTGATCGCGCCGGCATTGTCTTCCGTACCATCGATGCCATCGGTATCGGCCGCCAATGCATGGAGGCCGGAAAGCCCTTCGGTCGCCAGCGCGAAGGAAAGAAGGAATTCGCAGTTTCGCCCGCCGCGACCGGCAGGTGACGCGCCGATGGTCACGGTCGTTTCCCCTCCCGACAGCAGCAGGACAGGCTTGGCAAAGGGCGCGTTGCGGGTGGCGATCTCGCGGGCGATGGCCGCATGCATCAGGCCGATGTCACGCGCCTCGCCCTCGATGGCATCCGAAAGGATCGCCGTTTCGATCCCCGCCTTTGCGGCCTCGGCGGCCGCCGCCTCCAGCGACTGGCGGGCGGATGAAATGATGTGGACTTCGTTGCGGGCAAAGACGGGATCGTCGGGCCGGGGCGCTTCGGCCCTCGCGATGGCATCGAGAATGGCCGGGGGAAGGGCGATGCGGTAGTCGCGGATCGCGGCAAGGGCCTCGTTGCGGCCCTCGGCATCGGGGAGCGTCGGGCCGGAGGCGACGAGTTCGGGCCGGTCTCCCGGTACATCGGAAATCACCAGCGTCACCACGCGGGCGGGGGCGGCGGCCGCGGCAAGCCGCCCGCCCTTGATGCCGGAAAAATGCTTGCGGATGACATTCATGGCCGAGATCGGCGCGCCGGAATGGAGGAGCGCGCGGTTGAGTTCGATCTCGTCGGAAAGCGTGAAACCTTCGGGCGGTGAGGGCAGGAGGGCCGAGCCGCCGCCCGAGATCAGCGCCACCACCAGATCGTCCTGCGTCAGGCCGGAGACCTGATCGAGCAAAGCGCGGGCGGCATGGATGCCGGCCTCATCCGGCAATGGATGGGAGGCGGTGAGCACACGGATATGGCGGCAGGGTTCGTCCGCGCCGTGGCGGGTGACGACAAGGCCCTCGACCGGTTTGCCCCATTGGTCCTCAAAGGCCTTCGCCATCTGGCAGGCGGCCTTGCCGGCGCCGATCACGATCGTGCGGCCCTTCGGTCGGGCCGGCAGGTGGCGGGCAATCGTCGTTGCGGGATCGGCAGCCTCGACGGCGCGGCGAAACAGATCGCTCAGGAAAGCGCGCGGGTCATCGATCATCGGCATGGTCCTCCTCCTCACATTCGATCGCCACACGGGCGATGGTGCGACCCCGCAGCTTCCGCTGCGAGATCGCTTCTCGGGGGATTTCGAAAAAGCGTCAGCCGAGTTCGGTGACGAACTTGGTGCGCATATAGGCCTCGAGGCCTTCGATGCCGCTTTCGGAGCCGTAACCGGACTCGTTGACACCGCCGAACGGCGTCTCGGGCGTCGAAACCATCGTATGGTTGACGCCGACGAGGCCGGCATCGAGCGCCATCTCGGTCTTCTGGGCGAGGCCCATGTCACGGGTGAAGACGAAGGAAGCGAGGCCGTAGGGCAGGCTGTTGGCGCGCTCGATCACCTCGTCGAAGGTCGAGAAGCGGGTGGTCGGGGCGAGCGGGCCGAAGGGCTCCTCGGACATGATGCGGGCATCTTCCGGAACGTCGCGCAGCAGGGTCGGGGCATAGAAGTAGCCCTTGTTGCCGAGGCGCTCGCCACCGGTCACCACGCCGGCACCCTTTGCCTTGGCGTCCGCGACCAGACCGTCCATGACGTCGAGGCGGCGGGCGGCGATCATCGGACCCATCTGCACGCCCTCATCGAGACCGTTGCCGATCCTGATGCGCGAAACGCGGGCGGCGAAGCCGTCGATGAAGGTTTCGTAGAGGCTTTCATGGACGAAGAAGCGGGTTGGCGAGGTGCAGACCTGGCCGGCATTGCGGAACTTGGCAGCGACGATCGTGTCGAGCGTCTTTTCGAGATCGGCATCGGCATGCACGATCACCGGCGCGTGGCCGCCGAGTTCCATGGTGCAGCGCTTCAGCGTATCGGCCGCCTGCTTCTGCAGGATCTTGCCGACCGCGGTCGAGCCGGTGAGCGACACCTTCCTGGTGATGGGCGAGCGCAGGAGGTGGCTGGAAACTTCCGCCGGAACGCCGAAGACGATGTTGATGACACCGGCCGGAACGCCGGCCTCCTGGAAGCAGCGGCCGAAGGCGACCGCCGTGCCGGGGGTTTCTTCCGCCGGCTTCAGGATGATGGAGCAGCCCGCGCCGAGAGCGCCGGCGATCTTGCGGATGACGTTGCTGGCCGGGAAGTTCCACGCGGCGAAGGCGGCAACCGGGCCGATCGGCTCCTTGAAGACCATCTGGCGAACGCCGGGCAGGCGGGCCGGCACGATGCGGCCATAGGCGCGCTTGCCTTCCTCGGCATACCAGCGGGTGGCGTCGGCCGAGAACTGCACTTCGCCGGTGGCTTCGGCGAGCGGCTTGCCGTTTTCCTGGGTGAGGGTCCGGGCGATCTCGTTCTTGCGCGCCTCGATAAGGTCGGCGGCCTTGTTCATGATGACGGCGCGCTGCTGGGCGGTCATCGCCTTCCATACCTTGAAACCCTTGGCCGAGGCTTCGAGCGCCCGGTCGAGATCGGCGGCGGAAGCGTGCGGAAGCCGGGCCAGCACTTCGCCGGTTGCCGGGTTTATCAGGTCTTCGCCCTTGCCCTCGGAGCCGGCGCTCCAGACGCCATCGATCAAAAGTTCCAGTTTTTCCGAATACATCGTCTTTCCTTCCTTATGGCCTTCCATGGCCCGCTACGGCGGGCGCCAATGTCGTGCCTTGAAAATTATCAAGAGCGCCCTTGACCTGTACATTGTATACAGTATGGTGTCGATATGATTTTAGCCCGAATTCAAAAATTGTCCGTCGCCATTCCTGAAAACCTCGCCGAGATCCTCGAGGAAGAGATCATCTTCGGCCGGTTGAAATCGAACGAGCGGCTTACCGAAGAGATGGTCGCAGAGCGTTACGGCGTCAGCCGTTCCCCTGTCCGGGAAGCGCTGCGGCTGTTGGAGAGGGATGGCCTGGTCATCCGCGAGGCCCGTCGCGGCATCTGGGTTTCCCCGATGTCCCAGCGGGATTTCGATGAGGTCTATACGTGCCGCATCGAGCTTGAAGGCCTGGTCGCCAAGCAGGCCGCCGAAAACCCCGACGTCGCCGCCAAGGAGGAATTCCGCGTCCTCCTCAAGGAGCTGAAGGAAGCCCGGTCGCGCAACGACGCGCGCCAGTTCTTCATCGTCGACGTCAAGGGCTCGTTCCTGACCTATTCGCTTGCCGGCAACCGGACGCTGACGCGTCTTCTCGCCGGCCTCGAAAAGCAGGCGTTGCGCTATCGCTACCATGCCTACCAGCAGCGTCCCGAGATCGTTCAGCTTTCGCTCGACGACACCGCGCGCATCTACGACGCGATCATTGCCGGCGACGGCGAGGCCGCCAAGGCGATGACCGAAAAGCTGATCCACGAGATCTGGCAGAACATGCGCGACGGCATCCGGGCCGCCTTCGGAGACGGCTGATGCTTACGATTTCCTCGTCCTTCAACGTCATCGACAGCCACACCGCCGGGCATCCGACCCGCGTCATCCTGAGCGGCATTCCGAAGCTTGTCGGAAAGACCGTGCTGGAGCAGCGCGAGGATTTCCGCAATCGCTTCGATCACCTGCGGCCAGCACTCCTGCATGAGCCGCGCGGCCATGCGGCGATGGTCGGCCTCGTTCAGGTCCCGTCCTCGGTGGCCGATTACGGCGTCTTCTTCATCTCGTCCTATGTCTATCTCGACATGTGCGGCCACGGGTCGATCGGCTTTGCCAAGACGCTCGCCTTCACCGGCGCACTGACGCCCGAAAGCGGCGACCACTTCACCATGGAGACACCGGCCGGCGTGGTCACCGTTGGCGTCAGCTGGGCTGCCGACGGATCGCTCGACAAGGTCAGGATCACCAACGTTCCGAGCTATATCGGCCTTGAGGATTTCGCCTTCGACGTCGACGGCGTCGGCGAGGTGCGCACCGATATCGTCTATGGCGGCATGTGGTATGCGCTGGTCGATGCCCGTCCGCTCGGCATTCCGCTGGTGCCGGAAAATGCCTCGCGCCTGATGCAGCTCGGCTCGCTCATCAAGTCGACGCTCAAGGAAAAGATCGCCGATATCGCGATCTTCCAGGGATCGCCCGCGCCGAGCGTGCTGTTCTTCGATGCCGATGCGCCCGACAGCGCCACCCATTTCCTGGTGCTCGAATCCAACAAGTTCGACCGCTCGCCATGCGGAACGGGCACGTCGGCGCGCATGACCCACCTCATCGCCAAGGGCGTTCTGGCGCCCGACCAGACGTATCACGCGCGCAACATCTTCGGCATTCCCTTCGAGGCGCGGCTCGCGGGCCGCACGGAAATCGACGGGCGTGCCGCTGCCATGGTCGAGATCGAGGGCAGTGCTTTCATTACCTCGACCCAAACCATCTTCTTCGAGAAGGGCGACCCGCTCTCGAAGGGATTCCTTAGCCGCTAGACCACAAAAAAGGGGAACCTCATGAAATCGTTCAGCGTAAAATCCATCCTGGCCGCGGCCGCCGTCGGCATCAGCCTTCTGTCGGCTCCCGCCGCTTCCGTGGCGGACGACAATCCGTCCACCGTCATCGAGCAGATCCGCTCTTCCGGCGTCCTGAAGGTTCCGGTCATGACCGGCGAAGAGCCCGGCTACATCAAGGACCCGGCCACCGGTCAGTGGAGCGGCTTCTATTATGAATTCCTCGGCGAGATCGCCACGCAGCTCGGCGTCAAGCTCGAGCCGGTCGAAACCACCTGGGGCAACCTTGCCGCAGACTTCCAGTCCAACAAGATCGACATCGCCATCGGCGTGAACCCGAACCCGAAGCGCGGCCTCGTGGTCGACTATCTCTGGGAACCGCTGTTCACCGACGCATGGGCCGTGCTGACGCCTCCCGGCAAGCCGGTCAAGACCTGGGCAGAACTGAACGCCCCGGACAAGACCGTCGTCGTCCAGAAGGGCTCGACCATGCAGGTCGTTGCCGAAGCGCTGCTGCCGAAGGCAAAGGTCACCCCGGTCGAAGACCGCGGTCTCGCCCTCATGGAACTGCAGACCGGCCGCGCCGACGGCGTCGTGTTCTCCGTCTTCGACGCCCTGCAGATCACCGAGAAGAACATCGGCGAAGTCTCCCTTCCGGAGCCGATCCTGCGCAATCCGGCAACGCTCGCCGTCGCCCGCAAGCCGGGTAACGCAGGCTACATCAACTTCCTGACCAACTGGATCCAGCAGGAACGCTCGCTCGGCCTCGCACAGGGCAAGCTGGCTCGCGCCTGGGAAGCCCGCGGCATCGATCTTTCGATCCTGCCGGAAGGCTTCAGCTTCTGATTGCGTCATCGGGTCGCCGCGCCATCGTGTGCGGCGACCCCCGTTACCAGCGATACGCAGCGCCGCATGCGGCCTCGTGAGCGAGGGACAGAATATGCTGTTTGATTTCTCGGTCATCACCAACAATGCCGGCCTTCTGTGGCAAGGCTTGCTGATGACGCTCTACTTCACCGTCATCACCATTCTCGCAGGGCTCGTGATCGGTCTCATCGTCGGACTGATCCAGCTCAGCAACTTCCGGCCGCTCGTTCTCCTCGGCCAGATCTACGTCGAATTCTTCCGCAACATCCCGCTTCTGGTGACGTTGCTCTGGATCTACTACGCATTTCCGATCTTTGCCGGCATCAGCGTCACCAAGTTCTGGGCGGGCTTCATCGGGCTGAGCTGTTATGTCGGCTCATTCTATGCCGAAATCCTGCGCGCCGGCGTGCAGTCGGTCGATCCCGGCCAGACGGACGCCGCAACCGCCATCGGCATGTCCTATGGCCAGCGCATGCGCCGCATCATCCTGCCGCAGGCCTTCCGCAAGATGATCCCGCCGCTCGCCGGCCAGTCGATCATCCAGATGAAGAACACCACGCTCCTGTCGATGATCACCGTGCCCGATCTTCTCTACCAGGCAAGCTACATCAGCAGCTTCACCTACCGTCCCATGGAAGTCTACACGGCCGTTGGCGCGATCTTCCTCATCATCCTCGTGCCCCTGACGGTTCTTTCCCGGCGGCTCGAAAAAGCGGGAGCCAGCCACAAATGAACAGCACCCCGGCAAACACCGACACCGATCAGAAGCAGGTTCTGCGCCTCGACAACATCTGCCTCCAGTTCGGCGGCAAGCAGGTCCTGAAAGGGGTCAACCTCTCGGTGACCGAAGGCGAGGTCGTGGTTCTCATCGGCGCCAGCGGCTCCGGCAAGACCTCGCTCCTGCGCTGCATCAACCTGCTCAACACGCCCACCAGCGGCAGCATCGTCATCGATGAAGAGGTGATCTTTCACCGCGAGGCCAACGGCCAGGGCGGAACGGAAATCTCCAAGTCCGAGGTGAACCGCATCCGCTCGAAGACCGGCATGGTGTTCCAGCAGTTCAACCTCTTCCCGCACATGACCGCGCTGCAGAACGTCATGGAAGGGCCTGTCGTCGTCAAGAAGCAGCCCGCCGATGCGGTCCGCAAGGAGGCGCTTCGCCTTCTCGACATGATGGGACTTGCCCAGCATGCCGAGAAATATCCGCGCCAGCTTTCCGGCGGCCAGCAGCAGCGCGTGGCGATCGCCCGCGGCATGGCGATGCAGCCGAAGGTCATGCTGTTCGACGAGCCGACCTCGGCTCTCGATCCCGAGCTGGTCGGCGAAGTCATGAAGGCCATGGTGGAACTGGCGAAGAGCGGCATGACCATGGTCATAGTCACCCACGAACTCGGCTTCGCCTTCGAGATCGCGGACCGCGTGGTCTTCCTCGACCAGGGCCTTGTCGCCGAACAGGGTCCGCCCTCCGAAGTCCTGCTCCATCCGACGCATCCGCGCCTGAAGAGCTTTGTCGGCCGCTTCCACGAATCCGCCGACCTGCTGCGTCCCTTCCTCGAAGCCAAACAGGCGGAAGGCTCTGCAGAAGCCGGCTGAGAGGCCGACTGAAACGCCTCCCGCAAGCGAGGCTCTCCTCTGAAACTCGACTAAGGGCGGCGGCTCCCGACGCCGGCCCCATGGATACACCGAAATGACACTGAGCTTTGATCCGAACACCACTCCGATTCCTTCCGGCCACCACATCGGCGGACGTTTCGTCGAACTGCCGGGCGAGGAAATCCAGGTCCTGCGTCCTTCCGACCAGGTCGCGATCGCCCCGATCCGCGACGGCGGCAAGGAAGCCGTCGAGCTTGCGGTAACGGCAGCGCGCCGCGCACTCGCCGAAAGCCGCTGGGCGAAGATCGCTCCGCGCGAACGCGCCAAGGTTCTGATGCACTTTGCCGCGCTGATCGAGGAATCGGCCGAATATCTCGGTCGTCTCGAAGCGCTCGGCTCCAGCCGCCTCGTTTCCATGACGGTCACGGGTGACGCCGTGCGCACCGCGGGCGTCGTCCGCTACTTCGCCGAATACTGCGACAAGATCGAAGGCATCGTCACCGCGACGGAAGCCGACACGCTGAGCTTCGTCCGGCAGGAGCCCTATGGCATCGTCGGCGCGATCGTTCCGTGGAACTTCCCGATGATCACCGCCGCATGGAAGTTCGCTCCCGCGCTCGCCGCCGGCAACGCCATCGTGATGAAGACCTCGGAGCTGACGCCGCACAGCCTGCTGGCGCTGGCCGATCTCGCCGCCAAGGCAGGCGTTCCGGGCGGTCTCCTCAACGTCGTCAACGGCTACGGCCACACCACCGGCGCTGAAATCGTCCGTCATCCGGCCATCGGCATGGTCTCGTTCACCGGCTCCACCCAGACCGGTGCTGCGATCATGAGCCTTGCCGCGCAGTCCGGCATCAAGCCGGTCACGCTGGAGCTCGGCGGCAAGAGCCCGCAGCTCGTGTTCGCCGACGCAGGCGATCTCGACACCGTCGCCACCCGCGTCGCCAATGCCTTCATCGGCAATGCCGGCCAGGTCTGCACCGCCGGTTCGCGCCTCATCGTCGAGGACAAGATCGCCGATCAGCTGGTCGAAAAGCTCGTCGCCCGCACCAAGGCGATCAAGGCCGGCCCGACCTGGGACGAAACCACCACGTTTGCCCCGATCATCAATCGCAAGCAGGCCGACCGCATCGACGGCATGGTGCGCACCTCGATCTCGCAGGGCGCCCGCGTCATCACCGGCGGCGGCATGCTGGAAACCCGCAACGAAGGCAACTTCTTCGCACCGACCATCCTCGACAACGTCTCCGACGAAAACATCGGCTTCACCGACGAGTTCTTCGGCCCGGTGCTGACGGTGCGCTCCTTCTCCGACATCGAGGAAGGCATCGCGCTTTCGGCCCATCCGACCTACGGCCTCTCGGCCAGCGTCCACACCACCGACGTGAAGAAGGCGCTGAAGGCGGCCGACTCCATCGAGGCGGGCATGGTCTGGGTCAACCAGCACGGCCGCAGCGCGGAATTCTCCTACACCGCCGGCGGCTTCAAGGGCTCGGGTTTCGGCAAGGACATGGGCCGCGCCGGCATCGAAGCCTACCTTCGCCAGAAGGCCGTCTGGGTCAATTACCTCTAGGATTGGGCGCCACGCCATGAAATACGATTTCATCATCGTCGGCGGCGGATCCGCCGGTGCTGCCCTTGCGGGCCGGCTGTCGGAAAACGGCCGCCGGCAGGTCGCCCTCTTCGAGGCCGGCCCGGACACGCCTCCGGGCGAAGTCCCGGATGTGATTTCCGACAGCTATCCCGGCCTGTCGTATTTCGACCCGCGATTCCACTGGACGAAGCTGCGCGTCTACAACCGCTCTCCGCGGCTCAGTAACCAGCCGGTCAAGACCGCCAAGCTGGAACAGGCCAAGGTCATGGGCGGCGGCTCGGCCATCAACGGCCAGTTCGCCGTTCGCGGCCTACCGCACGATTACGACGAATGGGCCTCGCTCGGTCTTCCCGGCTGGAGCTGGGACGACATGCTTCCCTACTTCAAGAAGCTCGAGCGCGACCTCGATTTCGACGGCGAGCTGCACGGCAAGCACGGCCCGATGCCGATCCGTCGCGTCTTCCCGGAGGACTGGGCGGGCTTCACCCGTTCGGTGCTCAAGGTGGTCGAGAAGGACTATCCGCTTCGGCCCGACTATAACGGCAGCTTCGAGGACGGCTCCTTCCCCCTGCCGCTGACCAACGAGAACGACCACCGCGTCTCCACCGCCATGGGTTATCTCACCCGGGAAGTGCGGGCGCGCAAGAACCTCCATATCTTCGCCAACGCATTCGTCGAGAAGCTGCTTCACGAGGGCAACCGCTTCACCGGCGTCCGCGTCACCATCGACGGCCGGACCGCCGATTACGAGGCGGGCGAGGTCATCATCTGTGCCGGCGCGCTGCATTCGCCGGCCATCCTGCTTAGGGCAGGCATCGGTCCGGCCGACCAGTTGAAGCGGCTCGGCATCGATGTCGTGGCGGACCGCCCCGGCGTGGGTGAAAACCTCACAGACCATCCGCATCTGGCGGTCGGCGCCCACTTCAAGAAGTCGGCGCGGCTCCGTCCGGGCCAGCGGCGGCACATCTTCCTCGGTGTGCGCTACACCTCCGGCTACTCGGATTGTCATCCCGGCGACATGCTGCTGATGCCGGTCAACCGGGCCGGCTGGCATCCGCTCGGCAAGGCGATGGGCGCGTTGAACGTTTGCGTCAACAAGTCCTATTCGCGCGGCAATGTCACGCTGAAGACGGCCTCCGCGGTCGACGAGCCGATCGTCGACCTCAACCTCGCCTCCGACGACCGCGACCTGATGCGTCTCGTCGATGGTTTCAAGCGCATCTACAACATCATGATGAGCCCCGAGGTGCAGCAGCACGTCAACACCTGGTTCCTCGCCGGCTACAGCGACGAGGCGAGGGCGCTCAGCATTCGCAAGCCGTCGAACTGGATCAAGACGGCATCCGCCGCCTACCTGTTCGACTATGCGCCGTTCTTCCGCGAGACGCTGCTGAAGCACAAGTTCGGCACGACCGAGCGGATGCACAGGATGATGCAGAACGAGGATCTCATTACCGACTGGGTCAAGCAGTCGGTGTGGTCCGGCTGGCATGTCTCCGGCACCTGCAAGATGGGCGCCCAGGATGATCCGCTGTCCGTTCTCGACGAGAAGTGCCGCGTGCGCGGCGTCGAGGGACTGCGCGTCGTCGACGCCTCGATCATGCCGACCATGATCGCCGCCAACACCAACATCACGACGATCGCCATGGCCGAAAAGGCCGCCGATCTCATTCTCAACGACTGACCTTCGAAAGGAACTGACATGCGCAAGAGCAAAGTGAAGGAAATCTGGGCAAACGGCGGTGAAGTCGTCACCGGCTGGCTCGGCATTCCTTCGTCCATCTCCGCCGAACTGATGGCCCAGCAGGGCTGGGACGCCGTCACCATCGACCTGCAGCACGGCGCAACCGACTATGTCGACGCCGTTCCGATGCTGCAGGCGATCTCCACCACCGACGCCACCCCCTTCGTGCGCGTTCCGTGGAACGACCCGGCGATCATCGGCAAGGTGCTCGATGCCGGCGCTTACGGCGTCATTTGCCCGATGGTCAACACCGCGGAAGAAGCCGACGCCTTCGTCAAGGCCTGCCGCTACTTCCCCAAGGGCGGCCGCAGCGTCGGTCCGCTGCGCGCCTCGCTCTATGCCGGCTCTGATTACTTCCAGCACGCGAACGACACCGTCGTCACCATGGCGATGATCGAAAGCGAGCAGGCGGTCAAGAACCTCGAAGAGATCCTGAAGACGCCGAACCTCGACGCCATCTTCGTCGGCCCGTCCGACCTTGCCGTCACCATGGGCGAAGCACCCGGCTTCGATCCGCGCTACCCGGCCGTCTACGAGGCGATCGAATATATCGCCGCCAAGTGCAAGGAAGCCGGCGTCATCCCGGGCATCCATTGCGGCTCGGTCGCCTATGGCCGCGACATGCGCGCGATGGGCTACCGCTTCATGGCCTACCTGTCGGATTTCCGCATGCTGCAGATGGCCGTGTCGCGTTCGCTCGGAGCCTTCCGCAGCGGTACCGTCAGTGAGATCAATCCGTAACAATCGGCCGTAACAGTCGGAATGAGTGCCATGGCAATGCCAGAGAACGGCTCCTCCAAGCCAAAAGTCACCGTCATCGGTTCGGGGATCGTCGGGGTCTGCTCCGCAAACTACCTGCTCAAGGCGGGTTTTGCGGTGGATGTCGTCGATCCCGCGATACCGGGATCTCCCGATCAGTGCTCCTACGGCAATGCCGGGGGCATCTGCCCGGGCTCCTGCATCCCGAATTCGATGCCGGGCGTTCTGAAGAACGTGCCGAAGTGGCTGATGGACCCGGAAGGACCGCTCTATGTGCGGCTCGCCTATCTGCCGCATGCATTGCCATGGCTGTTGCGCTTCCTCGCCGCGAGCCGAAAGCCTCGCGTCGAGGAGATATCGGCGGCGATGCGGTCTCTGCACCGCTTCACCTTCGATTGCTACGAACCGCTGATCAGGGAGGCCGGCTGCGAGGAACTCCTGCAGAAGCGCGGACAGCTGTTCGTCTATGAAAAAGATGACGCCGGTTCTTCCAGCGCCTACTCGATCGGCCTGCGCCGCCATCACGGCGTGCGCGTCGAGGTGCTGAACGCCGACGAGATCCGCCAGCTCGAACCGGCGCTCGCGCCGATCTTCAAGAGCGCGGTCTACCTGCCCGAACAGGGCCAGTGCCCCAATCCCGGCCGTCTGGTCGCGAGCCTTGCCGAGCTTGCCACCCGCAACGGCGCGCGCTTCATTCGTGGGCGTGTCTCCCGCTTCGAGCAGGGGCCTTCCGGCCCGACCGCGCTGATGATGGAAGACGGCTCGCGCCTGCCGGTCGAAACCGTCGTGCTCGCCGCCGGCGCATGGTCGGCCCGGCTTGCCGCCGATCTCGGCGACCGCATTCCCTTCGAGACCGAGCGCGGCTATCACGTCATGGTCAAGGGCGCCGATACCGGCCTCAAGATCCAGACGATCTCCAACGACCGCAAGTTCGTGGCCTCGCCCATGGAAGAAGGCCTGCGGATCGCCGGCAATGTCGAATTTTCCGGCCTGGAAGCCCCGCCGAACATGCATCGCGCCGATGCGCTCTTGAAGCAGGCGCGGCCGATGTTCCGCAATCTGCCGGAAGGCGAGGTCTCCCGCTGGATGGGCCATCGCCCCGGCACGCCGGACAGCATTCCCGTCATCGACCGGGCGCGCAAGGCCCGCAACGTCATCTACGCCTTCGGACATGGTCATCAGGGCTTGATCGCCGGCGCGGTGACCGGCAAGCTCGTCTCCCAGATGGCGCGGGGCGAAACCCCGTCCGTCGACCTGACGCCCTTCCGCGTCAACCGTTTCTGACCTGCCAGCATAAAGACAACGGGCGGCGTACGACCGCCCGCCCTAGAGCAATTCCAGCAAAAGTGGGAACCGGTTTTGCGTCCGGAATTGCGTGAAACCAAAGAGATAGAGCATTTGAGGTGATTCCGTTATCGCCGGAAATGCTCTAGATGAAGAAAACCGGAGGATCACATCCCATGACCACGAACGGTGCCAACATCCTGATCTGCGATCTGGTGGGCCTGAAACTGCTCGCTGACGGCAAGCCGGATCACAGCGAGATCGCGCGTTACGTGGCGGAAAAGGGCGGTGTCTTCCATGAGGGCGACAAGGGGGGCAACATGAGCGCTCCGGCTGCCGTCACCGACGGTCGCCTGCATTTCCATTACCTGCCCGACCTCAGCACCCGCGAAGAGCTTCTCGCCGTCGCCGGAAACGGCCAGTATGACGCGGTGATCGCGGCCGCCACCTTCCTGCCGGCGGAAACCGTGTTTCCGCTCGGCGGTGTCAGGATCGGCGCCGGCACCGGCAATATGGGCTCGGCCTCCTGGGGCGGCGGCAGCGGCGCGGGCGGAACGGTCCCGCTGATGAACACGCCGGGCACCAACAGCCGCGCCACCGCGCAGATGGTGCTGAAAGCGCTTCTGAAGGTCGTGCCCGACCTGCCGGTGGACGAACTGCATGCGCTCGTCGCCGCGGGCGATTTCGACACCGGCCGCCAGCTTCGCGACTTTCCGACCGAAAAGCTGGAAGGCAAGCGCCTCGCGGTGATCGGCTACGGCAATATCGGCCGCGAAGTGGCAAAGCTCGGCCATGCCTTCGGCATGGATGTCGTGGTCCATGCCCGCGCCCGCCACCGGCAATGGATCGAGGCGGAAGGCTTCATCCATGCCGAAGATCCGGTTCAGGCTGCGACCGGCGCGGATGCGCTCAGCGTCCATGTCGGCCTCGGCCAGCCCGTTGCGGAAACCGGCGGCTGGAGCAATTCCGGCCTGATCGGCGACGCCGTGCTCTCGGCGCTGAATGACGGCGCGGTGCTGATCAACTACGACCGCGGCGAACTGGTCGACGTCCCGGCGCTCGGCCGCGCGCTCGCCTCTGGCAAGGTGCGCCATGCGGCCATCGATGCCGATCTCTTCCGCAATCTGGAGACCGGCGCGCTTTCCGGGCCTATGCTGCCCTATCTGGCGCTCGTCGAGACCCATGGCGACCGGCTGGAGCTTCTGCCCCACGCCGCAGCCGACACCGATCACCCCTCCCGCGTCGCGGGCGCGAAGCAGGCGGTCGACCAGATCTTCGCGGCCATCGTCGAAAAGCGCGTCATCAACCTCAAGGGCGCGCTTCCCGAAGGCTACACCGACGCCGGCCCGCAGGTGCCCACCGGCATCGGCGGCCTCTCGGCCAGCGGCCTCGCCCGCTTCGCCGGCAACGAAGCAGCACTGAAATCCCTCGAAACCGCCGCCCGCGAAATCGCCGACCTCGCCGCCTCGCTCGCCAGGGCCTGCGCCGAAGGCCACCTCGACCAGGCCGCAACCGCCGCCCTCGAAACCCTGCTGCGCAACACCAACACCCTTTCCACCCTCATCCGTGAAAACGGCCTGCAGGGACCACCGGCCAAGGCTTGAGTGGAGGGCGGGTGTGGCAACTGGGGCGTGGCGAGGGCTCATGCCGGCCAACGGCTACGCCCACAGTCTGGCCATAGCGGACACAGAAGTTCGATTTCCTCCGGACAGCTTTGCGCCTGCGTTTCGGTCGTTCAAATGGGCCGTAACAATTCCCCAAAGCAGCCGGGAGGGATGTATAAGGTGCATTCCAAACTTGAGATAGATTGCGTAATAGCCGCTGATTCCGGATGCCCTAACGTAGACAATCCGGTTGCTTGGTATAGGATTGTAGACTTATCGATACTTCACTGTTTCACCTTATTTCATGTCTTTGAGCTTGCGCGAGTAGTTCGACAGAAGATCGGGTACCGACAGTTTGTGCGAGTCGAGGACCTTTTGGATATATGTAGCAGTGAGATCGTCGAGGTTCTGGTTTTCGAACGATTTGAAGAATTCACGCGTTGCTTTGACCAATTTCTTGAGGTCTGACTCTCGAACGCCTTCCACGTCATGGGTGAACGCCGCAGCGCTTTCGATTTTTCCGGCTGGATGGACGATGAGACGCCCCACCTTCATCCCCATGTAATGCTTTTCAAACCACGCGCTCGACCGGTTCATCTGCTCCGCTTCGCGCTTGTTTATCTCGGCACGGGTGATGCTGACCTCGCTCTTGCACTCGAAGAGAATGTACTGGCTGTCATCCAGTGCCCAAAGGTTGTCCGGGCCTTCCTTCCACTCCGCATCCGGCCGTTCTCCGACGAAACCTAGAGCGAAACTCAACTCGTTAAGAGCGGCCTCAAACTTGTCTGCCTGCGTTCCGAAAACCAGCCTGCCCAACATCTCGGTGACAGCGACATTGAGGTCTGCATAGTCGTTGTGATTTCTGATCCATTTCTTTACGCGCTCGGCACGGCCTTGGCTCACCACAGTAAGTTTTGTGACGGTGACTCCCGATGCCGGTTTGAGGAGAAGCCGGTTGCGCTTGTGGGCAGCAATCTGCAAGATATCCGCTTCCGCACGGTTGGACAGGAAGTTGTACCGTGCCTGGCTTTGCAGATGCCAACCCTTCTCGTCGTCGTCCAGCGTGCCCTTGTCGATGATAGCCTGGACTAGCTTAACGGCCCCAGCGTAGTCGCCTCTTATATGCGCCAGTTCAGCGTCCAATTCAGATTTGTAAAGCTTCAAAGCCGTTTGATCGGATCTGGTGACGAAAACTTTCTCCATTTGCTCGGCATAGAACGCCTTCCAATCATCATCGCGTTTGAGACATTTATTAGCTAGATCGACAAAGGCCTGCCAAGGCTCTACACCGCCCTCGATGTCCTGCCTAGCCATATCAGTGATTTCCAAGCCGATCTCGATCTGCGTAGCCATTTGCGACGACAGGAACCGACGAGAAGACTTGTCCCGAAGCAATCGGACGAGGTCCGAACCGATGACGATGACGACCGAGTAATCCTTCTCGCCGCGCACGCTTCTACCCATGCCCTGTTCTATGGTGCGGACGGCACGCATCAATGTTGCGGCACTGTGCGGACGGCATTGCTCCTCGTAGAGGTCCGTAAGGCTCTCCGCGTAAGGTTTCGAGTCGAAGATGAGGACGCGGCATGTCTTGTCGGGTAGGTCGATCCCGTCGTAGCGGTTGACAAGGACGACGGTCTCGTCGAACTCACCTCGTGAAAGCCCGTCGATGACCGCGCCGATAGTCTCTGTCTGCGGGACCACTGCTCCACCGCTTTCCCAAGGTTTTGCCTTATCGAAGCTAGGTACTAGTGCCACCCGTCCGAAGGCTCGCTTCTTGCCGCTTTTTGCGAATTTCTCAACAATCAAGCCATGGTCCAGATCCTCGTGAATGAGCGACGGCAACAGCACCATTTTTTCGCCCGACCACTTCTCCCCTTCGTAGGTCAGCGGTTTGGCGATCGTCTCCGGCGAAAGCCTTAAGCCTTTGACGAGGAAGGCGTCGTCGGTGACCGTTGCTGACATGAAGATGCGATGCTTGGCTTTGTCGAAGGAACCGAAGGCGTCGAGCGGTGCGATATACGGCTCGATCTCGACGGCATTCCCTGAAATGACGCATTGGCAATGAGTTAAAAGATTTTTGAGCAGGGGCCAGGCGAACTTAATTGCCTTGCGATCAGAGTTTTTCGAAAGGATTCCAGCCACCTCGGCTTCCCGGGGAATCCACGCCCAGTAAGGCACCGGGAGGAACGCGTCTCGCTTCTCGTTTTCTATGTCGGCGTAGGTGCCCATGCCCTGCTGTTCCAAATCGGCGGAAAACAGCGCCTTCAAAAGGCTGTAGGCGTCCTCTTTGCGGGGGATGTGGATTCGGCACTGGCTGCGGATCGTGTCAGAACAAGCATGCGCGTCGTCCATCAACATAGTGTCGACCGATAACGACTGCTTGTTAAGTCCGAACTTAGTCTGGCCGTTGAAAACCTTTTGCACCGACGTGACGAAGATGGATCGACCGTCGATAAAATCCTCTGGCAGGTCGCCTTCAGACGTACACGTCCTTATTCCGAATTGGCGTGCTTGCTCGCATGTCTGGTCGACAAGGAAATTGTTCGGGCAAATGTACACCACCGGTCCATTGCCGGCGTTTAGACGCGATTGCAGCATAAGGAGGCCTATTAGCGTCTTGCCTTGGCCGGTATGTAGCTTAACGATTGTGTCTCGCTTGCCGCTTTCAATCTCAAACCATTTCTTGAGGACATCGATCTGGGCTGGACGCAAGGGGCCTTTGTCCGCTTCACGATCCAATGTGTCATAGAGTTTGACGGGATCCGTCTGTTTCTCAACGACTTTGCCGCCAAGCTTTTTCTTGAAGTCAACCATGGGTAATCACCGAAAATGAGCGGATACATCAATATTCCTATTGGACTACACGCGTAAACGACTATCGTAAACAGCTTATCCGTGTGCTGCAGGTAGAATAATTTTCGATTGTTTTGAATGGCGCCGCGAGCCAAACATCTCGGCGTGTTCCAACACAACCCCCGAACCTATCGAACCGATTCTTCGCTACCTCTTTTCGTTCGCCGTTGGCTTCAAGAACCAGCCGTCTCGGCCTAAACGTCCACACTGGGACAAAAGCTAACATGGAGGTCGCTCATGCTTAATGGCAGCTATGTAATCATCGGCTTTCTTGAGAGGACGGTTCACTCCTGGCCCAAGGTGCCGATTTGCGATCCGCCAAGCGAATATCGGCTTTTCGCAACCATTCACTGAAAGCCGCCAGTCCCCTCCCGACCCCACAAACCTCATTCACGCAACCCGAGCCGACGTCCACTCAGCCACAAAGCCTCTACCCACCATCACATCCCTCCAGCCCCCTATACGAAGGCAAAGCCCGGTTAGCGAAGACGCCCTTGCGCAGGATGGTGCGGTCGGAGTGGGGGCGGGCGATGACCTGGTCGAGCGTCCAGGCTTCCAGCACCATCAGGTCGGCAGGGCGGCCGGGGCGGATCGAGCCGTGTTCGATCCCCATGATCGCGGCGGGGTAGGGGCCGGCATAGGCTGCGGCGTCGGCATAGGGGTGGTCGAGCTGCAGGATGCGCACCGACTGCCGCCATGTGTCCAGCATGTCGTGGTCGCCGTAGGCGTAGAAGGGGTCGCGGCAGTTGTCGCCGGCGGTCGCGACGCGGATGCCGGCGGCGGAAAGTTCCTTGACCGGGGCGACGCCCCGCCAGCGCGGGGTCAGCCCTTCCTCGCGGCCCTGAAGATACATGTTCACGGCCGGCAGCGTGATGATCGACAGCCCGGCATCGGCGATCAGCGCGATCCGTTCACGCAGCACATCCTCGGGCAGAAGCGCCAGCGAGCAGCAGTGACCGCAGGTTACGCGCCCCTCATAACCATGCCGGATCGTCGCCCGCGCCACATGCGGCAGGGCCTCGGCGCTTGCGGCTTCGTCGACATGCAGGTCGATGTCGAGGCCGCGTTCGCTCGCCAGCGTGAACAGGCGGTCGAGCAGGAGGTCGATATCCTCCAGCGCCGCGCCATGGGTGCCGCCGGAGGCGCGGGTGACGCCGCCCATCAGCCCGCCATGCTCGGCGACGATATCGGCAAGACGCGCGCCATGGGGGGTGCCATAGGCATCGATCGGCACCAGCCCCGCGGCCTGCAGGGTTATCCGGTCCCGCCAGCGGCTGCGCATCTCGGAAAAAGCTTCCCAGGTGGTCTCCGCCTGTCCCTCATGGCTGTCGAGATGGGTGCGGATCGCCGCGACGCCATGGGCGTCCGCCGTCGCGAGGCCGAATTCCATGCGCCGCAGGATGTCGTCGCGGGTCCAGTGGGCGAGCCGGTCGGCGGTCGTCGCGGCCCGCGCGCCGGGATGCGTGCCGCCGGATTCGGGCGCGCGGCCGAGAATATGCGCCTTGTCGAGATGGGCATGGGCATCGACCAGCAGCGGCCAGACATGGCGGCCCTCGAGCCGGATCGCTGGCGTATCGGGTTCCGCAGCGGCCGCTTCACTTGCACTGACGCTGGCCACCACGCCCGCCTCGATGACAATGTCCACCAGCGCCGCTCCGTCGCGGTCGATGCCGGCACCTTCCGGCGCGCCGTCGCCAAGCAGGCTGACGGGAACGCGCGCACTGGCCAGAACGATGCGTGGATGCTGTTGCAGCTGGCCTGCGAGATAAGCCGGGAAATCGATGTCGCTCATGATCCGTCCTGTGGATTTGTCTGGGAGTGCTGTACCGGACGATATCCGCCTTCATTCGTTGGCGAGACGGCGCGCCCGCTGAACCTCGGCAATGTTGTCGATGGACCATTCCCTGAGCGGTTCGATCAGTTTCACAAGGGACACCCCCAATGGCGTAATGCTGTACTCCACCGTGACGGGAACGGTCGGGAAAACCTGCCGGGACAGCAGGCCGTTATATTCCAGCCGGCGCACGGTCTGGGTCAGCACCTTCTGGCTGATCCCCTCGACCGCCCGCTTCAGCGCATTGAAGCGTATCGGCCCGGCCCCCACCGCCATCAGAACCAGCAGGGACCATTTGTCGGCCAGCTGGTCGAGCAATTCCCGCGTCGGGCAGGTTGCCGAAAAGGGGCCGCGCAAATCCATGATCGGTTACCTCAAGGTATCCAGGTGACGTGTTGGTATCTTCTTGAAACCAATCGGGACGAATGACAAGTTCCGCGCGTCTCTTTCAGCAAGGAAAAAACCATGGAACAGGACCTCGATACCTTCACGCTCCGTCATGTGCATGTCAACGGAACCTCGATCAACGTCGCTCTCGCGGGCTCCGGCCCCGCCATTCTCTTCCTCCACGGCTGGCCGCATACATGGGAAATCTGGAGGCCGGTGATGGAGCGGCTGAGATCGGATCATACCGTGATTGCGCCGGATCTTCGCGGGCTCGGCGCAAGCGGCAGGGCGGATGCGGGATACGACCTGCATACCCTGGCAGACGACGCCGAGGCCATTCTCGACGCCCTCGATGTGGCAACCGCGGATGTCGTCGGCATCGATCTCGGAACCGCAATCGCCTGGATGTTCGCAATGCGCCATCCGGCGCGGGTGCGCAGGCTTTGCGTGATGGAGGGGCTTCTCGGGACGCTGCCGGGAGCGGAAGACTTTCTGCGCAAGGGACCGCCATGGTGGTTCGGCTTCCACGGCGTTGCGGGTCTTGCCGAAACGGTTCTTCAGGGCAATGAAGCGGCCTATATCGACTGGTTCCTGAAGGCCGGAACCAGAAACCGGATCGGCGTAGACGAGGCTTTCCGGCAGGCCTTCGTGCAGGCCTATTCCTCGAAGGAAGCGATGCGGTGTGGCTTCGCGCACTACCGGGCTTTTGCCGAAAACGCCCGCCAGATCGATGCCATCGCCCAAGGCGGTCGCTCCGGCCTGCCCATCCTCGCGATTGCCGGCGGGGTGGTCGGCACCGCGCTCGCGGGCCAGCTGCGGCCCATCTCGGCCGATCTGCAGGAAGATGTCATCGGGGAATGCGCCCACCTCATTCCGCTGGAACAACCACAGGCGCTGGCCGATCGCTTGAGATCATTCCTCGCCTGACGTTGCCCGGTGGAACGGGAAATCCGCGCCGGCGCCCTACAACAGCGCCTTCGATAGACCGCTATCGGCCCGGAAGGCCCTGAATTCATTGAGCGCCCTAAGCGACCTACCCTCGTCGATGGCGGCGAGATCGAGGATGACGGCGTTGGCGACCGTCATCGGCACCACCAGCGACTGGGATTCGCCCGCCTTGCCGCGCGATACGAGGATCTGGCGGTCGGGCGCGGGATCGATGCGGGCGTTGAGAAGATCGGTCAGCACCAGCACCTTCGCCCTCCTCTCGCTGGCGATGGCGCGCACCTCGTGCACGAGCGGCGAGACCTTGCGGAAAGCGAGAAACCAGATGACATCACCGGCGGCAAGCGTGTTCAGCGCCTCGGGCAACTGGTTCATCCGGGCGGCAAGATCGACCGTCTCATAACCCGAGCGGTTGAGGCGCAGGGAAACCAGCGCTGATAGCGCCGAGGAATGTCCCTGTCCGAACAGGAAGATGCGGCGGCTGTCGCGCAGGCATTCGGAAAAGGCCCTGATATCGGCGTCGGAAACGCTGTTGCGGACCTGCTCCAGCGCGGCGATCTCGCTGTCGAGCACGGAGGAGAGCACGCCGCCGTCCTCGGCCCTGACCAGACGGGCGGCCATGCGCGCGGCGGGGCTTTCGAAATCGCCGGCGCCATCCACCAGATTGGCCTGCAGGAAGCTGCGGAATTCGGGATAGCCCTTGAAGCCGAGGCGGCGGGCAAGCCGAACCGCCGAGGCCGGGTGCACGCCGGCGCGGGAGGAAACCTCCCGGCCGTTGTCCATCGCGGCACGGATCGGATCTTCCATCAGAACGCCGAGCAGGCGGGTGTCGGCCTCGGTCAGCCGGGTCGAATTGCGGCTGATGAGATCGCCCAGCGCCTGCGGAACTTCACCTTGTCTGTCCATGGTTTCCCGTATGATTCGAGATATCTGCTTGTTTCAGCCCGCGTTTACGCCAGCATGCGCGGTCGGTTCGCCCGGCGCAAGCTCGATGCGGTTCTCGCTCTTGTCATCGAAATAGAGCGCCCGGCCGAAATCGCAGACGGCCCACAGTCTTTCGGTATTCTGTGGCATCTTCTCGCGCGGGCAGGTCAGCGTCAGGCGGCCTGCATCGCTGTCGCAATGCAGGATGATGTCGGAGCCGGTCATTTCGGAAAGCAGAAGCCGCATGGGCAGCGCCGGCCCCGCGGGCTCTTGCCCCTGCACCGCGATATGCTCCGGGCGAAAGCCGATGGTGATGTCCTGCCGACCCTGCCAGCCGGGCATCCTGGCCGCGGGCAGGAAGTTCATTGCCGGCACGCCGAGGAAACCCGCGACGAAGCGATTGGCCGGGCGGTCGTAGATCGCCTCGGGCGTATCGAACTGCTGGAGATGGCCGCCCTTCATCACCGCGATGCGGTCGGCAAGCGACAGCGCCTCCGTCTGGTCGTGGGTGACGTAGACGATGGTGGCGCCGAGCGCCCGGTGCAGCTCCTTGATCTCGGTGCGCATGGCGACGCGCAGGGCGTTATCGAGGTTCGACAGCGGCTCGTCCATCAGGAAGGTCGAGGAATTGCGGGCCATGGCGCGACCCATCGCCACGCGCTGCCGCTGGCCGCCGGAGAGCGCGCCGGGCTTGCGGTCGAGATAGGGCTCGAGCTGCAGCGTCTTCGCCACGCTTTCGGCCCGCGCATTGCGCTCCGCCTTCGGCATGCCGCGCAGCTCCAGCCCGAAGGCGATGTTCTGGCGCACCGTCATATGCGGATAGAGCGCGTAGTTCTGGAAGATCATGGCGATGTCGCGATCCTGCGGCGCCAGATCGTTCGCCCGCCTTCCGTCGATCTCGATCTCGCCCTCGTCGATGCGCTCCAGCCCGGCGATGAGGCGCAGCAGGGTGGACTTGCCGCAGCCGGAGGGTCCGACGATGACGACGAATTCGCCGGGCCGGATGTCCATGGAAACGCCATGCAGGATCTGCGGCCCGCTGGCATAGGATTTCCGGATGGCACGAAGGGAAATGCCGCTCATCGGTTTGTCTCCCGGTTTCTTTCGTTACGGATTGCGATGGCGAGGCTCGGCCGGTCGGTGGTGAAGACCTTGACGCCGAGCGAAAGCGCCTTTTCGATCTGCGGGGCGGTGTGGGCGGCCCAGCAGCCGAAATCGAGGCCGGCGGCTCGGATTTCCGCCATCAGCGCGGCATCCGCCGTGTCGATATGGACGCCGATTTCCGGGATGCGATGGGCGCGGGCAAGCTCGATCACCGCCGAGGCGCCGACCTGCCTGAGCACCGGCGGGCTGACCAGCCAGAGTTTCGGTCGGTCCGTCGCCGTCGTGATCTGGTCCAGCGCCTCGATCAGGAAGGAGGAGAAGGTGGTGCGCTCCAGCATGCCGTGGCGGGCAAGGGTCTCGACCACGCGCGGCACGAAATCCATGTAGGGGCGGCCGTCGGCACCCGGCTTGATCTCGCAGCGGAAATCGACGCGACTTGCCGAGAAGATGGCGCAGAGTTCGTCCAGCGTGAGAGGATGGCCGCCTTCGCCGTAATTGATGGTGGCGGCGCGAACCTCTGCTTCCGTCATGCCGGCGATTGCGCCGGTGCGGTCGGTGGTGGCGTCCAGCGTGGCATCGTGATGAACGATGATGGCGCCGTCTGCGGTCGGGTGAAGGTCGAACTCAACTTCCTCCAGCGCCATCCGCGCGGTGGCCGAAAAGCCGCGGGGCGTGCTGTCGCCGAATTCGAGCGTTCCCCCGCGATGGGATGCGATATGTGTCATTTTCCGTTCCATGTTGAATTACTTGACCGCGCCCATGGTGATGCCGCGCACCAGATGCCGCTCGACCAGCAGGAAGCCCAGAAGCACCGGCAGGATGGTGATGGTCGATGCGGCCATGACCAGCGGCCAGTCGATCAGGCCTTCGCCGGGATTGGTGCGGTAGAGCCGCGCCAGGCCGATCTGCAGCGTGAAAAGATCTTCCTTGCCGACGGCGACCAGCGGCCAGATGTAGTTGTTCCACTCGGTGAGGAAGATATAGAGCCCCATCGAGAAGATGGCGGGCTTCGAGATCGGCACGATGATCCGCCAGAGCACCTGCAGCGGCGTCGCGCCGTCCATATAGGCGGCCTCGTCCAGCGCCTTTGGAATGCCCTTGATGTATTGCCGCAGGAAAAAGGCGGCGAAGCCGTTGGAGATCGCCGGCAGGATCAACCCCGCATAGGTGTCGAGCAACCCCGCCTTGGCGAGCGTCAGGTAGTTCGGAATGAGGCTGATATGGCTCGGGATCATCAGCGTCGCGACCGTTGCGCCGAACAGCAGGTTGCCGCCGCGAAACTCGTAGCGGGCAAAGGCGAAGGCGGCCATGGTGGCGACGGTGAGGCCGAGTATGGTCACCAGCCCGGAGACGAGAATGCTGTTCATGAGGTAACGGGCGAAATTATACTGCCCGACCGCGCGGGCATAATTGCCGAGCGTGAACTCCACCGTGCCGGTGTAATAGGCATGGGCCGTCTGGAACGACATCCAGATCGAATAGAGCACCGGCACGAGGAAGATCGTTCCGGCAGCCAGCGCAAGCAGGGTGAGGAGGCGGTTTTCAGGCTTCATAATGCACCTTCCTGCCGACGACGAAGGACTTGACCAGCGCCAGCACGATGAGAAGGACGAAGAGCAGCACGGCGAGCGCCGAGCCCTGGCCGATGTCGAACAGCACGAAACCGACGCGGTAGAGCATGTTCACCAGCATGTCGGTTGCGCCGGCCGGTCCGCCATGGGTCATGACGTTGACGATGGTGAAGACCTGGAAGGCCTCAATCACCGAGATCACCATGAGGAAATAGGTGGTGGGCATGACCAGCGGCACGGTGACCCGGCGGAACACATGCAGCCGGCGGCCGCCATCGACGGCGGCGGCATCGTAAAGCTCCTGCGGCACCGCCTGCAGGCCGGCGATATAGATGACGATATCGTAGCCGAGCTGCTTCCACGTATTGACAGCGATCAGCACCCAGAGCGCCAGCGAGGGGTCCTGCAGCCACGGCACCTTGCCGAGACCGAGCTTCACCAGCAGCGCATTGACCATGCCGTAGTCGGTGGCGAACACCCAGGAGAAGACGACCGCGATCGAGACGGTGGAGGTAACCGAGGGCAGGAACAGCGCGCCGCGCAGGAGCCGCGAGGGCAGCGTTTCGCGCACCAGATAGCTGGCGATGGCAAGCGCCAGCGCCAGCCTCAGCGGCACGGAGAGCACTGCAAACAGCGCGGTCACCTTCAGCGCGTTCCAGAAGTCGCGCGAGGCGAAAAGGGCGCGGTAATTGTCGAGGCCGACGAAGGGCATGTCCGGCGACAGGAAATCCCAGTGGCGGAAGCTCAGATTGAGGCTCGACACGATCGGGATATAGGTGAACACCGCGATGAAGGCGATCAGCGGGCCGACGAACAGATAGGGTGTGAGGGTGCGAAGCATGGGAGCCCAAATCGAGCGAAAGAAAGGGTGAGGGACCGGCGGCCACCCGAAGGCAGACCACCGGTCCCGCTGTTTCGGCAGAGGCTTACTCGCCGGTGCGTTCCGCTTCCTTGCGGGTCTGGGCGGCGAAGTCCTTCATGGTCTCTGCGACATCGCGCTGGCCGAAGGCCATGGCTTCCCACATCTTGTATTCGGTGGTGCGCATCCATGTGACGACCGGCGCGCGCGAACGGCCATGGGCGAAGTCGAGCTGCTTGATGGCGACGTCGATGCCCGGCTGGGTGGCGAGCGCTTCGACCGCAACCGGCAGGGCGGCGCTCTTCCTGTTGATCGGCAGATAGCCGGTTTCGGCGAACCAGATGGCGTTGGCTTCCGGCGAGGCGGCGTAGCTCACGAACTTGTAGGCGGCGTCCTGAACCGCCTTCTCGGAGGTGGAGAGAATGCCGATGCCGGCGCCGCCGATCGGAACCGAGCAGGTCTTGTTGCAGGGCATCGGGCGCGTTTCGAGCTTGTCGCCGAGCGCCTTCTTCGCGCCGCCGTAATTGCCGGTCGAGTTCAGCATGATGCCGACCTTGCCCGCGAGGAACGCGTCGCGGCCATTGTCTTCCTCGGTCACGCCATCCGGCGAGGAAACCTTCTCCTTGTGCACCAGCGAGGCCATCCACTGATAGGCTTCGATGGTGTTGGGGCTGTCGAGCAGCACTTCGTTGGTCTTGGGATCCATCAGCTCGCTGTCATTGGCCATGACGAGGCCCCAGCGGGCAAACTGGCCGGGCGCGGCGATACCGCTGATGCCTTCCGAACCGAGCTTTTCGGTGATCGTCTTCGACGCGGCCATGATGTCGTCGAAGGTCTTCAGCGCAGGCTCGCCCTCGATGCCGGCGCGCTTGAAGATGTCGCTGTTGTAGTAAAGGACCGGGGTCGAGGAGTTGAAGGGCACGATATAGTTCTTGCCCTTGTAGATGCCGACTTCACGCGCGTAGTCGTAAAGGTCGTCCTTCAGCGGATCGGCATCGAAATAGGGAGTGAGGTCGGTCAGCACGCCACGGTCGGCGAAAAGGCCGTAACGGGTCACCTCGAGAATGACCGCATCGGGCGCGCGCTTGGCCGGAATGGCGGCCTGCAGCTTGGCGACGATGTCGTTATAGTTGCCGATGAACTCGGCCTCAATGTCGATATCCGGATTGGCCGCTTCGAAGCCCGCGATGATCTTGTCCAGCGCCTCGCCGTTGCCCTTGTTGAAGCTGTGCCAGAACTTCACCACCGTCGCGGCTTCAGCCGAAGCGACCGTGGCCAGAAGGGCGATGAGGCTGGCGCCGGCCAGTTTGTGCAATTTGTGTGACATGAATCTTTTCCTTTGCAAAAGAAATTGCATCCCGCTCGTCATCCTCTAGACCCGTTGCACGACAGTTTCGTGAAGCTGGGGGGAAGTTTTGATGACGTTTGCCTGAGACGGTGGGTAACGGCGGCGGTCGAGACTCCGACAGCGCCTGCAATTGTCGTTGCACAACGAAAAATGGAGCGCCCGCGATTGCGCAACGCCCCCGGATTGCTGACAAAGTCCGTATTGAGGGCTGACGCCCCCTTCTCCGTCATGCCGGACTTGTTCCGGCATCCAGCTGCGCGATGTCCATCGCGCGAAAGACTTTCTTGCGATCAAGGACTTGATCGCGCTGGATCCCGGCTCAAGACCGGAATGACGGCAGTGGATGCCGCACTGCCATCACAAAAGACAATCGGAAAGGGTTTGTCAGCGGTCTGGGCACCCTCGATTGCGAAGCGCCCAGACTGTTTCAGGCCATCATGTAATTGGAACGGGGCCCCGCTCTCAGCGCGCCGTCGGATTGCGGCCGGCGTCGAGGCTTACGGGGCGGCCCGGCAGCGAGAGTTCGGCGACCTTCGGCGCGGTGCGGGCAATGACCTTGCCGCGACGCAGGACGGCGAGGCGGGCGGGCTTGAGGCGCAGGGCCTCCAGCACGTCCTCGGCCTGCAGCACGACGAGGTCGGCATTGCAGCCGACGGCAAGGCCATAGCCTTCGATGCCGAGCGCCCTGGCGGAATTCACCGTCAGCGCCTCGAAGATCTTCTTCTTGTCCTCGACGCCCGACATCTGCGCGACATGGATCGCCATGTGGCCGACTTCCAGCATGTCGCCGGAGCCCATGGAGTACCAGGGGTCCATCACGCAGTCATGGCCGAAGGCGACATTGATGCCGGCGGCCATCAGCTCGCGCACGCGGGTCATGCCGCGGCGTTTCGGATAGGTGTCGTGGCGGCCCTGCAGCATGATGTTGATCAGCGGGTTGGGAATGGCGTTGATTTCCGCCTCCGCCATCAGCGGAATGAGCTTGGAGACGTAGTAATTGTCCATCGAATGCATCGATGTCAGGTGCGAGCCGGCGACGCGGCCCTTCAGCCCGAAGCGGATCGTTTCGGCGGCCAGCGTCTCGATGTGGCGCGACATCGGATCGTCGGTCTCGTCGCAATGCATGTCGACCGGCAGGCCGCGCTCGGCGGCAATGCGGCAGAGCGCCTCGACGGAGGCCGCACCCTCCTGCATGGTCCGCTCGAAATGCGGAATGCCGCCGACCACGTCGACGCCCATGTCGAGCGCGCGCTCCAGCGACTTCACCCCGTCCGCCGCGCGGTAATAGCCATCCTGCGGGAAGGCGACCAGTTGCAGGTCGATATAGGGCGCAATCTTTTCCTTTACCTCGAGCATGGCCTCGACGGTGACGAGGCGCGGATCGGAGGTGTCGACATGGGTGCGGATATGCAGGAGGCCCTGCGACACCGCGAGATCGCAATAGGCGAGCGCCCGCTCGACCAGCGCTTGCCTCGTCAGGAGCGGCCGCAGTTCGCCCCAGAGCGCGATGCCTTCGAGCAGCGTGCCGGAGACGTTCATGCGCGGCAGGCCGAGCGACAGCGTGGCGTCCATGTGGAAATGCGGATCGACGAAGGGCGAGGTGACGAGGCGGTGACTGGCGTCGATGGTCTCGCCCGCTTCACCGGCAAGATTGGCCTCGATAGCCGCGATCCTGCCGTCCCTGATGCCGATGTCGATGCCCTTGCGGCCGTCGGGCAGATTGGCATTGCGGATAATGAGATCGAACATGGTCTTGTCCTCGTATTGTCCGGCCTCTTATCGGCCGGGGCCTCGTATTGTCGTACTGTCCGGGGCCTTGCGGTATCCGGGATCTGCCGTCAGCGCTCGCCGCGCCTGTAGGGTTGCATCAGGGCCTGCGGTACGCGGGCGCGCCGCGCCATCACGGCCAGCGCCACGATGGACAGGATATAGGGGATCATCAGGAACAGCTGGTAGGGCACCACACCGCTCAGCACGGTCTGCAATCTCAGCTGGAAGGCGTCGAAGAAGGCGAAGAGCAGCGCTCCGAACAACGCCCTTTCCGGCCGCCACGAGGCGAAGACCACGAGCGCGATGCAGATCCAGCCGCGCCCCTGCACCATGGTCGGGAAGAAGCTGTTGAAAGCCGAAAGGGTCAGGAACGCACCGCCAACGCCCATCAGCGCGCTGCCGGCGATCACCGCGCCGTAACGCACCGCCATCGGGTTGATGCCCTGCGCCTCGGCCGCATGCGGGTTTTCGCCGGTCATGCGCACCGCAAGCCCGAGCGGCGTGCGCGAGAGGAGATAGGCGAGCGCGACGGCCAGCAGGATGGCGAGATAGGTCGGCGCGGTCTGGGTGAAGAAGGCCGGGCCGAAGAAGGGCAGGTCGGAAAGGCCGGGAATGGCAATCGGCTGGAACGGCTCGATGGTCGGCGGCGTGCCGGCAACCGGCACCATCAGGCGGAAGACGTAATAGGCGAAGCTCGAGGCAAACAGCGTGACGCCGAGGCCCGAGACATGCTGCGACAGGCCGAGCGTCACGGTCAGCACCGCATGCAGCGCGCCGAACACCGCGCCGCCGAGTGCGGCCACCAGAAGCCCGGTCCACAGGTCCGCGCCGTTATAGACCGCCACCCAGCCGATCATCGCGCCAAAGGTCATGATGCCCTCGATGCCGAGGTTCAGAACACCGGCACGTTCGCTGAGCAACGCGCCGAGCGTGCCGAGGATCAGCGGCGTGGCAATGCGCAGCACGGCGGCCCAGAGCCCGGCGGAAGCAAGGATGTCGATCAGGGCGTTCATCGGCGGATCCTGTACTGGGTGAAGAAGACAGCGACCAGCATGGAGAGCAGCGACAACGCGACGGTGACGTCGGCGATATAGGTCGGAATGCCCATGCTGCGGCTCATGCCGTCGGCGCCGACGAACATCATGGCGGTGAACAGCGCTGCAAACACCACGCCGACAGGATTGAGATTGGCGAGCATGGCGACGACGATGCCGGAATAGCCGTAGCCGGGCGAAAGGTCGGTCGTCACGTAACCCTTGACGCCAAGCACCTCGATCGCGCCCGCAAGGCCGGCAAGCCCGCCCGATATCATCGCGACGAGGACCAGCGTGCGCCCGAGCGGAACGCCGGCGAAGACCGCGCCCGCCGGATTGAGGCCGGCTGCGCGCGACTGCACGCCGAACACCGTGCGCGTCTGGACGAAATGCACCACCAGCGCGACGACCACGGCAATCGCCAGCCCGATATGCAGACGCGAACGGTCGATGAGCTTCGGCAGGCGCGCGGCCTTGTCGACCGCTTCCGACTGCGGCCAGCCGAAGGCGGTCGGGTCCTTCAGCACGCCGTCGATCAGCATGGAGACGAAGAGAATGATGACGAAGTTGAGAAGCAGCGTCGTCACCACCTCGTCGACGGAAAAGCGCAGACGCAGCCAGAGCGGCAGGAGCAGCATGACCATGCCGGCGACAGCGCCGATGGCGAGCAGCAGCGGGATCTGCAGGATGGGCGTCAGCCCCGAGAGAAGATGCGCGCTTGCCGCCGCAACCGCGATGGCGCCGATATAGAACTGCCCCTCGGCGCCGATATTCCACAGCCTCGCCCGGAAGGCGACGGCCGCGGCAAGCCCGGTCAGGATCAGCGGCGTGGCGCGCATCAGCGTTTCCGTCGCCGAAAGGCGCGAACCGAAGGCGCTCGTCAGGATCTTGCCATAGGCGGTGAAGACGGGCGCGCCGGCGAGCGCGATCAGTACGCCGGCAATCGCCATGGCGGCGGCAATCGCGATCAGCGGCGTGGCGATCACCAGCGCCGGCGACCTGTGTTCGCGTCGCTCAAACCGCATCGTTCATCTCCCCGCCTTTTCCTTCGCTGCCTTTCTGTTCCCATTCCCCGGCCATCATCAGCCCGAGCCGGCGCGCATCGGCGTCATCGGCCGCAACTGGCGGAGAAAGCCGGCCGCCGACGATGGCCTGGATGCGGTCGGCGAGCGCCATGATCTCGTCGAGGTCTTCGGAAATCAGCAATACGGCGGTGCCCGCCCGGCGCGCTTCCAGAATGCGCTCGTGCACGGCTGCGACCGCACCTTCGTCCAGCCCGCGCGCCGGCTGGGCGGCGAGAAGGATGCGCGGATGCTCGATCAGGTTTCGCCCGAGAATGAGCTTCTGCATGTTGCCGCCGGAAAGAAGCCGGATACGGCTCGTCGGGGAGCCGCCGCGCACGTCGAAGGCCTCGATGATCTTCCGCGCGAAGGCGATCCCCGCCTTGCGGTCGATCAGCCCGCCCCGCGAATAGCGCGGCAGGCGTTCCAGCACTGCGTTTTCCCAGATCGCCATTTCGCCGATGACACCCTCGCGGTTGCGGTCTTCGGGAATGCGGCCAATGCCCTTTTCCACCGCATCCGCCACCGTCAGGTCGCCGATGCCCTCACCGAAGAGGATCAGGTCTCCGGCGCTGCGCTCGGCCGTGCCACTCAAAAGTTGCGCAAGGGTCGCCTGGCCATTGCCCGAAACGCCGATGATGCCGAGGACTTCGCCGGCGCGCAGCCGGAAATCCACGGATTTCAGCCGCTCGACGCCGCCCTGACGCACGGTGACGCCAACCGCTTCCAGCACGACTTCGCCGGGCGTGGCGGCGTCGCGCACCGGCCGCGTCACGGCGCGTCCGACCATCAGTTCGGCCAGTTCCGCCTTGCTGGTGTCGGCGGCGTTGCGTTCCGCCACCAGCCGGCCGCCGCGCAGCACGACGATGCGGTCTGCGGTCGCCATCACCTCGTCCAGCTTGTGGGAAATGAAGATCAGCGACAGGCCCTGACGCGCCATGTCCTTCAGCGTCGAGAAGAGCTTCTCCGCCTCGATCCGGGTCAGGACCGCCGTCGGCTCGTCGAGCACGAGAATGCGGGCATCGTTGTAGAGCGCCTTGAGGATCTCGACGCGCTGCTGCTCGCCGACCGAGAGATCGCCGAGCCGCGCATCGGGATCGACCTTCAGGCCGAAGCGCTCGGAAATGTCGATCAGCTTGCGCCGTCCGGCCGAAACGTTGGAGGCGGGCGACCACAGGCTTTCCGTGCCGGTCATGACGTTTTCGAGCACGGTGAGGTTGGGCGCCAGCGCGAAGTGCTGGTGCACCATGCCGATACCAGCGCGAATGGCGGCGCGCGGCCGTCCCGGCGGCAGGTCTTCGCCCATCACCGTCACCTTGCCGCTGTCGGGCACGTAATGGCCGAAGAGAATGCTCATCAGCGTGGTCTTGCCCGCGCCGTTCTCGCCGAGCAGCGCCACGATCTCGCCCTCGGCAAGCGTCAGCGAGATGTCGTCATTGGCGAGGTTGTCGCCGAAGCGTTTGGATATGCCGGAGAGTTCGAGAACGGGAGGTTTCATGCATCCAGTCCTCTCACATCCAGTCCTGCCACGCCATGACGATGTTGCCAGCGCCCCTGCTTTTCCAGTCGTTCCGCAAGCTTCAGAAGAAGGCGATCCCCGCCCATCGGCGCGATGATCTGCACCGGCATCGGAAGCCCGTCGCCATCCGCGCCGAAAGGCAGCGTCAGGGCGGGAAAACCGGTCATGTTGCAAAGGGCGGCAAGCGGCGCAAAATCCGTCATGCGACGGATCTGCAGGTCGATGTCGCCATGATCGAAGGGAAACGAGCCGAGCGCGGGCGGGGCGGTCGAAAGCATCGGAGCGATCAGAATGTCGAAGCCGGCAAAGAGATCCCAGAGCGCGCGGCTCGCATGCACCGTGCCGTCCATCGCCGACCACAGCTCGCCGCCCGTCACCGCCGCGCCATGACAGATGAAGGCCCGTGTCAGCGGCTCGGCCTTACCGGCATCGAGACCAAGAGCGGCCGTGAAATTGGCGAGGTTGACGGCGATCATGTCACGGAACGCAATACCGCTCGCTTCGACCGGACCGGCGAACACAGACCAGTTGAGCCGGATAAGGGTGTGGCCGTCCGCTTCGAGCGCCAGCGCCGCCGCCTCGACAGCCTCGCTGCGGGCGGGATCGGTCGGATGGTCGGAGCCGGTTTCGGCAAGCAGGCCGATCCGCAGCTTCCTGTCGTCAGGGGTTGCCAGTTCGGGGTCGGCGAAGGGGCCGCGCGCTTTGCCTTTCACCGCCTCGAAGATCGTCTGGAGATCGCGGGCGGAGCGGCAGATGGCAAGCTCGCTGGCAATGCCGCCGAGATGATTGCCGAAGCCGGGGCCAGCCGGCATGACGCCGCGCGTCGCCTTGATGCCGAAAAGGCCGCAGCAGGCGGCGGGAACGCGGATGGAACCACCGGCATCGGTGGCATGTGCAATCGAAACGATCCCCGCGGCGACGGCCGCCGCCGCACCACCGGAGGAACCGCCAGCCGTGCGCGTCGGATCGAGCGGATTGCGACAGACAGGGCCGGTCGCGGGTTCGGAGGAAAGGGAAAGCCCCATTTCCGGCACCGTGGTCAGCCCAAAGAAACAGAGGCCCGAAGCACGCATCCGGGCGGCAAGATCCGAATCCGGCGCGCCTTCGCCGTCACGATTCAGCATACGGGAACCGGCGGCAACGGGAAGGCCGGCAAAGGGGCCGCCGAGATCCTTGGCAAGGCTCGGAACGCCGATAAAGGGCGCGTGGGCAAAGGCGGCGCGCGCAGAGCCTTCATCGCCCCTTGCCTTGATACTCTGGGCCAGCCGTTCGTCCGCGGCCCTTGCGGCAGCCTCGCCAAGCGTGGCGTCGACATGCGAAATCGCGCCGAGGCCGGAAAACCGGTCGGCGCGTTCCAGTGCGGCCTGCATCGCCTCGCCAGCGGTGAGGCGACCCTTGCGGATCGCCTCGGCCAGCGACGTTGCGTCATTCGTCATGGGAAACGCCGGTTACTTCGGCTCTTCCATGTTGCGCGGAACCTCGAAGGCGCCGGACTTGATCTCGGCGCGCTTGGCTTCCATGGCGGCTTCCGCTTCTGCGGGAGCGACGCCCTTCACATAGGCGATGTCGCTGCCGCCTTCCTTCAGAAGACCGAAGGCGGTGTAGTCCTTGCCCACCGGCTTGCCGGCAGCAACGTCGGCCAGCGCCGCGTTGAGGATCGGACGGAAGCCCCAGAGGGCATTGGCGAACACGGTTTCCGGATAGCGCGGGGTGTAGTCGATCAGCGAGCCGACGGACTTGATGCCACGTTCCTTGGCGGCATCCGCCGTGCCGATGCGCTCGCCGAACAGGATGTCGGCGCCGGCGTCGATCTGGGCGAGACCGGCTTCGCGGGCCTTCGGCGGGTCGAAGAAGGTGCCGATGAAGGAAACGAGCAGCTTGGCATCCGGGTTGACGGCCTTCACGCCTTCGCCGAAGGCGTTGATCAGCATGTTGACTTCCGGGATCGGCATGGCGCCGACGGAGCCGACGACGTTGCTCTTGGTCATCTTGCCGGCCAGCATGCCGGCGAGATAGGCGCCGTCATGGTTCCAGGTGCCGAAGACGCCGAAATTGTCGCCGGATTCCTTGCCGCTCGAACCGAGCACGAAGGCGGTATCCGGATAGTCGGCAGCCACTTCGCGGGCTTCGCTTTCAACGGCATAGGCTTCGCCGATGATCAGCCTTGCGCCCTGTTCGGCATATTCGCGCATGGCGCGGGGATAGTCGGTGCCAGACACGCCTTCGGAGAAGACATATTCGATGACGCCTTCGGCGGCCGCATCCTGCAGCGCCTTGTGCAGCACCGAGTTCCAGGCGTTTTCCACCGGCGAACCATGGATGCCGGCGACCTTGACGGGAGCAGCGGCGCGGACGGAAGGAGCGATGATGCCCGAACCGAGAACAAGACCGGTGGCCATCAGGCTCCGGCGCGTAAACATGATGTCTTTCGTCATTGCAGCGATCCCCTCTATTTTACCAGTTGGTCGAAATTCTCTATGACCCGCTCAAAAATGTGTCAAGCGGACAACCTGCCCGCGAGATAGGCAAAGTTGCCACACGGCCACACGTATTCGGCAGGATTTCGATGGGTCTCCAGCCGTCCCGAACCGCGTAAGCTCCACCCAGAGATCGTCCTTGACAGCAAAGCAGGTGATTCATAATCGTCGGCATGGTTATTGTTCGTCCCTGCGCCGCAATTATTTGGCGCTACTTTGATTTTACTGTTAAATCCTGAAATTCATGGGAGAGGGCATAGTGGGCACGAGGATGCGGAGCCGGGGTTTCCGGTACTACACGGCAGTTCTTCTCGCCACCGTTTCACTTCCGCTTCCCGCTTTTTCACAGGTCGACGAGGGAGACCGCGAAGCCGGCGACATCGATTTCAAGACCCGGCTTTCCGCGCGTTACTGACACGCGGCCTTACTGAAAACCAATCGACAACGGAAGAGTATCGAAAATGTATAAGCCCACCACCGCGGCCATGGCCCTGCTGCCGCTCCTCGCCGCCGCTCCCGCCCTCGCGCAGGAAGCAGCGCCGGCCACCCTGCCGGGCGGCGCAAGCTCGCTGCAGGAAACCTATCAGGACTGGCGCGTGACCTGCGGCGTCGTGCAGAACGGCAAGATCTGCTCCATGGCCCAGGTCCAGCAGCAACAGGACGGCCAGCGCGTGCTCGCCATCGAGCTGCAGCCGGCCAAGGATGGCGGCGTGGCCGGCGTTCTGGCGCTGCCCTTCGGCCTCAAGCTCGATGCCGGCGCCACGCTGAAGATCGACAGCAATCCGCCGCTCCCGGCGCTGAAGTTCTCCACCTGCCTGCCGGCCGGCTGCCTTGTGCCCGTGACCTTCACCACCGCGAACGTCACCGCTCTCTCCACCGCCGCCGCTCTCAATGTGACCGCCACCTCGATGCAGCCGAACCAGCCGGTCAACCTCGCGATCTCGCTGAAGGGCTTCAAGGCCGCCCTCGACCGCCTGACAGAGCTCGCAAAGAGCTGATAGCCCGCTTATAGCCCCAAGGGCAGACCATCCCGGAAAAGACCAACGGCGGCTCAAGGCCGCCGTTTCTCCGCCACCGATACCGAAAGCCGGCCGCGGAACAGCCCCATGGGTTTTCTCGCTGCGGCGCTGCCGTTGCGACGAACGCTGACATTCGAGTCAAAATACGTAGTGGCGATTACGCGCCTCCAAGTTCGACGTTCACGCTTCGAAACTCCTTGCTCAGAAAAGGCTATTCCAAGCAGCGGAGTGAACGTTCGTAAGTGCAGTGTCCGTTGATTTTTCTGTCCGATTGAAATTTTCGAGCCTTGCGAGCGCAAGTAACTTCGGGAACCTCAATATCCATAAGGGTATACTCTTACGGACACAACCTATGTCTCCCCCTTATGTCTCTTCAGTCAAGGCGAGGCTTTGTATGGAAATGCCCCACGTAACGCTGTGAGTTAATTCGATGCCGTTTACCGGACGCACCCCTTGGGGGAGGTGATTGCGCACAATGCCTTTGATACCCCCTCGTAAAAATTTCTAGTTTTTTTAAGCAGATAACGGTTATCGGCGGAAATTGTTTTTCATGGAGGTCACCATGGCCCGGCTCAACGCCACTGATCCGTTGATTTCCTTGACAATCACGCCTTGTATCGCAACCCTGCAACTAAATAGGGCGTAGACAATGAGCATAGCGATTTACTGCGATGAATCGTGTCATTTGCAAAATGACGATTCTAATGTGATGAGTTTCGGAGCGATTTGGGCTCCCAGAGCGAGTACGAAGCTACTCTCTATGCAGATTCGCGACATAAAAAGGCGACATTCTGCGACAGGCGAGCTGAAGTGGACGAAAGTCTCACACTCCAAAATCTCATTCTATACCGAACTGATCGATTGGTTCTTTGGAAATGATACGCTGAATTTCCGAGCTTTGGTGGTTCCAAATAAGCGCGGACTCGACCATGCGAAATTTAATCAAGGAAGCCACGACGACTTCTATTACAAAATGTATTTTTCGCT
Source organism: Rhizobium sp. ACO-34A (assembly GCA_002600635.1). NCBI lineage: Bacteria > Pseudomonadati > Pseudomonadota > Alphaproteobacteria > Hyphomicrobiales > Rhizobiaceae > Rhizobium > Rhizobium sp. ACO-34A. The sequence continues at coordinate 24,683 of CP021373.1, read as the reverse complement.
CCTGAATAAGATTCTCTCTACTACTGAAAGCAATGAGATATACTTAGATATAAAGGATACACGAAGCCGGTTTAAAGTTCAGAAGCTTCGTGATGTTCTCTGCAACAACATGTACGATTTCACCGGAGAACTCATATCACGAGTTCAGCATGCGCGCTCTCATGAGCTCGAGCTTATGCAGCTTGCTGATTTTTTACTCGGCGCTCTTACTTACAAGCATAGAGGCCTCACTACCAACGCCACCAAACTGCACATGGTACATCGCATCGAAGAGAACATTGGGCGGAGTATGCTCAACTCTTCGCCGTTGTCGTATCAGAAATTCAATATTTTTGTTTGGCGGGCACAGGTATAGCCATGTGCAATCAACTGGTGCTGCCACAACAAGCTCAAACAGACGGCAATTGGGATGACGTTTGCGCTTCTCTCTATGGTCACTTCACGGCAACATTCAAATGTATTCCATCGCCTGTTGTGCGGGGAAAGACGCTGGTATTTGACGCCCGCCTTATAGACAACGACAAGGAGGAGGGGTTCTGGCACGTCGTCACCAAAGGGAAGGGCGAGGATAGGTTATTCGATCCACCGCGCGCACGTAGAATCACTTGGATTTCCGCGCTGCTAAACGGTACGGCCCCCGGAGTATCTCGATTCAGCTACACCGAAGGCGACGGAACAGTAAAACTGTATTACTGGCTTAAAAGCGAAAAATATGTCCTTATTCTCGCTGAGAAGCCAAAAATTGTATCGCTAGTTACGGCCTTTTACATTGACCAAACCTGGACACTAAAGGATCTTGAAAAGAGAGAGAAAAAAGGAATTGCATTTTAACGGCAAAAGCCGCCCTCTACTGGAGATGGACGGCTTTCGAGCTCCTTCTGCCTTTGGCAGATGAACACCCCTTATATAGAAGGCCGAAATGATTCGGTCAAGTTTTTAAATTGTCAAGATTTATTCATCAACATGACCAAGGGGTTGAGTCAGACATTGCGTCCTTTCATGATCCTAAAGCCCCGTTCTAAGGTTTGTAAGCTATCTTAGGCGCTCCCACCTGCAATTTCTGATCTACGCCGACTTCCTAAGTCATTGATTTCTAAAGACGTTTTTGAAGGCAATTTCTGTAAAAAAATATTCGACTAACATATTGAAATAATTGAATTTGAATCCAACTCTTCGCAATCCAAGGAAAAAGAAGTTCCGGAACCCTTTGCCAATCCTGTTGGAATATACAGTTCAAAGATACAAAGGAGGACATCGCATCCCCCTTGCCATCCCTGAGAGCCGGGCTTCCAAGGCTTTTGCGCGATAGTAGGTGCTCCTTCCAAGACCACCAAAAATCTGCTGCATTTACTGGGTGATGTCTTCATGGCCACGTCCGCTTTAGCGGATCCAAGTGCCAAACCCGCCAGTCCGCACCCGGCCCCTCACCAGCCAAACTGCCCCGGTCCTTACCCTTCCGCCCCGCCCTTCGGGCAAATCCCGACATTGTCGCCTTCGAGGCAGACGAAGGAGAGGCCGCCGTTTTCGAAGGCGAGGCGCAGTTGTGCTTCCGTGGAGCGGTGAACGTTGTGACGCTCGCCCTCGTAGTCGCGGATCGTGCCTCGGGAAACGCCCGAGCGATCCGCCAGATCGCTCTGCGTCCAGTCGAGGAAACCCCGCGCCGCACGACAGAGGGCAGGTGTCAAAAACTTCTGGTGATCTGCTTGACCCATCGTCCGATTCTGCCCATAATGGTCAATATAGATCATATATGGCATTTTTGTTCGCATGGCTAGAGGCGCAGGACATACCCTCCTCGGGCACGCGCGGGCCCTTCAAAAGTAAAGGAACCGGGGCATTGGGATAACGTTGGAACCATATTTCCTGCTGGTCCTGTTGATCCTGCCTTTCGCCGGAAGCCTTGCCTCGGTCTTTCTTCTGAATACGCCGTCACGGGTCCTGCCCTCCTGGGTTGCGGGCGCGGTCGCGCTGTCCTCCCTGCTGATCGTGGTTCTCGCCTATCCCGCCATCTCCGGCGGCGAGCCGCTGCGCTACGAGGCGGAATGGGTTCCCCAGCTCGGACTTGCCTTCAAGCTGAGGATGGACGGTTTCGCATGGATGTTTTCCGTGCTGATCACCGGCATCGGCTTCCTCGTCATCGTCTATGCGCGATACTACATGTCAGAGGAGGACCCGGTTCCGCGGTTCTTCTCCTTCCTGCTTGCCTTCATGGGCGCGATGCTCGGCATCGTCATCTCGGGCAATGTCATCCTGCTGTCGGTCTTCTGGGAACTGACCAGCATCTTCTCCTTCCTGCTGATCAGCTACTGGCACAACACGGCCGCCGCCCGCGACGGCGCCCGCATGGCGCTGACGATCACCGGCATCGGCGGCTTCTGCCTGCTGATCGGCCTGTTGATCCTCGGCAACATCGTCGGCAGCTACGATCTCGACAAGATCCTCGAATCCGGCGACCTGATCCGCGGTCACTCGCTCTATGTGCCGGCGCTGGTGTTCATCCTGCTTGGCGCCTTGACCAAGAGCGCGCAGTTCCCGTTCCATTTCTGGCTGCCCAACGCCATGGCGGCGCCGACGCCGGTCTCCGCCTATCTGCATTCGGCGACCATGGTGAAGGCCGGGGTCTTCCTGCTCGCACGCTTCTGGCCGGCGCTGGCGGGAACCGAGGAATGGTTCTGGCTCGTCGGCAGCGCCGGCATCATCACGCTGCTGCTCGGCGCCTATTTCGCCATGTTCCAGCAGGACCTCAAAGGCCTGCTCGCCTATTCGACCATCAGCCATCTCGGCCTGATCACCACGCTTCTCAGCCTCGGAAGCCCGCTTGCGACCGTCGCGGCGATCTTCCACATGCTGAACCACGCGACCTTCAAGGCCTCGCTGTTCATGGCCGCCGGCATCATCGACCACGAGACCGGAACGCGCGACATCCGAAAACTCTCCGGTCTCTATCGCTTCATGCCGATGACGGCGCGGCTCGCCATGGTGGCGAGCGCCGCGATGGCGGGCGTGCCGTTGCTCAACGGCTTCCTGTCCAAGGAAATGTTCTTCGCGGAAGCCGTGCAGACCCATGCCGATTCCGTTCTCGACACCATCCTTCCCTATGTGGCGACGCTGGCGAGCGCGTTTTCGGTCGCCTATTCGCTGCGCTTCATCCACACGGTCTTCTTCGGCCCGCCGCCGGTTGGCCTGCCCAAGGCAACGCCGCATGAGCCGCCGCGCTGGATGCGCTTCCCGATCGAGCTTCTGGTGCTGATCTGCCTCGTGGTCGGCATCGCGCCCGCCATCTCCGTCGGGCCGTTCCTTCTGACCGCCGTCACCAGCGTGCTCGGACCGCTGACGCCGGAATACGACCTTGCGGTCTGGCACGGCTTCAACCTGCCGCTGGTGATGAGCATCATCGCGCTGGTCGGCGGCACCGCGCTTTACTTCGCCTTCCGCAACTATCTGGCGCGCTGCGAGGACGGACCGCCCTTCCTGCGCCAGCTCAAGGGCCAGCGCATCTTCGAGCGCGTTCTCGTCGAGGTGTCCTGGCACTGGGCGCGTCAGGCGGAAAAGCGCATCGGCACCCGCAATCTGCAGCCGCAGCTGCGCTGGGTGGTGGCCATGGGCTTTCTCGCCGGCCTCCTGCCGCTCTACCTTTCCTCCTTCGAGCCGCGCCCTTTCGTCTTCACCGGCGTCGATCCCACCTTCGGCGCGCTCTGGCTGATCGGCATCTGCCTTGCGATCGGCACCGCCTTTCTGGCCAAGTATCACCGTCTCGCGGCGCTGGTCATGCTCGGCGGCGTCGGGTTGATCGTCTGCGTCTCCTTCGTCTGGCTGTCGGCGCCGGATCTGGCGATCACCCAGCTCCTCGTCGAGATCGTCACCACGGTTCTCATCCTGCTCGGCCTGCGCTGGCTGCCGAAGCGCTCGGAGGATTTCGACGAGACGATCACGCTGCGCGCCCGTTTCCGCCGCTTCCGCGACCTGGCGCTCGCGGTCGCCTGCGGCATCGGCATGACCTTCATCGCCTATGCCTCGATGACGATGCCGGTGCCCGACGCCATCGCCAACTACTTCCTCGAAAACGCCTATTCGCAGGGCGGCGGACGCAATGTCGTCAACGTCATCCTGGTGGATTTCCGCGGTTTCGACACGCTCGGCGAAATCACCGTCCTCGGCGTCGTGGCGCTCACCGTCTTCGCCCTGCTCAGACGTTTCCGTCCGGCCGCGGACAGCATGGAAATGCCGGAGCAGCAGCAGATCCAGAACCGTCTGGACGAGGAGCGTGAGGGCCGTTCGGCGGGCGATACGGTCAAGGACTACCTGTTCGTGCCCTCGGTCATCATGCAGTGGCTGTTCCCGGTCATCATCACCTTTTCCGTCTACATCTTCATGCGCGGCCACGACCTGCCGGGCGGCGGCTTCTCGGCCGGGCTCACGCTGTCGATCGCCTTCCTGCTGCAATATCTCGCCGGCGGCACGCGCTGGGCGGAGGATCGCCTGCGCATCCTGCCGCTTCGCTGGATGGGCGTCGGCCTTTTGACCGCAACCGCCACCGGCGCGGGCGCATGGCTGCTCGGCTATCCGTTCCTGACCTCGCATTTCCGCTATCTCGAGATTCCGCTCATAGGCAAGGTTCCGGCAGCGACCGCGCTGCTGTTCGACCTCGGCGTATTCACGCTGGTCGTCGGTTCCACCGTCCTCATCCTCGTGGCACTCGCTCACCAGTCCATCCGTATCAACCGCCTTCACGCGGCTGAAATGGAAAAGGCGAAGGAGGCCTGATGGAAATCATCCTTTCGATCGCAATCGGCGTCATGACCAGCTGCGGCGTCTGGCTGATCCTGCGCCCGCGCACCTATCAGGTCATCATCGGCCTCTCGCTGCTCTCCTATGCGGTGAACCTGTTCATCTTCGGGGTGGGCGGGGTGAAGTCCAACCTGCCGCCCATTCTCGATGACAGCGCCTCGACCACGATGATCGCCGATCCCGTGCCGCAGGCGCTGGTGCTCACCGCAATCGTCATCGGTTTCGCCACCACCGCGCTCTTCCTCGTCGTGCTGCTCGCCTCGCGCGGGCTCACCGGCACCGACCATGTCGACGGCAGGGGCGGCTCCAGATGACCGGCTGGGCCCATCACCTCATCATCGCGCCGATCCTCATTCCGCTGATCGCCGCGGCCATCCTGCTCTTCGTCAACGAGCGCCAGCGCGTGACGAAGGCGATGATCAGCCTCGTCGCGACGATCATTCTCGTCGCCGTCGCCATCGCCCTGTTCGAGATCGAAAACCGGTCGAACGGTTTCGAGGGCGTCTATCTGCTCGGCAACTGGGCCTCGCCCTTCGGCATCGTGCTGGTGCTGGATGCGCTCTCCGCCCTGATGCTGCTGCTGACGGCGGTGGTCGCCATCGCCTCGCTGGTCTATTCGCTGGCCCGCTGGCATGGCGTGGGCGCGCATTTCCACACCATGTTCCAGCTGCTGCTGATGGGCATCAACGGCGCCTTCCTGACCGGCGACCTGTTCAACCTCTTCGTCTTCTTCGAGGTGATGCTGGCGGCCTCCTACGGCCTGCTGCTGCATGGATCGGGACCGCTGAGGGTGAAGGCCGGCCTGCACTACATCGCGGTCAACCTTGCGGCCGCGCTGCTCTTCCTGATCGGCGTCAGCCTGATCTACGGCACCGCCGGCACGCTCAACATGGCCGATCTCGCCGCCCGCATTCCGCAGATCGAGCCGGACCGCCGCATGCTGATGGAAGCGGGCGCGGCCGTGCTCGGCATCGCCTTCCTCATCAAGGCCGGCATGTGGCCGCTCTGCTTCTGGCTGCCGACCGCCTATAGCGCCGCATCGGCGCCCGTCGCCGGCGTCTTCGCCATCCTCAGCAAGCTCGGCATCTATGTCATCCTCAGGCTCACCATGCTCTTGTTCGGCGAGGGGCCGTCGGCCGGCTTCGGCGCGAGCTTCCTTGTCTTCGGCGGCATAGCGACGCTGGTCTTCGGCATCATCGGCGTGCTCGCCTCCCAGGCGCTCGGCCGCGTCGCCGGCTTCTCGGTGCTCGTCTCTTCCGGCACGCTGCTGATGGTTCTCGGCATCAATGACGGCGCGGTGTCCTCGGGCGCGCTTCTCTATCTCGTCTCCTCCACACTGACGATCGCCGCCTTCTTCATGCTGATCGAACTTGTCGAGCGCGGACAGGATGCGGGCGCCATCGTTCTCGCCGTCACCATGGAAGCCTTCGGCGAAGGCGAGGAGGGTGAACCGGAACCGGAGGAAGGGGTGACCATGCCGGGCACCATGGCGATCCTCGGCACCTGTTTTGCGGCCTGCGCCATCCTGCTTTCGGGCCTGCCACCACTGTCGGGTTTCGTCGCCAAGTTCGCCATGCTCTCGGCCATGATGGGAACGGGCGCCATCGGCATACCGCCGACCGCCGCCGTCTGGACGCTTTCGATCCTCGTCATCCTCTCGGGCCTCGCGGCGCTGATTTCCATGACCCGCGCCGGCATCCGCACCTTCTGGACGTCGATCGAGGGCACCGTGCCGCGCGTGCTGGTGATCGAGATCGTGCCGGTGATGTTCCTGCTGGCGCTGACCCTTGCGCTGACGGTGCGCGCCGGTCCTGCCATGCAATACATGGACACGACGATCCGCACGCTGAGCAATCCCGGCATCTATATCGACGCCGTGACCAATGCCGCCGTGGTGCCGGGGGTCGGCAAGCGGTCGGCAACGGAGGAGGGCAAGTAATGTTTCCCTATCCCGTTCTCACCCTCTTTCTCGTCGTCATGTGGCTGCTGCTCAACGGCTTCACGCTCGGCCACTTCATTCTCGGCCTGATCGTCGCCACCTTCGCCTCCTGGGGCATGGCGTCGCTTCGCCCCGACCGGCCGAAGCTGAAGAAGTGGCACCTCCTGTTCAAGCTGCTCTTCATCGTCCTATACGATATCATCCGTTCCAATATCGGTGTCGCAAGCGTCATCCTGAGAGGCCGCTCGGAGGGACACACCTCCTGCTTCATCACCGTTCCGCTGGAGCTGGAAGACCGCACGGCGCTGGCGTTCCTGGCCGTCATCCTCACCAGCACGCCGGGCTCCGCATGGCTCGAATACAATTCCAATGACCGCACGGTGCTCCTGCACGTTCTCGACGTCATCGACGAGGCGGCCTGGGTGAATACGATCAAGAACCGCTACGAAAAGCTGCTGATGGAGATTTTCGCATGAGCGCCATCATTATCTTCACCGCGGTCGCCATCGCCCAGCTGATGCTGGCGGCGTCCATGGCGATCGTCTCGGTGCGCATGTTCCGCGGGCCGCGCGCGCAGGACCGGATCATCGGCCTTGATGCGCTCTATATCAACGCCATGCTGCTGCTCGTGACCTTCGGGATCGGAACGGGACGGGTGATCTATTTCGAGGCCGCACTGGTCATCGGCATGCTCGGCTTCGTCGCCACGGTGGCGCTCGCCAAGTTCCTGATGCGCGGGGAGGTGATCGAATGATACAGCCCGCATCGGATATACCGCTTGCCGTCGCCATCGGCGTCGCCTTCTTCCTGCTGCTCGGCGCATCGCTGGCGCTGATTGGCGCCATCGGCTTCCTGCGGCTTCAAAGCTTCTACGAACGCATCCACGCGCCCACCCTCGGCACCAGCTGGGGCATCGGCGGCGTGATGGTCGCATCCATGCTCTATTTCAGCTTCTCCCTGCAGAAGCCGGTGCTGCACGAAATCCTGATCGGCCTGTTCGTCACCGTCACCACCCCGGTCACCTTCCTGCTGCTCGCCCGCGCAGCCCTTTACCGCGACCGCACCGAAGGCAAGAACGACGTGCCCGGCTCGACCATCAAGGCCGCCGCCGCCGGAAACGACGCCGAGACGCAGGCCGCGGAGAAGCCCTGAGGGGGCTCGCGACATCCTTATCACCGGCAAAAAGCCCGCGGCGATCTCTCGCCGCGGGCTTTTCGTGGATCGCTTCCGGTTTCCCGGACCTTGGATTAGCCGCAACGCCCGTCGAAGGTCGCCGCGTTGAGCTCGGTTCCGTTGACGGTGAGCACCGAGCCGGCCGACTGGGTGATCGAGCCGCTCAGGCCACCCATCCATGACGGATCGGATTTGCAATCGCGCGGGGTGTTCACGACCGTGATGTCCCCTGTCAGGTCTTCGGACGGTCCCATGAAGTAGAGGCCCGCGGTCGCGGCGTTGTCGATCACGACATTCTCGAAGGAGATGTCGGCGACCGGACCGCCGAGGAAGCCCCATTCATCGCCATAGATGAACATGCCGTAGGTGCCGGCATTGCTGATCGTCACGTTCTTCAGGCTGATGCCCGATACCGGGTTGAAGAAGATGCCGGCATTGCTCGTGCCGTCGATCACCAGACCGTCGACATCGACATTGGTGGTCCTGGCTTCATCCGGCAGCGAGGTCGAGCTGACCAGCATCAGGCCGTTGATGCCGCCCTTCAGCGTCATGTCCGTGATCGTGACATTCGAGGTGCCCTGCAGGACGACGAGGTCCATGTCGCGGTCCTGGGCGGAGTTGTCGATCGTCACCTTGTTCATAGTGACCTCGTCGGCGGCGACCAGCAGCACGCCCTCGCGACGCGACCGCGAGATGGTCACGTTATCCAGCACGATATTGCTGGCGAGGTCGGTAATGACCGGCGGCCAGCCGCTGTCATCGATGGCGCTGCCGGCGAAGACGCCATAGGTGACGTTGTCGATCACCGTGTCGCGAACCGTGAGGTTGCTGGTGCCATGCGCGCTCACCGCGGCATAGGGCGCGGTGTTCGGATCAAAGATCGAGAATTCGCAAAGCGTGCTGCTTTCGCAAATGTAGAGATCGTGGATGCTGCTGTTCTGGATCACCGCGCCATCCACGCTGGAAAGCCGGATGCCGTCATGGGCGGTTCCCGAAACATCCACGTTGTCGATCAGCAGGTTGGATGTGCCCGTGCTGCCGATGGCCGCCAGACCGCCATTGATCGAGAGGGATGAAACGGTGCTGTTCGACGCCATGGTGACGACGTCCTGAGCGACGTCATAGCCGGTCAGCGTGGTCTCTACGCCGGTGTTGACGAAGCTGCCGGTAGCGCCGCTCCTGGCGCCACGCAGCGCAATCGTCGTGCCGCCGCCAAACAACGTCTGGCCATCGCCCAGCATCAGCGAACCGTCGAGCACGATGCTGCCATCGGCAAGAACGATCGCCCCGCTTCCGGCCGCCGCCAGTCGCGCATTGATGCTTGCCGCCGTGCCGTCAGCGGCGGAAATCGTCACCACATTGCCGGCGACCGTGTCGTTGATGGCAAGGACCGCGTCTTCCAGGCTGCCGGTGGCGCCGACATGGGTCTTGATCGACGCCGCGCGCCGCACGCTCTGCAGCGCCGGATCGAAGGCGTCGACCGGCTCGCCATCCTTCGCGCCGCCGAACGGAATGCGCAGCCGGGCCATGATCTCGCCGCCGAGCTTTTCCTCGTTGTCATAGCTTGCGCTCGCGCCGAAGGAGACGGTCGAGCCCGTCGGCAGGCCGGGGATATCGGCAAAGGCAAGTTCGGCGCGCAGCTTGCCCCCGAACATGTCGCTGACATTCTTGCCGCCATACCAGTAGCTGCCGGCAAAGACCTTCAGCTGCGCCTTGTCGTCCTCGAAGATGCCGGGGACCTTGAAGCCCACCTCGGCATCGGCGCCCGGACGCGCCTGTTCGCGGCCCTCGCGGAAACGCAGGGCACCGTCGCTGATCACGCCGCGGCCGATCCCGTCCACGGCATGACCATCCCCGAGCGGGATATAGACATTCGCCCGCGTCTCGAACACCGATCCCAGAACCTCCGCGCCGAAGGAAAGCTGGTGGAAATCATTGTCGAGATCGGAGTTCAGGTAGTCGTAATATCCGTTGAAGCCGATCACCGGACCGCCGTTCGTCTCGAAACGGTAGCCCGCGCCGAAAGCGCCGCGCCTGACGCCGCCCTCGATGGTCGATCCGCCAAGGTCGATGAAGAACATCTGCCCCCGGTCGATGCGGAACGGCACCATCATGCCGAAGCCGGCCTGCGACTGCTCGCTGTTCCAGCGGGCGTCGAAGTCCATGTATGCCGGTAAATCAGAGGCCTGCGCGGAGGCAAGTGTCAGGGCCGCCGCCGCTGTTGCCGGTGCAGTTACAAACAATAGATTTTTCATAATCACCCCATATGCGCCGGTGACAACCGACGCGAACAGGCAGGGCAGTAAAATACATGAGTAAATGAATCAAGTTATTTATTGTCTATTTTCGATGCAAAACATGCATCTCAATGCACAATTTTTGTTCTGATCTTGCTGGAAATTCTCAACATGCAATCATTGCGTGATAACTCGTGCGGTCACGCCACCTTGATGATCTTACGGGAGCCGGCCCGACGAGGCAGCGCCCACCCGGCCGCGGTCATGCTCGCTTTCCCCCTTCGAACCCGCTACTGCTTGGCGTCAGGATAACGGAGGGAGCCGATCGTGACGGGAAATGCAGGCTACACCGTGTTTTGCGGACGCGCAGGCGATCACAACGATCTGGCGATGCCAGGTGCGAAAGCGATCGGGGAGGAACTGGAGCGCCGAACCGGCATTTCCCCGACCGTGATCGGCGCCCCGGAACCTGCCTTGAATACCGGATGGCGCACGGAACTGGATGCGGCCTTGCCGGCGCTCAGGCAGGTGCAGTCGCGTTTCGATGAGGTGCTGTCGGCCGGCGCGATATCCATCGCCGCCACCAGCCGGTGCGCCGTCTCGCTGGCGACATTGCCGGCGGTCGCGCGGCACCATTCCACGGCATGCATCGTATGGTTCGATGCTCATGGCGACCTCAATCCGCCGGAGGCGAGCACGACGGGATATCTCGGCGGGCTGGCGCTTGCGGGGCCGCTCGGCCTCTGGGATTCGGGCCTCGGCGCAGGTCTGACACCGGACAAGATCGTTCTCGTCGGCCAGCGCGACCTCGATCCTTACGAGGTGGACCTGATCGCCGGACACCGGATACCGCACATCAGGCCCGGAGGAAATCTTGCCGCCGAACTCGGGGCCGCCATCGCCGGCCGGCCGGTCTATGTGCATCTGGATTGCGATGTTCTCCAACCCGGCATCGTCCCGACCGATTACAGGCACGAGGGAGGCCTGGATCTCGACGATTTGCGCGCATGCTGCGAAGTGATCGCGGAACATGACTTCATCGGCATCGAAATTGCCGAATTCCAGAATGTCTGGGAACCCGGCGGCCCGCCGGTATCGCCCGGCGCCCTGCTCGATGCGCTGGAGCCGGTCCTGAAGCTTGCCTCCACCTGAACCGGGGACCGGGTTTCGGCAACCGCGATTTCCTGACGCAAGATCAGGCCGCAGCCTTGTGAGGCCGTGGAGCGAGATGAATTCCCGCCAGCGTGCAGCGCACGGAGCCGCCGGCCTTTTCGATGGTCGGGATGTCCAGCGCCACGGGTTCGGCGCTCCGGCGGATAACCTCGGCCTGATGGGCATCGAGTGCTGCAAGCGCCGTCGTCGAGAGCGCGAGGATGCGCTTGCCCTTTGCCTGCAGTTCCAGCGCATTGCCGGCGAAGCGGCGGATCTGCGCGTTGGAAAGGGCGATCACCCGGCGTCCCGACCGTTCCAGCCTTGCGACGATCTCCTCGCGCCGGCCGGGATCGGCGATCATGTCGAGCCCGATCATGGCGAAGTCCGTCGCCACGCACATCAGCACATTCGTATGGTAGACTGGCACGCCATCCTCGTCGCGGGCGTCGAAAACCATCGGCTCGAAGTTGAAATGGGTGGAGAAGCGTTCGAGCGCGATCGGGTCAGTGCGGTCGGAGCAAACGGCATAGGCTACCCGGTCGATATGGTCGAGCACCATCGCCCCGGTCCCCTCGAGGAAGAGGCCGTCCGGCTCGAGACCGGAATAGTCGATGATGTCCTGAACGCGATAGTGCTGTTTCAGCATCTCGATGACGTCGGCCCGGCGCTCGCGCCTGCGGCTTTCGGCCTTCATCGGAAAGATCGCCACATGGCCGCCGGCATGGGTTGAAAACCAGTTGTTGGGAAAGACGGAATCCGGCGTCTGCCTGTCCTCGTCCTCGAAAAGGTGAACACCGACGCCATGCCCCGCGAGGATCTCGGCGGCCCTGGTGATCTCGCGATAAGCCATGTCGGCCAGACCCTCATCGCTCCCGGACATCGCCTGAAATCGGTTGTCGGCCGCAGTCTCGGTGTTGACGGTGAAATGGTGCGGCCGGACCATGACGACGGCTTCCGGCGCCTGGGCGGAATAGGAGGCGAGGGGCATCGGCTCTTCCTTGGGGTCAACGCGCCCGCTGCAGCATGCCGAACAGATCGCGCGGGTCGTCGGGGTCGGCGATGATGTCGATTTCCTGATAGAAATCCGTGCCCTTGAGCTTTTCGCGGACGTAGCGCAGGGCGGAGAAATCCTCGGTGGCGAAGCCGACCGAGTCGAAAAGGGTGATCTGGCCGGCGTCGCGCCGGCCCTCGGCCTCGCCGCGCACCACGCGCCAGAGTTCGGTCACCGGATAATCCGGCGCCATCTGCTGGATCTCGCCCTCGATGCGGGTCTGCGGCGGATATTCGACGAAGGTGTCGGCGCGCAGGAGGATATCGCGGTGCAGTTCCGTCTTGCCGGGGCAGTCGCCGCCGATGGCGTTGATATGCACGCCGGCGCCGACCATGTTGTCGGTGAGGATGGTGGCGAACTGCTTGTCGGCGGTGCAGGTGGTGATGATCGCAGCGCCCTCGATCGCCGACTGCGCCGACGTGCAGGCGGTGACCCGCAGGCCGGTTCCCTCAAGATTGCGAACCGTCTTTTCCGTTGCCCGGCGGTCGATGTCATAGAGCCTGACTTCCTCGATGCCGAGCACGACCTTCATCGCCAGCGCCTGGAATTCGGCCTGCGCCCCGTTTCCGATCATCGCCATGACCTTCGCGCCCTTGGGCGCGAGATGGCGGGCCGCCATCGCCGAGGTCGCGGCGGTGCGCAGCGCCGTCAGCAGGGTCATTTCCGTCAGGAGCACCGGATAGCCGGTGGAAACCTTGGCCAGCAGGCCGAAGGCGGTCACCGTCTGCAGCCCTTCCGCCATGTTGCGCGGATGACCGTTGACATATTTGAAGCCATAGAGATCGCCGTCGGAGGTCGGCATCAGCTCGATCACGCCCTCGCGCGAATGGGAGGCGACGCGCGGCGTCTTGTCGAAACTCTCCCAGCGGCGAAAATCCTCCTCGACCGCATCCGTCAGTTCCGCAAGCATCGTCTCGATGCCGACGTGATGCACGAGGCGCATCATGTTCTCGACGCTGACGAAGGGAATGAGAGCCTTTTCGGAGGGCGATTGCGGCATGGACGATTCCTTGGCTTGGTCAAAGCTCAGGCTAGCAAGGTGCACCGTCTAACCGAAATCGCAAAACCATGTTGTTTTCGCCAGAAATCTGCGCAAATTGTATAGCTTGATTGTCATTATCGCTAATCCGGCGGTGAAGCCGGGAGAGAAGCCATGAACGTCGCCAAATACATTCCCGACGAACTCGACCGCCGCATCATCGCCCATCTGCGCATCGACGGCCGCGCCTCGCTGGCAAAGCTGTCCGATGCGCTCGGCGTGGCGCGCGGCACGGTGCAGAACCGGCTGGACCGGCTGACGGGAACCGGCACGCTTCTGGGTTTCACGGTCCGGGTGCGGGAGGATTACGACGACCGCTCGGTGCATGCAGTGATGATGATCGAGGTGATCGGCAAGTCGACGACGCAGGTCATCCGCAAGCTGCACGGCATTCCCGAGATTTCCTCGCTGCACACCACCAACGGCAACTGGGACCTGATCGCCAATATCCGCGCCGGCAGCCTCTCCGATTTCGACCGGGTGCTGCGCGAGGTGCGCATGATCGACGGCGTTTCGAACAGCGAGACGAGCCTGCTGCTCAGTTCGGTCTGAGTTGTCCCGGCAACCCGCCCGGAAGGCTCGCAGGCCTTTACGGACAGGCTGTCATCGGCCCGGCCTCATTCCCTCGGCATGCCCTCGGGCCGGAACAGACGGCGCTGGGCCGCGATGCGGAAGGGGGCGTTCATCGCGCCGTAGCCGCCGTAATTGCCGCGCCGCTCGACGATTTCGAAGAAGAAGCCCTCGCCGAAGGTGCGGCTGTAGATCTGGAAGTACTCGCCGCCCTCGTCGCGGTCGTAAAGGATGCTCGCCGCCCTCAGCGCGTCGGAGAAATCGGGTTCCAGCCCGAACCGGGCCTCCAGATCATCATAGTAGTTGCGCGAGATCGGCAGCGCCTGGAAGCCGAGCGTAGTGAGGTTGCGCGCGGTCACGAAGATGTCGTCGGTGGCGAATGCGATGTGCTGGATGCTGGTGCCGAAGCTTTCCGCCAGGAACTTGCCGGCGAAGGTCTTGCGGCTGTCGGCGCCGTTCATCGTCAGGCGGAAGCCGTGGCCGTCGAGGCTTTCCACCGCCTGGCTGCGCACCAGCCCGCCCGGATCGACCACGTCGACCATCGGGGTCCGCCGCGTCTCGAAGATCGAGGTGTAGAACAGAAGCCAGGTCAGCATCTCGTCATAGCGCGTGGTCTGAGCGAGATGGTCGATGCGGGTCAGGCCTGCGTTTCCGGCGGGCTTCTCGTCCACCGGGGTAAACTCGTTCGTCCAGATCGAGGCGAGCGCCGGCGTGTCGTCGAGGAAATAGATGACGCCATTGCCCACGCCCTGGATCGCGGGAACCGCCACCTCGCCTTCATGGCGCGGTTCGGCAAAGACCGGCGCACCGAGGGCTGCGGCCCTCAGTACCGTGGCCTCGGCATCCTCCACCTTCATGCCGAAGGCATAGGCATTGGCCCCGTGCACCGAATAGGAAGCGCCGGCAAAGCTGTCGCTGCCGATATCGCTGTTGATGACGATGCGGATATCGCCCTGGGTGTAGAGATCGACCTTGCGGTTGCGATGGCCGCCGGTACGGGCAAAGCCGAGGCTGGCAAGAAGCTCCTCCAGATTGGTCTTTTCCGAGGGGCCCGCGACGAATTCCACGAACTCCACGCCCCTGGCCGCCACACGCGCCGGCATGTCCGGCACCTCGATGCGGATGTCGGGTTCGAGCCGCTTCACCTGATCCATGATGTAGACGAGCGAGCGATGGCCGTCCTCGGCAATCGCCCGGGCCGAGCCGCCGCGAAACTGATCGTTGAAGATCTCCAGCGACAGCGGCCCGTCATAGCCGGTCGCGGCGACGGCCCGCATGAAATCCACCACCGGCAGGTCGCCTTCGCCGGGCATGTTGCGGAAGTGGCGGCTCCAGTAGAGCAGGTCCATGTCGATCAGCGGCGCATCGGCAAGCTGCACGATGAAGATCTTGTCGCCGGGGATCGCCCGGATGCTGTTGACGTCGATCTTGCGCGACAGCGTGTGGAAGCTGTCGAGGATGATGCCGATATTGTCGTGCCCGGCGCGGCGCACGATCTCCCAGGCGTCGCGGTGGTCGCTGATGTGGCGGCCCCAGGCCAGCGCCTCGTAGCCGACGCGCACGCCGTGCCTTGCCGCCCGCTCGCCAAGCTCGTAGAAATCGGCCGCCGCCCGGTCGATGCCGCCGAGCGAGATCGGCGAGACGTTGGAGCAGATCAGCATCAGGTCGGTGCCCAGCTCGCCCATGATGTCGAACTTGCGCTCGGCCCGGTCGAAGACGCGGGCGCGCTGCGGCTCCGGCATGCCCTCGAAATCGCGGAAGGGCTGGAACAGGGTGATCTCCAGCCCCTGGTCGCGCGCCATGCCCGCGACTTCCCGCGGCGAGGCGTCATGGGTGAGGAAATCGTTCTCGAAGATCTCGACGCCGGTAAACCCCGCCCTGGCGATCGCCGCAAGCTTTTCCGGGAAATCCCCGCTGATCGATACGGTCGCTATCGAGGTCCGCATCTTCACGCGCTGTCTGCCTGTCTCGTAGCTGGCCATATTGCCTTCCTTTCCGGCTTTATGTACTAGTTAGTTAATACAAAGGCAGGCCCGTGGCCAGCCCGGCGATGGATGGACGATGAAAGCGAACGCTGCGGCGAGCGACGGCAGGCAAGCCCGGGAACCCCGGCAGGCGAAACGCGATCCCGAAGGCGTTCGCCGCGATATCCTGTCGGTCGCCATGGAGGAATTCTCCCAGAACGGCCTTTCCGGCGCGCGGATCGACGAGATCGCGGCCCGCACGCGCACGTCCAAGCGCATGATCTACTATTATTTCGGCGACAAGGAGGGGCTTTACCAGCACGTTCTGGACGAGGCCTATGGCAAGGTGCGCGGCGGCGAGAGCGATCTGGAGCTGGACGGGCTGGAGCCGGTCGCCGCCCTCGACAAGCTCTGTCGCTTCACCTTCGAGCACCACCGGCGCAACCCGGATTTCATCCGTATGGTGATGATCGAGAACATCCATCACGGCCGCCACATGCAGCTTTCCGAGACCATTCGCGGGCTGAACCGCCCGGCGATCGAGGCTCTGGAAGGCGTGCTGCGGCGCGGGCAGGAGAGCGGCGTCTTCCGCGACGGCGTCGATCCGCTGGAGCTGCACTGGCAGATCAGCGCGCTGTCCTTCTTCAACGTGTCGAACGCCGCCACCTTCGCCTTCATCTTCGGCGACGGCCTGTTCACCCCCGAGGGTCAGGAAACGCTGTCGCGCCACGCCGCCGACATGGTGTTGCGCTATGTGCTGAAGGCCGAACATATCGGCGCTATCGAGAAAGACGGCCGATGAGGTGGCGAAGCGCCATCTCGTAGCCTTCCACGCCGAGACCGGCGATCACCCCTTCCGCCCGCGTCGACACATAGGAATGGTGGCGGAAAACCTCCCGCTTGTGAATGTTGGAGATATGCACCTCGATCACCGGCGCTTCGAAGGTATTGAGCGCATCGAGGATCGCGACCGAGGTGTGGGTAAAGGCACCCGGATTGATGACGATGCCGGCGGACCTGCCGCGCGCATCGTGGATCCAGTCGATCAGCTCATATTCGCGGTTGCTCTGGGCAAAGAAGATTTCATGGCCCGCAGTCTCGGCGATCTCCCGGCAGGCCGCCTCCACATCCGCCAGTGTCTCCCGGCCATAGATTTCCGGCTGGCGCTGTCCCAGCAGGTTCAGGTTCGGACCGTTCAGGATGGTGAAAAGGCTCATGCATTGCCCTCCGCGGCACAGATTTCGTTGAAATGGGCGGTCATGCGCTCCGCATCCGGCTCGCGGCCGCAAAACAGGCGAAACGCCTCGACCGCCTGGAACACCGTCATGCCGCCGCCCTGCAGCGTGCGGCATCCCTTCGCCTTCGCCGTCGCCAGAAGCTCGGTGACGAGCGGCACGTAGACGATATCGGCCACCCAGTGGCGAGGCTCGAGAAGATCGGGCGAAACCGGAATGCCGGGATGGGCGAGCATGCCGATGGGGGTGGCGTTGATGAGACCGTCGGCATGGGGCAGGGAGGAGGCGGGATCGTCGACGGCGAAGGCCCTCCCAGCACCGAAGCGCCCATTGAGATCGCCGGCCAGCTTTCCGGCCCGCGTCCGGTCCCGGTCGAAGATGTCGAGCCGCTTGATCCCGAGCTTCAGCGCCGCATGGGCCACCGCGACGCCGGCGCCGCCGGCGCCGACCAGCAGCGCGCGGTCGAGCTTCGCATCCGGCAGGCCGCGCACGAAATTCTCATGGAAACCGTACCAGTCGGTGTTGTGGCCGATGCGCCTGCCATCGCTGAAGACGACGGTGTTGACCGCGCCGAGCATGCGGGCATCGTCCGAAAGCTCGGTCAGGAAGGGAATGACCGCCTGCTTGAACGGATGGGTGATGTTGGTGCCGGCAAAGCCGCGCGCCTCCAGCTCGTCCAGAAGGTCGGGAAGGGCGCTGTCGGGCAGTTTACGCGCAGTCACGTCGACGATCTCGTAGATATAGTCGAGCCCGTGGGCCGCACCTTCGCGCATGTGCAGCGCCGGTGATTTGGAACGCTGAATGCCGGCGCCGATCAGGCCGACGCGAAAGGATGTTTTCTCTGTCATGGTCCAGAACCGTTCGTTCGGCGTGGAGAAGGGCGGGGGGTATCCCCGCCGGGTTTCATGGTCCGGGGTCGGGTCCCGGCCTTAGAGCGCAGCTCGATCCGACTGAATCAGATCGGCACTCTAAGCTCTTTAATTTGAAGCATAATTCTATCGATCCTCGTTTCACTCCGGTCGGATTATGCTCTAATGATGGGCGAGGATTTCGCCGAGGAAGGTGCGCGTGCGCTGGTGCTTCGGGTCGCGGAAGAATTCCTCCGGCGGTCCCTCCTCGATGATTTCGCCGGAGGCCATGAACACCACACGGTCCGCCACCTGCCGGGCAAAGCCCATTTCGTGGGTCACGCAGATCATCGTCATGCCGTCGCGGGCAAGGCCGATCATCGTGTCCAGCACCTCCTTGACCATTTCCGGATCGAGCGCCGAGGTGGGCTCGTCGAACAGCATCGCCTTCGGCTCCATGCAGAGCGCCCGCGCAATCGCCGCGCGCTGCTGCTGGCCGCCGGAAAGCTGGGCCGGGTACTTGTCGGCCTGATCGAGAATGCGCACCCGCTCGAGATATTTGCGGGCGACGGCCTCGGCGGCGGCCTTGTCCAGACCCTTCACCCGCATCGGCGCGAGGGTGCAGTTTTCGAGGATGGTCTTGTGCGGGAAGAGGTTGAAGCTCTGGAACACCATGCCCACCTCGCGGCGCACCGCGTCGATGGCGCGGCTGCTATCGGTGAGCTTCGTGCCCTCGACGACGATCTGTCCCTCCTGGATTTCCTCCAGATGGTTGATGCAGCGGATCAGGGTCGATTTGCCCGAACCCGACGGGCCGCAGAGGACGATCTTCTCGCCCCTGCGAACCGTGAGATTGACGTTCTTCAGCGCGTGATAGGCTCCATACCACTTTCCCACCCCTTCGAGGGCGATCAGCGGAACCTGTTGGGTGGCGGATTGCGGCATGGAAACCTCCGGTTACTTCACGGTGAAGGGGATATCGGGCAGGGAGTCCGGGAAGGCCGGAACTTCGCGCTTCATCCACTTGTCGTAGATCTTGGCGAGCGTGCCATCCGCCTTGATCTTGTCGATGAAGGTGTTGATGGTCTCGTTCCAGTCCTTCTCGCCCGGACGCGTGCCCGCGCCGTTGTAGAGGGTGACGAGATCGAACTTCGGCTCGTACTTGTCGGCGGCGGCGGCGTTCAGGCGGTCGCCGTAGAACTGGTTGCCGCCCACGGCCTCGACCTGGCCGGACAGCAGGGCCTGAATGTTGGCGGCATCGTCATCGAAGCGCAGGATGTTGGCCTTGTCGCCGGCGCCGG
Source organism: Rhizobium sp. ACO-34A (assembly GCA_002600635.1). NCBI lineage: Bacteria > Pseudomonadati > Pseudomonadota > Alphaproteobacteria > Hyphomicrobiales > Rhizobiaceae > Rhizobium > Rhizobium sp. ACO-34A. Next base: position 5,386 of record CP021373.1, on the reverse strand, counting down.
CGGTGATCGCGGTGTCCATGGCGCTCGACTTCGGCACGCCGACGGCGACGCCCGCGAGATCGTCATAGCCGGCGATCTTCTTGTCCTTCGGGCCGTAAACCGAGAGAACGTTGCCTGCATAGGGCTTGGAATACTGGATGGTCTTGGCGCGTTCGGCGGTCATGCCCATGGTGGCGAAGAGCACGTCGACCTTGCCGGTGACCAGTGCGGGAATGCGGTTTGCGACGGCGAGCGGCACGAATTCCACTTGCACACCGAGCGATTCCGCAAATGCCTTGCCGATATCGGCGTCGAGGCCATCCTGCACGCCGCTCGAATTGACGAAGCCCCAGGGCGAGTTGTCGCCCTGAATGCCGATCACCACCTTGCCCTTGGCCTTGGCTTCCTCGACCGTGCCGGCATGGGCGACGGCAGGAAGCGAAAGCGGCAGGGCGGCTGCCGCCATGAGGGCGAGCACGGTGCGGCGCGCGATCTTCTTGTCTGTTGTGGATTTCATCTTTTGCTCCTCCTTACAAAGCTGATGAAAAATGCATTTCCGGGCAAAGCTGTAATCGGTTCTCCGTTTGGAAATGCGGTAAAACGGAGAGGTATCAACGGGTTGCGGTCTGCAGCCTTTTCTCGACGCCAGCGCCCCAGAGCGAAAGCGGCCAGCAGATCAGGAAGTAGATGAGGCCGACCAGCGCGAAGACGGTGAGCGGGCGGAAGGTCTGGTTCGACACGATCTGGCCGGCGCGCGACAGCTCGACGAAGCCGACGATGGCTGCAAGCGAGGTGCCCTTGATGAGCTGCACCAGAAAGCCGATGGTCGCGGGAAGGGCGATCTTGAAGGCTTGCGGCAGAACCACGTCCTTCATCCGCGAGATGTAATGCAGGCTGAGCGCATTGGCGGCTTCGGTCTGGCCCTTCGGCACGGCCTGGATGCCACCGCGCCAGATCTCGCCGAGAAAGGCGCTGGCATGCAGCGTAAAGGCGATGGCGACCGCGATCCAGGCGTCAACATTCAGCCCGAGAAGCGCCACGCCGTAATAGACCACGAAAAGCTGCATCAGGAGCGGCGTGCCCTGGAACACGGCGATGTAGCCGGCCGTGGCACGCTGGACCAGCGCGCTCTCCGAGACACGGGCAAGCGCGACGCAGAGACCGAACACGCCACCGCCGATGAAGCCGATCACGGTCAGCGCCAGCGTCCATTTCAGGCCCTGCAGCAGGAAGAACAATTCATTGGGACCGATGGATGCCATGATCGTCGCCTCACTTGACCGGATAGCTGAAGGAAACGCGGGAGATGAGAGCGAAGACGCCCATCATCAACGCGGAAATGGCGAGGTACATCAAGGTGATGGAGAAATAGACCTCGAAGGAGCGGAAGGTATCCGCCTCGATCTTCTGGGCGACCGAAGTCAGCTCGTAGGCCGCGATCGACGTACAGACCGAGGTCGTCAGCGTCAGCATGATGAACTGGCTGGTGAGCGACGGATAGACCGCCCGCAGAGCCGGCTTCAGGATGATGTAGCGGAAGATCTGGGCGCGGTGCAGGCCGAGCGCCAGTCCCGCCTCCACCTGTCCCTTGGGAACGGAATCGACCCCGCCGCGAATGATCTCGATGGCATAGGCCCCGCCGTTCAGCGCCAGCGCGATGATCGCGGTCACCGTCGGGTTGAGCCTGATGCCGATCTGCGGCAGCGCGAAGAAGATGAAGAAGATCTGCACGAGGAAAGGCGTGTTGCGGATCACCTCGACAAAGCCGATCACCAGACCGCGCAGCAGCTTGGACCGCGAGCGCCGGGCGACGACGCCGAGAACGCCGATCACCGTTGCCAGCGACATGCCGGCAATCGCCAGACCTATGGTCGCGAGGCTGGCCAGAAGCAGTTCCGGCAGGCGATCCACGACCACCGAGAAATCGAGGCTGTACGACATTGTTCCTCCGGACCCGCCATGCGGGCCTGAACGGGCCTTGCCCGCTCCCTCCATTCCGGGGCTCCTGAAAACCCACGGAACACTCCCATTCCATTTGTCCCGGCGATGCCCGAAACGCGGTCTCCTCCAGCGCTCCGGTCCCCGGTACAGGATTGTTTGTACCAGTTAGTTCATTCTTATGTCAAGGCGTTCAGGAACCCGGGGAAAACATGCTTCCGGCGGTGATCGCGCGCCGGAACCGTCACCTCGGTTATCAGAATTTTCCATTTATTTTCAATGAGAAAGCATCTTCAATTACGGGCACATGACGCAAGTGGAAAACCGCTGCGGCGCAAATCCACTCCGCTCCGGACATGACAAAAATCATCTCTGCCGAGCCCCATTCGGGCCAGCCGAACAGAGAAGAACATCTCCTGCAGGTCGCGCTTGCAGGAGTGTGAAGAATGCGCGATTGATCCTTGACCGGCCGCGCTCACCCTTCCCTATCGGTCCGACTTTCGGCTGCAAATGCCAACCAGACCGCCTAAAATGTGTCACTCGGCCGCCGCGATAGGCCGTTCCTGAGCTGTCGGGGTAAAGACATAACCGGGCTCGTCGGAATAAGAGCTGAACTTGGTAACCATGCCGGCCTTCAGGATTTCTCTCCTCCCGGGCCGGTACATGCCATCCGGCGCGGCCATTCCAATCATCACGAACATGTCTTCCGCATTCAGGCCCATTTCCTTGAAGTACTCAGAAAGCTGGCGCTTCAAGGCCGGATCGAACCGTGTCGAGATGGCATCCAGGTTTCTGCGCGCCTCCGTCCCATATTCCCTGCTTTTCTCGCCGTTGGTCACCTGATGGAGACCGATGGCCCCGCTTTCTGCAGCACGGACCGCGCCTCCCGCCAGAATGAACGGACAGGCCGAGTAACAGTAAGCACTCACTGACCTCACCTCGCCTTCCGACCAGCCATTCCTGACCATCTTTTCCACGCAACGAACATCCAGCATGGGGCAGTCTTTCAGCTGCGTCCTCCCGACCGCCGTGTCGAAACCGGCCGCTCGGATCATACGTCCCATTGCAAGCGCTGCGTCCACATTACCGCCGACGGACTGAAGCACGATCGGCAACTTTCGACCCTTGAGGCTCTTCAGCATGGCCTTCAATCGTTTCGGTGTGCCGGGCGTTATCGCACCCTGGGCCGATATCCATTGAATGCAGCTGACGTTGCAGTCCCCATTACGAACCAGGATGAAATCCATCGGCCGCTCCTCAGGTGCAACAGGCTCCTTCTGGGCTGCATCCGCCGATATAAAAATGCCCAGAGACAGGAAAAAGGCGGCGGTCATCAAGTAGAGTTTTGACAGAAAACGAAATCGGATCGACATGAAATCCCCCGGAAGCAATACACCAATTGCTATACTCCCGTTTTTAGCCATGCAACCGGTCAAAGGTGCTTAACGCGGGCGAAAATCAGGAAGGACCGAGCCCCTGAACTCCCGCCTTGCCCTGTGTTCGAAGCTGGAGAGTGACCGGCACGGGACCCCCTCGCCCGCGCAACTTATCGCCCTTGTTTCAGCCGGACGCAGCCGATATATCTGGTATGCACGCGATGAATTGCTTCGTTGCGTGATCGTTGGAGACTGGATGTCTGAGCTTGTGTGAACAGGCTCTCTGATCGTCAGAGAGCCGCGTGATTTCCAAAATCGCCGGGTGGCCATGCCGCCGGGTCATTTTTCACGTCTGTCACACGAGACTTTCCATGAACATCTCACGCAATGAACAACGTGCCTTGCACGTGCTGGCGCTCGGCGGGCGCATCCTTCACGAACGGGAAGACGGCAAGAAGATCACGACCGTCACCTGCGTCACGCGCGACGGCCTTATTCTCGCAGACTTCGATATGAAGGTTTTCAACCGCTTGCGGCGCTGGAGGCTGATCGAATCCCGTTCGGGAAGTCCATACCGGATATCGCAACGCGGCCGCCTCGCTGTCCGCGCGCAACTCGACAACCAGGGGTAACGACATGCTGATCCGCGATGAAACCGCCGGCGATATCCCGGCCATCGGCCGCCTTGTCACGGAAGCCATGCAGCTTCTTCCCCAGGCCACGGGAACGGAAGCGCGTATCGTCGAGCGCCTCAGGGCAGACGGTGCGCTTTCCCTCTCCCTCGTCGCCGAGGAGCGGGACGAGGTGATCGGCCATCTGGCTGCATCGGCCGCCCGGATCGGCAGCCGGGATGGCTGGGCCCTGATCGGCCCGCTCGTCGTCCTACCGGCAAGACATCGACAGGGCATCGGCTCCGCCCTGATGGCGGAAGCGCTACGCCGGTTGCGACTGACGAGCCGGGGTGCGGCGCTGGTGGGCGATCCAGCCTATTACAGCCGGTTCGGCTTTCGGTCCTTCCCCGGACTGGTCGTTCCCGGCTGCCCGCCCGAGGTGGTTCAGGCCCTGCCCTTCGATGGCAACGCTCCCCATGGGGAACTGATCCATCACCCGGCCTTCGGTCTCGATCCGCAGGCATGACAACGGGCCGGGCTGTAGCCTCATGAGGTGCAGCCCGGCCAATCATCGCCCTCGGTTGCGTCGGCCACGATGGCGAGCGTAGTAACGGGCGGTTTCGAAAACGATTTTGTGCAAGGAGACCAATCCATGGCCAGGTTCGACAACAAACGCATCCTGATCACCGGCGGTACGAGCGGAATGGGGCTTGCTGGTGCGCGCCGCATCGTCGCGGAAGGCGGTACGGTGATCTTGACCGGCCTGAACGAAAGCAGGCTGCAATCGGCTCGGCAGGAATTTGGCGACAGGGCGCTTGTCGTCAACAATGACGCCGCCAATCCGACGGCGACCGCTCTTGCTGAAATCGTGGCATCCGTCGGACCACTCGACGGCCTGTGGCTCAATGCCGCCTTCGCGACGCTCGGTTCTCCCGAGGAACTGGACGCCACGCAGTTCGATCGCATGATGGCGACGAATGTGCGCGGGCCGATGCTGCAGCTTGCGGCTCTTTCACCCCATCTTGCGGCCGGAGCTTCGGTCGTGGTCACGTCCTCCAGCTCGACTTACGAAGGTGCGGCGGCAACCAGCCTTTACGCCGCGACCAAGGGCGCTGTCATCGCCATGGCCAGATCCTGGGCTTCGGCGCTGGCTCCGCGAGGCATCCGGGTCAATACGCTCGTCCCGGGACCGATCGAAACCAATTTTCGCGGCTTCCTCCCTGAAGAAGCCCGTCAGGGGTTTGAAACCTTCGTCGTCGATCAGGTTCCGCTCGGACGGGCCGGCACGGCAGATGAGGCAGCAGCCGTCGCCCTCTTCCTTCTTTCGGCCGATGCCTCCTATGTGACCGGCAGCCAGTATGCCGTCGATGGCGGACTGATCATGTACTGATACCGGGATCCGAAAGCTTCCGGACGATACGGCAGGGAAATTCCTCGGGAGCAACCCGTGGCCCCTGCCCGCCTCGGCTCGCACCCGCTCCC